>JBJMGS010000018.1:0-31105 GCA_045807785.1 Pyrinomonadaceae bacterium
GACGTGCAGTACATCATCGGCGGGCCCGACCTGCAAAAGCTCACGGAGTATTCGCAGAAGCTGCTGGAGAAGATGAAGACGATCCCCGACATAGTTGACGCCGACTCGTCGCTCGTCTCCGGCAAGCCCGAACTGAGAGTCGAAATCGACCGCGCGCGCGCCGCAGACCTCGGCGTCAAAGTCGGCGACATCGCGCAGAGTTTGAACACGCTCGTCGCGGGGCAGAAGGTCTCGACGTTTAACGAAGGCACGGATCAGTATGACGTGCGCCTGCGCGCCGTGGGCGAGGCGCGTGCGAGCAAGGAGAATTTGTCGCGCCTGTTCGCCACCTCGTCGAAGCTCGGCTGGGTGAGTCTCGACAATTTGGTGAAGATCGAGGAGGGCACGGGGCCTTCGGCGATTGACCGACGCAACCGCCAGCGGCAGGTGACGCTGACGGCCAACGTCAAGCCGGGCGGCTCGCAGTCGGACGTGGTGGCGCAGATGAACAAGTTCGCCGACGAGATGAACCTCAAGGCGCAGGGCTACGAGACGGGGCTCGTCGGCCGCTCGAAAGAGCTGGGGCGCGCGGGCTACTACTTCCTCGTCGCCTTCGCGCTCTCGTTCATCTTCATGTACATGGTCCTGGCGGCGCAGTTCGAGTCGTTCATCCACCCCATCACGATCCTGCTGACGCTGCCGCTCGCCATCCCGTTCGGCATCCTCTCGCTGTTGGCGACGGGGCAGACCGTCAACATCTTTTCCGGGCTCGGACTACTGCTCCTCTTCGGCGTGGTGAAGAAGAACGCGATCTTGCAGATCGACCACACGAACGAGTTGCGCGCGCAGGGAATGGAGCGGCTCGAAGCGATCATTCAGGCGAACCGCGACCGTCTGCGCCCCATCCTGATGACGACCATCGCCCTCGTCGCCGGGATGCTGCCGCTCACGCTCTCGCACGGGCCTGGCTCGGGCACGAACCGCTCCATCGGCGTCCTCGTCGTCGGCGGCCAAAGCTTGTGCCTTCTGCTGACGCTCTTAGCCGTGCCGGTCTTCTACTCGTTCTTCGACGATCTCGGACACGCGCGCGTCTTCCGCCGCGTGGGCGAGCGCGTCGGCGGCAGTTTCGCGTGGGCGCGGCGCAGGACGGCCGCCGCCGCGTCGTCCGTGTTCGGCACGTTCGGAAAGTAATCTCAGGGGACAGGTATGTTTCGAGGTAAGACGAAAAACTCGGTGCGAGGGATACAGAGAGCAGCGCTCTGCGCGGTCGCATTCCTCTTCCTCATCACGGCGCATGTCGCGCGCGCACAGCAGCCGGCGCAGACGCCCGTCCAGCCCGTCGCGCCGTCGGCGAACAACCCGCAGACGAGCGCGCCGACGGGCGCGAACGCGCGCGCGGCGACGCCCGACGTGCAGGCGCAGCAGAGCGCGCAGCCCGCCGCACAGACGCAGGCGCAGCAGGGCCAGCCGCCGACGCAGACGCCGCTGCCGGGACAGCCGACCGCGAACCCGGCGCCCGTGCGACTCGAAGACGTGCCCTCGCTCGATCAGTTGAACGCGACCGTGCCGGGTCAGCCGCGCCCCGTCAACGCGCCTGTGCCCGCGCGCGCGCCGGGGCGCGAGTCGGTTGCGACACCAGCGCCGCTGGATGCGCCGTTGAGCGTGCCCGAAGTCGCGCCGAATTTTCGCGCCGAGCCGCAAGCCCTGCCTGAACTCGGTCGCGTCGGCGTCGAGATGAGCAACCAGAGACCGCTCGCGCTGCGCGAGGCGATTGAGCTCGCGCTCAGGAACGGGAAGGACATCGAGGTCGCGCGCGAGAATGCGCGTGCGGCGGAGTTTGATCTGACGGGCGCGCGCGGCGCTTACGACCCGCACCTGAGTTCGTTCTCCTACTACGAGCGTACCGAGCAGCCCTCGGCGAGTCTCCTGTCGGGCGGCCCCGGCGGCACGGTCACGCAGTCGAACGCCGTCGGCACGCTCAGCCTGCAAGGGCTGACGCCGAAGGGCGGGGGCGGCTACCGCTTCGACTTCTCCTCGATCCGCCTGACGACGAACAACCAGTTCGCCGTGCTCAACCCGCAGTACCCGACTGCCTTCACCTTCAGCTACACGCAGCCGCTGCTGCGCGGCCTGCGCTTCGACGACAACCGCCGTCGCATCGAGATCGCGAAGAAGAATCTGAGCCTGACCGACGCGCAGTTTCGCCAGCGCGCCATCGAGACGATCACCGCCGTGCAGCGCGCCTACTGGGACTTGGTCTTCGCGCTCAGGAACCTCCAGATTCAGCGCGACGCCGTGAAAGACGCGCGGGCACAGTACGAGCACAACAAGCGTCTGGTCTCGGAAGGGCAGCTCGCGCCGATTGATGTGGTGGCGGCGGAGGCGCAGGTCTCCGGCTTCGAGCAGAGCGTCTATTCCGCGCTCGACGACGTGAACCGCGCCGAGAACAACCTGAAGAACCTGATCGCAGAGGATCGCAAGTCGGAAGTCTGGGGCGTGGCCATCGTCCCGACCGACACGGTGGACGCCGCGCGCGCGCCCGTCGCCACGCTCGAAGAGGCGATGGATGCGGCGCTCAAGGGTCGCCCCGAACTACAACAGTCGGACGTGCTGGTCGCGATCAACGAACTCGACACGCGGCTCGCGCGCGAACAGACGAAGCCACAGGTTGATCTGGTCGCCAGCTACGGCGCGGTTGGTCTCGCCGGCCCTGTCGATCCGGAGCACCTCGTCAACCCCTTCACCACGTCGGGCGTGTTGCAGACGCAGCGCATTAACGAACTGATCGGCGTCGTCAACGGCCTGCCCGGCTCTCCGGGTGGTATCCAGCCTTTGCCACTGCCGTCCGCGCAGGCGATCCCGCCGCAGCTCGTCGGCGGCTACGGGCAGTCGCTCTTAAACCTCGCCGAGAACCGCTACAACAACTTCCGCGTCGGCGTGCAGTTGAACCTGCCCTTGCGCAACCGCACCGCTGAGGCGCAACTGGGGCGCACGCTCGTCGAGGGCGAGCGCGTCCGCACGCAGCGCGAGCAGCTCGAACAACTGATTCAGGTGGACGTGCGCAACGCCTTGCAAGAGACGCGCACCGCCGAGTCGCGCCTGCGCGCGGCGTCGGTCGCGCGCGGGGCGTCGGAGCAGCAGTACCAGAGCGAGCTGCGCCGGTTCGACGCCGGGCAGTCCACGCTCTTCCTCGTCCTCGAACGTCAGACCGCGTTCGCCACCGCCCGCGGCAACGAGCTGCGCGCGCAAACGGAACTCAACAAGTCAATCGCCGAACTCCAACGCGCCACCGGCAACTCGCTCGAAGCGAACCAAGTCCGAGTGGCAATCAAGCCGTAAATCGTCAATCGTCAATCGTAACCATAAGCTGAAAGCCCGCCGCTCGATGTGAGTGGCGGGCTTTCAAGTTAAGGTGCTATCGCTCCGATGACGATTCACGATTGACGATTTACGGTTCACGGCAGTTTCGCCGTTATCCAGAGCGGGAAGTGATCCGAGTAGGTGACGCGGCGGTCGATGCCGTGGCTGGCGGGTTGGAGTCCGCGCAGCCAGAGCCAGTCGAGTTTGAGGGTGACGACGAAGGTCTCCCACGTCGTCTCGTTGTCGGGGAAGGGCGTGGAAAAGCCCGCGCCGGTGAAGAGCTTGCGCGCGGCGGCAACGTCCTTCTCCTTGATCGTGTTGAAGTCGCCGAGGACGACGACGCGCGCGGCGTCTTTGTGTGCGTCAATGTCTGCGAGGATCGCGCGCCACTGCTCGACCTTGCGCTCGATGGGCAGGCGCGTCTCGGCGTGGACTGAATAGACGCGCACGCTGGCCTTGCCGATCTGCACGGTCGCGCCGATGGCCGCGCGGCGGCGGCAGTCGGGCCCCGCGTTCGGGAGCACGAGTCGCGTCACTTCAGCGAGCGGGTGGCGCGAGAGAATGGCGACGCCGGTCTCGTCTTCGCCCGCCTCGCGATCACCCTGCTTCGTGCCGTCGGACGGCGGCGCCGCCCAAGCGTAGTTCCAGCCCAGTTCTTCAGCCATCTGCCGCGCGGCGTCAACATTCCCGCTGCGCTTGCGCCCGCGATCAACCTCCTGCAAGCCGAGGATGTCCGCGCCGCCGATGGACGGGTCGTTGCGCAGCAGTTTCGTGATCGCGCGCAACTCCTCGCCGCCGCGCCAGCGCATGTTGTAGCTGACGATCTTGATCTCGGCGGGCACAGCGGCGGCAGCGGCGGGCGTCGTGGAGGCGTCGGCGGGCGTCCGCGCGTTTGCGGCGCTCCCCGTCTCCAAAAGTTTCGCGGCGTTGTAAGTGTCTGCGACGCACTGCTGCTGTGCAGAAGAGAGCCGAGCGCGTTCGTGCGCGAAGCAGATGAGGGCGAGCACAGCGACGAGACAGAGCAGCGCGCGCACGACGAGCGTCTGCGTCCTCGGCGCGCGCGCGGCGATGGCGCGCTGCGGATAAGAAGTCTCTCCTGCCTTGTCGGTCATCGCGGGCTCCGGTCGGGTCTCGTGCGTCGGGCTTGATGAATGTTTAATTGACGGGCGGGCGCGCGCGAACGTTGCACGCTAAATCTCCAGGCGCAGCCCGTCGCGCGCCTCTAGCGTCTCGCCGTCCCATAACTTCTTCGCCTCGGCTTCGAGATCGATGCCGTCCCATTCGGGGTAGAGGTGCGCGAGCAGAGCGCGGCGCGGCGCGGCGAGAGAGGCGAGGCGCATCGCCTCCGCGAGTTCCAAGTGCGTCTCGGTGGGCTTGTCGCGCGGGAAGGAGCACTCCGTCAACAACAGCGAGATGCCGCGCGCGAACGCGGCGAGCGAGTCGGTGTAGCCCGTGTCGGAGGTGTATACGAGCGACGCGTCGGTCTCTGTCTCCGCGAGTCGCAGCGCGAGGCTCTCGCGCGTGTGCGGCGTGGAGAAAGTCTCTGCGCGGACGCCGGGCAGCACGTCGAACGCGGCTTGCGGCGCGACCTCGCGCACCTCCGTAGGGAACGGCTGCTCGAAAAGTTTGTAATCGTTCGCGCGGTCGAAGTCTCGCAGGAGTGTGGCGAGCCCTTGGGGGCCGAAGATCGTGAGGGCTTTACGCCGCCCGCGCGTCTGCGGGGCGTGCCGCGTGCCGAAGAGGAGCGGCGCGAGGCCGCCGACGTGATCGAGGTGGAAGTGGCTGATCCAGATGGCGTCCAGATTCGCCCAGTCGAGAGTTTCCTGCGCCATGCGGTGAGCCGCCGCCGCGCCACAGTCGAGCAGGAGCGTGCCGCCGCGCGTCTCCAGCCAGTGTGCGGACGAAGCGCGGCGCGGGTGCGGGACGGCCGTGCCGGAGCCGAGGACGACGAGCCGCATGGTTTGACGTGACCTCCGACACGGAAGGCTATCAACCGTGCGGCGCGAGCGTCAAACTTGTGACGCTGCTTCGGGCGGCGCGAAAAGCGGAGAGCGTTTGTCTGTCACGGCCTCGCTCGACCACCGCGTCGCTTGACCGGCGCGCGCGCCTTCGGTTAAACCTGAGCGCGGGACTTAACTGAAAGAATTATGACGACGGAAAACACGCAGCTCGACGTGCTCGCGATCTTCTCGCACCCGGACGACGCAGAGCTGACCGCGGCGGGCACGCTGCTCAAGTTGAAGAGTCTCGGCTACCGCACGGGCGTCCTCGACATGACGCGTGGCGAGATGGGCACGCGCGGCACCATCGAGCAGCGCGCCGGGGAAGCCGCCGAGGCGGCGCGCATCATGCGCCTTGACGTGCGGCTCAACCTGGCGCAGCCAGACGGGCACGTGCTGTTGACCGACGACGCGCGCCGTACGATGGTGCGTGTGCTCAGGCAGACGCGACCACGCGTCCTGTTAACTTCTCACTGGGACGACCCGCACCCCGACCACGCGGCGACGGCGCGCATCACGCGCGAGGCGGCGCGGCTCGCCAGCATGAGGCGCTACGACGAGGAGGCGGGGCTTGAACAAATCCCGATGCCGATGATCGCGCACGCGGTTTACTCGCGGCTCGTCGCGCCGTCATTCGTCGTGGACGTGTCGGAGTTTTTGGAAGAGAAGATGCGCGCCATCCGCGCGCACGTCTCACAGTTCTATCGCGAGGGCGCTGAGGAGCCGGAGACGCGCATCAGTGGCAGGGACTTCCTCTCGCAGCTCGAATACCGGATGCGCTACTACGGCTCGCTCATCAACGCTGCGGCGGGCGAGGCCTACTACGTCCGCGAAGCCCTCAACGTCGAAGACCCCGTCGCGCTGCTCACGCGCCCGATGAACATTTACTCGTAAATCGAAAATCGTGAATCGTAAATCGTCGGTGGCTTGATGCTGCTAAGACTAGAACGTCCGCCACTCATGTCGAGTGGCGGGCGTTCTGGTTGGGAGGGCACTAAGCCGTCTCTTCACGATTGACGATTGACGATTGGCGATTCACGCCTTCTTGAGCACGGTGGTGACGATGGCGATGGTGGCGGTGGCGCGGGGCGCTTCGCCGGTGAAGGTCTTCGCCAGCTCGACGGCGCGGTTCATGTCGGCGGCGGCGAGCTTCTGGAAGAGCGGCTGGAGGTTGAAGCTGTCCACGCCCGTGCTGAAGATCGAGGCGTGATTTTTGGTCTGGAACTTGATGATGAGCCGCCCGTCCGCGCCCGTAAAGTCGGCGGCGGAGTTCGCCGCCTTGACGAGATCGGGCATGAGCGTCCAGACACGCGCCGGGTCGAGTTCGTAGAGCAGCGAGGCGACTGCGAGCAGGGCGCGCGGTCGGTCGGCGTCCGCGCTGTCGATCTTGCGCGACTCCTGCGACGCCTCGTCGAGCAGGTCGAGCGCGAGCGCGCGGTTCTCCTTCGCGCTGAGGCGCGCGGCTTCGGTGAGCGCCCAGACGTTTTGCAGATGCGTCATCGCGCCGCCTCTAGTGATGCGCAGGGCTTCCGTCACGTCCTTCTTCTCAATCGCCCCGCGCGCCATGCTGAAATCGACGTAAGGCAGGAGCTGATCGCGCGTGGCGGAATCCTTCACGTCCTCGGCGAACTCGCGCGCGCGCGGGTCTCTGCGCCCGGCGGCGACGATGGCGGCTTCGGTGTAGATGCGGTCGCGCTCTTCGTCGGTCGTCGCGTTGCGCAGGCGGTCGAGCGCCTCCTGCACTTGATCGCGCGTGTCGGGCTGGTCGCTCTTGAGCCCCTCGTTCAGCATCTCGTTCTTCGGATCGCGCACCTCTTCGGGCGCGTCCGGCGTGAGCGCCGTCAACTGCGTGCGCAGGGTGGCGACCGCCGCCGGGAGGTACTGCTCGAAGAGCGGGAGCAGGCGCGCGATCATGAAGTAGGTCGCGGCGCGCCCGCCCGAAGTGCGATCCTGATCGGGTGGCGCGGGCGGGCGCAGCAGAACTTGCGCCGCCGTCTGCATGAAGAGCGTGCGAAGCTGAGGGGGGAAGTTTTCCGGCGGCACGTTGTTGCCGCTCGACGAGGTGTTGATGCCGCCGTCACGCAAAATAGAGATGGCGAGGTGCGGCGTGAAGACGTAGGACGAGAGCAGCGAGACGGTGTTCGCGTCCGACGACGGATCGGCGGCGGTGCTGGCGAGCAGCGCGGCGAAGATGCGGTCGGCGGTGTCGGGCGACTTGTCGCGCAAATCTGACAGGAAGAAGACGGAGTCGCGCGTCGCCGTGTGCAGGGCGGGCTCGGCGAACTGCAACGCGCGCTCGGCGTCGCCACCATCGAGGAGCTGGCGCGCGAGTTCGAGGCGGTTGTTGGTGTCGAAGTTAAGGGCGGCGGGCGCGTTGGGCGCCGGCGCGTTCGCCTGAGCGGCGGCAAGCTTGGCGGCGGCGTCGCGCTCGTCCTGCTTGCGCTGATCTTCGAGTTTCGTCAACAGCTCCTCGCCGAGCGCGCGGTCGCGCTTAGCGGCGAGGCGCAGGACTTCGACGCGCAGGTTGGGCGGTCGCATCAGCACGACGTTGCCGCCGTTGGCGAGCTGCCGCCGCTTGTCCTCCTCGGTGCGGCGCGCGCTGTCGCGGTCGGCTTGATCCGCCGCGTCCCACGCGCGGCGGAAGAGGACGCGCGAGCGTTCGGCGTCCGTTTCCCAGAGGGCGTCCGCCGCGCGAGCCTGCACGCGCGCGCGCAACGTCTCGTCGTGGAAGGAGCGCGCCTCGTCGGCGAGCGCGCTCACCAAGCTGACGGCGGTCGAGCGGCGCGACTCGGCGAGCGCGTCGTAGGCGGCGGGCGCTTTCGTGCCCGGCTTTGGTGCTGGTTTGGCGGCGGGAGCCTGCGCGGCGACGGAGGTCGAGAGGGCGAGGAGCGCGACGACGAGGATGGAGCCTTTCATAGTTCTCCTTCGCGCGACGCGGAGCAGTCGCTTTTTGGCGGTTAGTTAGAGGCTCGCGCTGGCGGGGCGGGCTTCTTCTCTCCGAGCACGGCGCGCGCGATGGCGATGGTGGCGACGGCGCGCGGCGACTCGCCGGTGAAGCTCTGCGCGAGCGTGACGGCGCGGTTCATGTCCTCTTTGCCGAGCGAGGCGAAGATGCCGTTCAGATCGAAGGTCGGCGCGTCGAAGTTGATCATCGAGCTGCCGCCCTTCGTCTGCACGCGCGCTGACATCGAGGCGTCCGCGCCCGAAAACTCCGGCGCGGCGTTCGCCGCCTTGACCACGTCCGCCATGATCTCCCACGCGCGGCTGCGATCCGCCGAGAAGAACTCCGTCGCGACGGCGACCAGCGCGCGCGGCTTGTCCGGGTCGGCGGCGTCGATCTTGCGCGCCGACTGCGCCGCCGCTTCGAGGGCTTCGACCGCGTGCGGGCGGTCGTCCTGCAAGAGCCGCGCGGCTTCCGTGTAAGCCCAGGTGCGCTGCGTGTTCGTTAGTTCGCCCGCCTGTGCGAGGCGCAGGACTTCCATGCCGTCCTTTTTGCGGATCGCCTGATTGACCGTGGCGAAGTCGATGAAGGCATAAGCCTGCTGGCGCAGCTCGGCGTTATCGATCTTGGCGGCGTAGTCGCGCGCCTTCGAGTCTTCCTGTCGCGACGCGCTGAACGCGGCTTGGAGGTAGGCGGCGTCTCGCGAGTCCTGATCGGTCGCCTTCTCCGCCGCGTCGTGCGCCGCCTGCGTCCCGTCGGGGCGCTGCGCGTCGGGCACGAGCCCACGCGACATGTTGCGATCCATGCTTTGCCGCTGCTGCTCCGGCATGTCTGGGACGACCGCCGCCATCTGCGCGCGTAAGGGGGCGACCGCCGCGGGCAGCGTCTGTTCGAAGAAGGGCAGGAGCCGTCCCGTGACGAAGTAGGCCGCGGAGCGCGCCGCGTTACTTTCGGGGCTGTCGGCGGCGGGGAGCGGGCGCATCAGTTCCTGCGCGGCGAATCCGGCGAAGCCCGCGCGCACGGCGGCGATGTTCTCAGGCGCTTTGATGTCGCGCTGCGACTGGCTCGTCATCATACCGCCGCCCGGTCTGAGACTCATGTTCATGTGCGGCGTGAGCACGTAGGACGAGAGCATGAGGACGCCGTTCGGGTCGGTCATCGGATCGACTGACGCGCGCGCGAGCAGCGCGCCGAAAAGCTGATCCGCCGCCGCCGCGTTCTTCTCGCGCAGCGTGGCCAGGAACTCGACGACCGTCGGGTTCACCCGCGAGAGCGCCGGCCCGGCGAACTGGAGGGCGCGCTCGGCGTCGTTCTCGTGCAGAAAGTCCATCGCGAGTTCGAGTCGGCGCGCGTCTTCGGGCGGCGTCTCGTGCGGGTTGACGGCGGAGGGCATGGGCGCCGCACCACCGGCGTTGTTGCCTGCGCCGCCCGCAGCGTTGGCCGCCGTCGTCTCGGCGTTCAACTCGCGCTCGTCCTGCTTGCGCGCGTCCTGAAGTTTGGCGAGGAACTCCTCGCCGAGCGCGCGGTCGCGGTGCGCGGCGGCGCGCAGGACTTCAGAGCGCAAGCTCGATCCGCCCAGCGACGCGGTGAGCGCCCCGGCGCGTGAGGCTTGAATCTGCCTCATGTTCTCGACGGTGCGCGGGCCTCCGCCGTTGCTGCCGAGCGCGGGCGGCGCGTTGCGCTCGGCCTCGCGCTGGCGCGACTGCTCCTGATCGGCTTGCTCGGCGGCGTCCCACGCGCGGCGGAAGAGCGCGCGCGCACGTTCCGGCTCGGCGTCCCAGATCGCGTCCGCCGCCTGCGTCTGCACGCGGGCGCGAAGTGCCACGTCGTGGAAAGAGCGCGACTCATCGGCAAGCGTGTTGACGAGGTTGACGGCGTTGGCGCGCCGTGCGGCGGCGAGCGGATCGACTACGACGCGCGCCGGCGCGGTCGTCTTCGTCTTGGGCGTCGCGGGTTGCTGCGCCGCGACCGAGAGGGAGAGCGACAGCGAGCAAACGGCTGCCGCGAAGGGGCGACGGGTGCGGATCATGTGACTGTCTCCTGTACTTACGGCGGGGACGCTTCGATAAACCTCTGCGCGAGGTATTACGCGTGGGCGGGCGCGTCGTTCCAAAAAGTTGGCGGAAAAGTCAGTGCGGGGGTGGGGCGATCCTTCCCGGTCGGAGAAAAGTCAGAACACGAGAGAGGCACGTCGCGCCCGCCCGGGGCAGCCGTCAAGGCGACGCAGAAGGCGGGCGCGACCACTGTCAGACGGAGATGACTTCCAATTCGGGATCGATCTCCTGCTTGAGCATCCCTTCGATGGCGGTGAGCGTGCCGGTGATCGAGCTGGGGCAACTGCCGCACGCGCCCTGATAGCGGATGGTGAGCGTGTGATCGCTCAGCCCGACGGTTTCGAGCCAGCCACCGTCCGCCGCGAGGTATGGGCGGATGCGCTCGTCCAGAATCTCGTTGATGCGGACGAGTACCGGATCGTCGCTCATGACCGCGCCGAGCGCGCCGCCCATCGCCCCCGCCCCCGTGGTCGCCGCCGCAGCAGCGGCAGCAGCGCCCCCGGTCGCGGCAGGCGCCGCGCGGATCGGCACGGCGAGGCGCGGGAGTAGGTCGTCCCAGTCTTCCTCCTCGTCCTTCTCGACCGTGATCATGTTGCCCATATAGAAGACCGAGACGACGTGACCCACTTCGAAGAGCGCGCGTGAGAGATCGTCCGTCTGCGCCTCGGCAGCGTCGCGGAACGAACGCGCCGCGCCGTTCGAAACCGGCTCTTTGAGGACGAACTTGACGGCGTTCGGGTTTGGGGTCTCTTCGATGTTATCAATTTTCGGCATAAAAGTTTCTCCAGACGATTCCCAAAAGTCAGCCGCGCGGCGCGGGCCTGAAAGTTAAGTAAATTTACGTCGCGACACGATAATTATACCCGGTTTAGCCGGGATTCGCAGCCGTGCGGCGTCGCTCTGTCCGATACCGGACGAATTTGGGTTGGTAAAAAAAGGCGGTTGAGGGTATAGTTTCGACGCTCACTTGTCCCCCTTTTCAGGTGAGACAAGTTGAGACGAGAGGCAGACGGTAGCGAGGGCCGCCTGCCTCTTGCTATTTTTAGCGGTTGGCGTTTAGCTGTTAGCTGTGAGCCGGATTCGGCGCGGCTTGACGGCTTTTATTTTTGGCTTCAATCTGGCTAACAGCTAAACGCTAACAGCTAACAGCTAATTCCCATGAACATCGGCATCACGGTCTATCCGACTTACGGCGGGAGCGGCATCGTCGGCTCGGAGCTGGGGAAAGAACTCGCCGCGCGCGGGCACACGGTACACTTTATCGCGTCGGCGCTGCCGACCCGGCTGACCGAGTTGAACGAGCGCGTGCGTTTCCACGAGGTCGAGATGATGTCGTACCCGCTCTTCGAGCACCAGCCCTACACGCTGGCGCTGGCGACGAAGATGTCCACGGTCGCCGAGACCGAGAACCTCGATCTGCTCCACGTCCACTACGCCATCCCGCACTCGATCAGCGCCATCCTCGCGCGCGAGTCGCTGAAGCCAAACCGCAGACTTCCCGTCGTCACCACCCTGCACGGCACCGACATCACGCTCGTCGGCTCCGACCGTTCTTATCTGCCCGTCACGCGCTACGGCATCGCGCAGTCCGACGGCGTGACGGCGATCTCGCACTACCTGAAGCGCGCGACCGAGGAGACCTTCGGCTTCGACGAGACGCGCGTCGAGGTCATCCCGAACTTCGTCTGCGGCTCGGAGTACAGGCGCCGCGAGATGCCGAACCTTCGCGCCGAGCTTGCGCCAGCCGGTCAGCCGCTCGTCGCGCACGTCTCGAACTTCCGCCCCGTCAAGCGACCCGTGGACTGCGTGGAAATCTTCGCGCGCGTGAGAGCGCAGGGCGTTGACGCGCGGCTCGTGATGGTGGGCGACGGCAGCGAGCGCGGGCGCGCCGAGCACCGCGCGCGCGAGTTGGGCGTCGAGGCGCACTGCTCTTTCGTCGGCAAGCAGGCACAGATCGTCAACTACCTCTCGGTCGCGGACGTGCTGCTGCTCCCTTCAGAGCAGGAGTCTTTCGGGCTCGCCGCGCTCGAGGCGATGGCGTGCGAAGTGCCCGTCGTCGCCTCGCGCGTCGGCGGCGTGCCGGAAGTCGTGACGGACGGCGAGACGGGCTACCTCGCCGAAGTCGGCGACGTGGACAAGATGGCGGACGCCGCCGCGCGCCTGCTCGCGGACGCCGACGCGCGACGCGAGATGGGGCGGCACGCGCGCGCGTCGGCGCTCGCGCGCTACAGCACAGACCTCGTCATCCCACAGTATCTCGCCTTCTACGAACGAGTCCTCGCCGCCTGACTACGCCTACAAGATTCCTACCTCCGTCGAGTGTCCGTTACTAACGCTTCCGTTCGCACGCGCTGGCATCAGCCACGCGGCGAGCGCGAGCCCCGCGCCGACCATGATCGCGCCACTAAGAAGCGGGTGCATCGCCGCCTTCGTGTAGGCGCTCGACTTCGAGACGTGCCCCTCGTAGCCGCCGCTCTCGCGCAAGCCGCCGCCCGCGCGGTGCAGCCCGTTCTGCTCGCGCGGACGCCCCGGCCGGTCGCTCTTCTGTAGCTCGAACATCGTCGCCTCCATCAGCTTGTCGGTCGCGCGCGGCGCGTAGTGGCCGGACGCCGACATCATTTTGCCGCCGCCGCCCGCGAACATGTCGCGCACCGGATGCTCAGCGCAGTGGAGAATCGCTTCGGCGACGACCTGCGCGTCGTACACGGGCGGCGGGAGCGACGGCTCGCGCTCCAGATAGTTCATCGCGTGGTGCGTAAACGGCGTGTCGATCGCGCCGGGCTTGATGAGCGTGACGGAGATGGGCGCGCCTTCGGCTTCGAGTTCCATGCGGAGCGCGTCGGTGAAGCCCTTGACGGCGTGCTTCGACGCCGAGTACATGCCCTGCACGGGGATGGCGCGGTCAGAGACGGTGCTGCCGACGTTGATCAGCGCGCCGCCGCGCCCCTTGAGGTGACGCGCCGCCGCTCGCGAGCCGTACACGACGCCCCAGAAGTTCGTCTCGAAGAGTCTGCGGCTGTCTTCGTCCGAAACTTCGAGGAGCTTGCCGTAGATGGAGACGCCCGCATCGTTGATCCACGTGTCGAAGCCGCCGAAGCGCCGCCGCGCCTCGTCGGCGATGCGTTGCACATCTGCCTCGCGGCCAACGTCCGCGACGACGTAGATCGCCGCGCCGCCCGCCGTGTTGATCTCGTCGCACAGTTGCCGCAGAGCATCCTGGCTGCGTGCCGCGAGGACGAGGCGCGCGCCGCGCTTCGCCGCCAGACGCGCCGTCGCCAGCCCGATGCCGCTCGACGCGCCCGTAATCACAACCACCTGATCGCCCAACTTCTTCAACTCGAATTTCATCGTCATTCCCCCTCGTCAATCAACTAAAGCCGCGACTAGTCGCGGGCGAAGTTTTCGATCCCACTCGCCGGGACTACATTCTTCCGAGACGCGAAAAACCGGCACATGAAACGTACAGTCCTGTAGCTCAACAGTACGCGGGCAACACCCGCGCATCTTATTTACAGACTCTTTTTCGTGTCTGACCTGAAGGAAAGGCAACGACGATGCCAGATTCAGTCACAACGCGCACACAGACTGACGTGCAGCCGGCGAGCGGCACGGCGGCTGCGGTCGAGCGCGCCGATCTCAACGTGACGGGCATGTCTTGTGCGGCGTGCGCGCGGCGCATCGAGCGTGCGCTCGCGCGTCAGCCCGGGGTGTTAAGCGCGGGCGTGAACTTCGCCACCTCGCGCGCCACGGTCGAGTTCGACGCGGGTGCGACGAGTCGCAGTCGCCTCGCGCAGACCATCAAAGAGACCGGCTACGGGACGATGCCGGAGACGCCGCGCGCCGGTGTCCGAGGCGAGTCGGCGGCGCGAGACACGGGGCCAGACGCCGAGCAGGCAGCGCGCGCCGCAGAGTATCGCGAGCTGCGCCGGAAATTTTTGATCGCCGCGCTGCTCTCGCTCCCCGTGCTCGTCGTCGCCATGTCGCACGGTCAGCTTCCGCTGCTCAATTTCGCGGGCGTTAACTACCTTCAGCTCGCGCTCACCACGCCCGTCGTCTTCTACTGCGGCGCGCAGTTCTACCGCGGCGCGTGGGCGGCTCTCAGTCACCGCGCCGCCGACATGAACACGCTCATCGCGACGGGCACGGGCGCGGCTTACCTCTACTCGGTCGCCGCGACGCTCGCGCCGCAACTGTTCGCGGGCGCGACACCGGACAAAGCAACGCACGGCATGGGCGCGATGAATGAGGCGGCGGGGGCGGCGCGTGCGATGCCGCCCGTGTACTTCGAGGCGGCGGGTGTCATCATCGCGCTCGTCCTGCTCGGTCGGATGCTCGAGGCGCGCGCGCGCGGCAAGACGGGCGAAGCCATCCGCCGCCTGCTCAACTTGCAGCCGAAGCAGGCGCGCGTCGCGCGCGCAGGCGTGGAGCGCGACGTGCCGGTCGAAGAGATCGTCGCGGGTGACGTGGTCGTTGTGCGACCGGGCGAGCGGGTGGCGGTGGACGGCCTGGTCGAAGAGGGCGCGTCCGCCGTGGACGAGTCGATGCTGACGGGCGAGAGTATGCCGGTCGAGAAACGGGTCGGTGACGAGGTCTTCGGCGCGACAATCAACAAGACGGGATCGTTTCGCTTCCGCGCGACGAAGGTCGGCAGCGAGACGGCGCTGCAACAGATCGTCAGGCTCGTCGAGGAGGCGCAAGGCTCGAAGGCGCCCATCGCGCGCACGGCTGACGCGGTGAGTGGCGTCTTCACGCCGGTCGTGATCTGCATCGCGATCGTGACCTTCGTTGTCTGGTTCGTCGCCGCGCCGACCGAGGCGCGCTTCACGACGGCGCTCGTCCAGTTCGTCTCGGTGCTGATCATCGCGTGCCCCTGCGCGCTCGGCCTGGCGACGCCGACCGCGATCCTCGTCGGCACCGGGCGCGGCGCGCAGGCGGGCGTCCTAATCAAAGGCGGCGAGGCTTTAGAGACGGCGCACAAACTCGACACCATCGTGCTCGACAAGACGGGGACGCTCACGCGCGGTCGCCCGGCGCTGACCGACGTCGTCGCCGTCGCTGATTCGTTGAGCGACGACGAGCTGCTGCGGCTCGCGGCGGCGGCCGAGCGCGGGAGCGAGCACCCTCTGGGCGAGGCCATCGTGCGCGGCGCGGAGGCGCGCGGCTTGAATGTGGGCACAGCCTCAACGCGCTTTAACGCGGTCGCGGGGCACGGCGTCGAAGGCGAGGTCGAAGGTCTGCGCGTGCTGATCGGCAACGCGGCTTTGATGAAAGAGCGTGGCGTCGTCGTCAACGAATTCGACGGGCGCGCCGCGCGTCTCGCCGGAGAAGGGAAGACGCCGATCTACGTGGCGGTCGCGGATCGTCTCGCGGGGCTGCTCGGCGTCGCCGACGAGTTGAAGCCGGAGTCGCAGGCGGCGGTCGCGTCGTTTCGGCGGATGGGTCTCGAAGTCGTGATGTTGACGGGCGACAACCGCCGGACGGCGGATGCGGTGGCGCGCTCGCTTGGCATCACGCGCGTGCTCGCGGAAGTGCTGCCCGATGCGAAGGCGGAAGAGATCAAGCGCCTGCAAAGGGAGGGGCGCAAAGTCGGGATGGTTGGCGACGGGATCAACGACGCGCCCGCCCTGGCGCAGGCAGACCTCGGCATCTCCATCGGCACGGGCACGGACGTGGCGGTGGAGGCTTCGGACGTGACGCTGGTCGGCGGCGACCTCTCCGGCGTCGTCGCGGCGATCTCGCTCTCGCGCGCGACCGTGCGCACGATCAGACAGAATCTGTTCTGGGCTTTCGCCTACAACGTCGTCGGCATCCCCGTCGCGGCGGGCGCGCTCTATCCCCTGACGGGCTGGCTGCTCTCGCCCGTCATCGCGAGCGCGGCGATGTCTCTCTCAAGCGTCTCGGTCGTCGCCAACAGCCTGCGCCTGCGCGGCTGGCGCGCGCCGCTCGGAAAGGTGTGAAGTCATGGACTCGACCGAGATCGCCGTCGTCGTCGGAGGCGGCGCGCTGATTATTCTCGTCCTCTGGTATTTCTTCGGCGAGCGCGAGCGCGTCGCGGCGCAGAGTGGCGCGGGCGGCGTGCAGGAGATCGACATCACGGTCAAGGGCGGCTACTCGCCGGACGTGGTCGTGGTGCGCGCGGGGAGTCCCGTCAGGCTCAACTTCTACCGCGACGAGACGGCGTCATGTAGCGACCGCGTCGTCTTCGGCGACTTCGGCGTGGCGCGCGACCTGCCCGCCTTCAAGACGACCGCCGTCGAGTTCACGCCCGAACGCGCGGGCGAGTTCACCTGGACGTGCGGGATGAACATGCTGCGCGGCAAACTCGTCGTCGAGCCGCGCGCAGACTCCGCGGCGCGCGGCTGAGAGAGAGCGCGCGGGCTGGAATTATTCGCGCAATCCACCTTTACTGGACAGGTCAGATAGATCAGAGTCGAACCCACGCGCGCGTTGCCGTCGGATGATCCGGGGACTGATCTCGCGTGGGCATTTTCTAAACTTGGCCGCCGCGCACGCACGCGGCGGATGCCTCGTCCCTCTCCGTGCCCCGCACGCGCCCTTTTTTTTAAGGACAAGCCCCATGACGCGACCACTCGTCATCGTCCTGCTCATCGCCGCGGCTGCTTCGCAAGCGCGCGCCGCCGATCCACCGCGCGCGCCCCTGAGCGGCTCGATGCTCGCACGCGCCGAAAAACTTCTCGCCGAACTCGACCAACTCGACGCGGGCGTCTTCGCGACTGACGCGCGCCGCCGTGCCGCGATCGCCGCGCACGTTTATGCGGGCGCGCAAGCGCTGCCCGACGGCGATCTTAAGATCGATCTCGCCACCGCCGCGCGCTTCTACGAGCGCGCCTCGGCGCACGGTCTCGCCCCGCGCGGCGGAACGCCCGGCGCAGACGACGACGCACCGTGCGGGCGCGAGCGACCGGGCGCGTACCGCCACCTGTGCGCCGCGATGAGCGGGCGCGAGATGGTGACGCTGCTGCTGCTCGCCAAGGGCCACCTGCACGCTGACTGGGCGCGCGCCTCTGTGGCGGACGCTGAAGGCGCGACGACGGCCGCGGGCGTCGCCGAGTCGGTCGCCGAGATGCGCGCCGAGCGCATGCTCGACGCCGTGCTCGCGCGCCAGGCGCTCGTCGCGCTCGAAGGTCTGGAAAGGTTGACGGACGCGCCCTCGACACTCGCCGAGTTCGAGGCGGCGGGGAAGGTCGGCAGGGTTTCGCCCGCGGAGTTCAGCCGCATGCTCGACGACGCGGCGCGGATCGTCAGACAGTCGCTGGCGTGGTTGCCGGAGTCGCCCGTGAAGCGCGAGATCGACAATGCCTACGAGTCTTACGCCGACGGCCTGTGGTGGTGGCAGCGCGGCGACCGCCCGCTCGTCGTCAAAGTCTCGGGCAACAACTTCGACGCCGCAGACTTCGCCGCGATGAGTCACGTGCCCGCGCCGCAACTCGGCTACAACGCGGTCGTCAACCTGCGCCACGCGCGCGATTATGCACGCCGCGCCGAGACGCTGCTCGACGCGGAGCTGCGACGCGCGGGCCTGGCGGCGAAGAACTGAGTTCCGAGCCCCGTCAGGGGCGACATATTTGTAGCCCACGGCGTGAGCCGTGAGTCAACGCGGTGAGAACAATTTTAAGAGCCCCTGAAAGGGGGCGAAAGAGATTTCGGCACGCGCGCCGGTCAGTCATCTTTCGCCCCCTTCAGGGGCTCTCAACTTTTATCTCGCGCTTGATCCCACGGCTCGCGCCGTGGGCTACGTTTCGGTCGCCCTTTTCAGGGGCTCTGATCCACGCCTACTTCTCCAACGTCCCGCCGACGCTTCCTTGTCTTCACGAAAATAATCTGTAACTTTCCCCGCGCACGTCTGTTTTCGGGGTGTAGCGAGGTTATGGCGAGCCGAGAAGAAGAGTTCGCGAGGTTCTTTGCTGAGTTTTATCCGAGCCTCTGCCGATTCCTCGCCTGTCTGCTCGGCGGGCGGGGCGCGAGCGCCACGACCGCGCAGGACATCGCGCAGGACGCGTTTCTGCAACTGCACCGCGCGGGCTTTGAAAGTTTTCCCGAGGGCGAGGCGCGCTTCTGGCTCTTCCGCGTCGCGCGCAACCTCGCCTTGAACGAGCTGAGCAAGCGGCAGACGCGCCTGCGGCTCTTCGACAAGGTGGTTGACAGTTTCCGGGGGCACGTGCCGAGACCGGATGAGGAATTCGAGGTGGCAGAGTTGAAAACGCGCGTGCTCGACATGCTGAAGGTGCTGCCCGAACACCAGCGCGCTGCCCTGCTCCTGCGCGAGCAGGAAGAGATGAGCTACCGCGAGATCGCCGACGTGCTCAGCGTCTCCGAGGCGAAGGTCAAGGTTGATATTTTCCGCGCGCGCACGACCTTGCGCGAACGCTGGGGCAGGGCGCAGACGGCTGCCGCGGGCGGCGGGGCGAGTTAAGTAGGTGACGAAGATGGACTGCAATTGGACGGAAAAAATCTCGCTGCTCATCGACGGCGAACTCGCACCGGAAGAGGCGGGCGCGGTCGAGCGGCACGCGGCGCAGTGTCAGGCTTGCCAGCGCGCGCGCGGAGACTTCCTGCTGATGCGGCAACAGATCAGTTCCTTCCATGCGGAGCCGAATCTCGTCGCGCAGCGCGCGGCGCTCAAAAACATTCTCCGCGAAGGCGGCGCGGCGCGCGGGCAGGCCAGCGGTTGGCGCGAGCGTCTGGCGGGCGTCTTCGCGCTCCCGCGTCTGAGCCCGGCGCTCATGGGTGCTGCCGCACTCGTCCTCGTCGCCGTCCTCGTCGGCGTCGTCATGCTGCGCAAGCCCGAGCGCGTCGAGGTGGCAAGCAATCCGAAACAGGCCGGCGGGACGAACGTGAACGCGGTTTCGACGCCCGCGCCGTCTTTAGAAGTGGCGAAGGCGAACGGCACGGCGGGCGTCGAGTCGAAGGAACTTGAGAAAGCGACGGACAAGGTGGGGACGAAGGGGGAGACTCGGCGCCGCGAAGGCTCAGGCGACGTCCGCGTCTTGACGGCGTCGGCTGAGAAGCCGCGGCGCGCGGCGCGGCTGAACGCGGAGAAGTTGCGCGAAGAAGAGGCGTCGGTGCGTCGCGCGCGGATCGTGGAGCGCCTGCATCTGCCGGTGACGCCGAAGATCGCGGTCGATACCGCCGAGTTCGCCGAGACCGAGCTGGCGTCCGTCTCGACGAAACTCGCACCGACTGACTCCGGCACGGCGCGTCACGTCGAGCAGGCGCAACTGCTGCTGCGCGCGTTCCGCAACGCGCGCGCGAATGGCGAGCCGTCCACGTCCGACATCAGTTACGAGAAGCGGCGCTCGCGCGAGCTGCTCTACCACAACATCGTCTTGCGTCGTGAGGCGGCGAGCAAGGGCAACATCGCCGTCGCCTCGCTCCTCGACAACCTGGAGCCGATCCTCATCGACATCGCCAACCTGCCGGACAGTCCCGCGCAGGAGGACATGCGTTCGATCACCGACCGCATGAAGAAGAAGAACATCGTCGCCATGCTGCAAGTGGCGAACGCTTCGCGGATGTACTGAGTTGTGAGTGGAAATTTTGCCACGAGAAGGAATCTTAAAAACGTCATGCTGCACACATTCCAACTGATCACCAGAACGGGTCGCGCCGCGCGGCGCGCCAGCATCGCGACGACCATCGCGCTCGTCGTCGCGGCTCTCAGTCTGACGGCGCTCAGACCGCGCGCGACCTACG
Source organism: Pyrinomonadaceae bacterium (assembly GCA_045807785.1). Classification (GTDB taxonomy): domain Bacteria; phylum Acidobacteriota; class Blastocatellia; order Pyrinomonadales; family Pyrinomonadaceae; genus JAIVGV01. The sequence goes on from JBJMGS010000018.1 coordinate 20,049, forward strand.
GCCTACCGCAGGGCTACGCGCAGAAGCTCAACCGCTTCGTCCAGCAGTCAGGTGCGACGCCCGCCATGCGCGTCTTCGCCGAGGGGCGCGACTTTCTGGATAACGGCGACTGGCCGAACGCCGCGCAGAAGTTCCAGACCTTCATCTCGTCTTACCCGAAGGACAAGGACGTTGACGCCGCCTACTTCTGGCTCGCTTACGCGCTCAACAAGCAGGGGCACAAGACTGAAGCCACCGGCTGGCTCGACAAACTCTTCAAAGAATTCCCGAAGTCAACGTGGAAGGACGATGCGAAGGCGCTCCTGGTCGAGATGGGCGACCCGCAGGCGGTCAGGCAGGGCATCGAGGGCGCGAACAACGACGAGATCAAGCTGATCGCGCTGCAAAGCCTCTTCGACAACAACCCGGAGCGCGCCATCCAGTACGTCGGCGAGATGCTGAAGTCGCCCAACACGACGCCGCAGATGAAGGAGGCGGTCGTCTCCGTGCTCGGCGCGCACGGCGGCAGGCAGGCCGTCCCGCTGCTGCTCCAGCTCGCACGCACCGACGCCAGTTCGCGCATCCGCCGGACGGCGATCCACCGTCTGGGCGAGGAGGGCGGCGAGTCGGTGATCGACGATCTGCGCGGCATCTATCAGGCGGATCGCGACATGGAAGTGAAGGGGCAGGTGCTGCACGCGCTCTCCGAGATGGACTCGCCGCGCGCGAAGGCGCTGCTGCTGGAAGTGGCGCGCAACACGGCGGAGAACCTTCAACTGCGCTCGATGGCGATCCACTCGCTCGGCGAGCGCGACGACACGACGACCGACGAGCTGATGCAGATTTACAACGCGGATCGCACGCGCGAAATCCGCGGCCAGATTCTCCACGCCTTCTCGGAGATGGACGACCCGTCGGCGGCACAGAAACTGCTCGAAGCCGCGCGCGCCGGCGACGACGTGCAGCTGCGCCAGAGCGCCATCCGCTGGCTCGGCGAGAAGAACAGCGAGGCGGTCGTTGACGAGCTGATGCGCATCTACGACGCCGATCAGTCGCGCGAAGTGAAGATGCAGATCATCCGCGCCTTCGCCGAGATGGACAGCGCGCGCGCCCACGCCAAGCTCGCGGAGGTGGCGCGCGGCGGGAGCGACTTAGAGCTGCGCGCCTTCGCCATCCGCCGCCTCGCCGACGACGGCGACTCGCCGCAGACCGTCCAGATGCTCGCGGGCGTCTATGACTCGGAGAAGAGCCTGGAGATCAAGGGCACGATCCTGCATGCCTTCGGCGACTCGCGGCAGAAAGCCGCGCTGCAAAAGTTGATGGACGTGGCGCGACGCGATCAGTCGGTCGAGCTGCGCAAGCTCGCCATCCGCGTCATCGGCGAGAGCCGCGACCCGGAGGCGTTGAAGTTTATCGAGGAACTGCTCAAGCAGCCCTGAGCGCCGCGCCGCTCGGACTCAAGAGCCGCGAAGGTTTGCGACGACGCGCCGGGCCGCGTCCGACTGAAAGGAATCCATGATGCGTCAAGCCACTTCATTCGTCTCTCTCTTCGTCACCTTCATCCTCGCCACGGCTTCCGCCTGCGCGAGCGGCAAGGGCGCGCTGGTCACTTCAGCGGCGACGACCGAAGCGACCGCCGATCAATCGCCGAAGGGCACGACGCCCGCGAGCTTCATTCAGGTCGAGGGCGCGGACTTGAACGCGCGTCTCGACGCCGCCGCGCGCCGCGCGCGCACGGACAACCGGCAGACGCCCTACTGGACTGTGTACTCGTTCGACGTGCGACCGGGCGTCGCCGTCGATCCCGACGGCGGCGAGTTCCACGGGAGCATGAACGGCTTCGGCGGCATCTACATCTTCACGGGCACGAACGCCGCCGGGATGACCGTCGAGACGCGCAACCTCGGCGTCTTCATCCTGCGCTCGGTCGGCAGCAACGCGATCACGCGCATGGAGGTCTATAACCTCGACCGCAAACGCGAGTACGCGAGCTACCCGGTCTATTCCGCCGGGCGCGCGTCGAACGATGAGAGCCTGAGCTTCCTGCGCGGACTGGCAGAGGGAGCGCCCGCCACTTCGGCGAACAAGCCGGGGCTCTTGAACGAACGCGCCGCGCTCGCCGTCGCACTGCACGACGACCCGCGTGTCAACGATATTCTGAAGAACTTCGTCCGCACGTCGCAGAACCGCGGCGTGCGCTCGTCGTCCGTCTATTGGCTCGGTCAACTCGGCGGCGAGACGCAGTTCCTCGCGTCGCTCGTGACTAATCAGAGCGAGGATCAGAACTTGAGGCGCGCGGCGGCGCACGCCATCGGCGAGAGCCGCGACCGCGCCGCGCTCTCGACCCTGCAAACGGTCTACGACCGCGTGACGGAGCGCGAGCTGCGCAAGGCCATCGTCCACGCCGCAGCCGAGAACGATGACAAGGACGCGGCGCTCGCGTTCCTGCTGCGCGTGGCGAAGGCGGACGCGGACGTCGAGGTGCGCAAGGCAGCCGTCCACGGCCTCGGCGAGATGGGCGGCGAGCGCGCCATCGCGGAGCTGATGAACATCTACGCCGCGGATCAGAGTCTGGAGCTGAAGCGCACCGTGCTCCACTCGCTCTCGGAGATCGAGAGCCCGCGCGCGTCGGAGCGGATCACGACGGTCGCGCGCGACGCGAACGAGAACTTGGAGCTGCGCCGCACGGCGATCCACATCCTCGGCGAGCGGGAGTCGGACGCGACCACCGCCGAGCTGATCAAAATCTATGACACGGATCGCAACCGCGAGGTGCGCCAGACCGTGCTGCACGCGCTCTCCGAGACGAAGGGGCAGCGCGCCGAGGACAAGCTCTTCGAGATCGCGCGCGGCGGCGACGACGCGCAGTTGCGCTCGACCGCCATCCACATCCTCGGCGAGCGCGCCGACCGCCGCAGCCTCGCGCTCCTCTCCGACACCATGGACAGCAACAGCGCCGACACGCAGGTGCAGATTCAGGCGCTGCACGCCATCAGCGAGCGACCGGCGGAAGAATCCGTGCCGCTGCTGCTGAAAGCCGCGAAGTCGCACCCGAACGCGCAGGTGCGCCGCGCCGCCATCCACTGGCTCGGCGAGTCGGGCGACCCGCGCGCCCTCGAATTCTTCCACCAGGTGCTCACCTCGAAGCCCGGCGAGGATAAGGAGGAGAAGTGATGCGAACGAAACTTTTCGCCGTCGCGCTGTGCCTCGCGTCCATTTGTTCGGCGCCGGCTCTCGCGCAGAAGAAGTACAAGAACAAGGAGAAACATTTCGAGCCTGTCGCGCGTCAGAACCTGCGGGACTATGCGGGTCGCTATGTCGGGATCGACGAGGACTACGTCATCGAAGTGCGCGTCGGCGACGATGGTCAACCCGTTGTCACCAGTCGCGAGGACGGGCGCGAGGCGACGCTCACGGACGTCAAGTTAGACGGTGCGCGCCTGACAGCTACAAAAATCTACGCGGATGGCGAGCGCGCCACGTTCATGGCGACCTTCGCTGATCGCGTCTTGAACGGCGCGCACGCGTTCGGGCTTCTCGTCGAGGACATGCGAATCGAGTTGCCCGGCATGACGCTCACGCGTGTCTTCTACCGCCGCGTCGTCGAGTGAGCACAAGCACGCGTGCGCGTTTCAACGATCCGCCGCGCCGCTCGGTAGAGCACGGTAGAGCAGCGGCGGACGGCAGATACTCGTCGGGTCGAATGAGCGTCGCGCGCAACTTTTATGGGGCTTCCCGGCTCGCTACACGCCCGTCAGCGTTCGTGGTGGGTCTTCGGACATCGACGGGCGCGGGGAGCCCCGCCCACATTGCTCACACTCCGAAGATTAGTGCGAAAAGCGTGGAACTCTCAACGCGGCGCGCGCGTTTGAAGATGCGATAGTTTTCGACGACCCCGCGCGGCTTCCGAGCCGCAGACCCACCGGAACAGTCGTTACTTGTCGAGAAAGTGTGAACGCACGGCCTGGTGCGAGGCGATCCGAAGCGCCAGACCCTCGGAGAAGTGCGTCCTTCAAGCGGCGCGGGCTTCGGCAGCCCAACGCCCTTCGCCGGTGAGGTCACAGTCATGAAAAGAACCCTGCTGCTCTGCTCGCTCCTCGTGTGCGCCGCGGCACACGCCCGCGCCCAACAGACACAGACGTCGGAGGGCACCGATCCGAAGTCGGCGACCAGCAGCACGTCGCCGTCGAGTTCGCCCTCGCCCGCGGCGAAGGTCTCGACGGAGGCGAGCGTCGCGCCGTCGGCGAACCGCGCGGCGACGATGCCCGCCGAGAAGGCCGCGCCCCTGCGCATCCCGCGCTTCGAGAAGCCGCCCGTCATCGACGGCAAACTCGACGACGAGGTGTGGCAGCACGCCGCGCAGCTCAAGGACTTCTACCAGACCAGCCCCGGCGACAACATCGCGCCCTCGAAGCCGACCGAGGTCATGATCGGCTACGACTCGCACTTCCTCTACTTCGCCTTCCACTGCTTCGACGAGCCTGACAAGGTGCGCGGTACCGTCGCCAAGCGCGACGGCATCTTCGGCGAAGATAACATCCGCGTCTTCCTCGACACCTTCAACGATCAGCGTCGCGCCTACCTCATCGGCTTCAACCCGCTCGGCGTCCAACAAGACGGCATCTACACCGAGGGGCAGGGGACTGATTTCAGCGTGGACATCGTGATGGAGTCGAAGGGCATGATCACGCCGGACGGCTGGGCGGTTGAGGTCGCCATCCCGTTCAAGTCTTTGCGCTACACGGCGGGCAAGGACAAGCAGTGGGGCATCCACGTCTGGCGCAATATCGACCGCTTCAACGATGAGATCGACTCGTGGGTGCCGATCTCGCGCGACAAGTCGAGCACGCTCGCGCAGGAGGCGCACCTGACGGGGCTGGAAAATGTTTCGACCGAGCGCACGCTGGAACTCATTCCGAGCATCACCGTCTCCGAGACGGGCAAGCGCGTCCGCACCTTGAGCCGCTCGGAGGCGCAGGTGCTCGGCGTCGCCGATCAGGGCAAGTTCGTCAACCAGCCGGTCAAAGCCGATCTCGGCCTGACCGCCAAGTGGGGCATCACGCCGACCGTCACGCTCGACCTCGCCGTCAACCCGGACTTCGCGCAGGTCGAGGCGGACGCCACCGTCAGCACCGCCAACCAACGCTTCCCGATCTTCTTCGAGGAGAAGCGGCCCTTCTTCCTTGAAGGCAAAGACATCTTCAACACGCCGATGGCCATCGTCCACACGCGCACGATCATCGACCCGGACATCGCCGCGAAACTGTCCGGCAAGCGGGGGCGCAACACCTTCGGTCTGCTCGTCGCCTCGGACAACGCGCCGGGGGATTTTACGAACGAGCTGCGCTTCGACCCCGAACAGCTCCCCATCGCGGGCGAGCGCGTCATCGGCAAGAACGCGACCATCGGCATCCTGCGTCTCAAGCGTGACGTGGGCAAAGAGAACGCCCTGGGCTTGATCGCGACGAGCTACAACTTCGTCGGCAGGAGCAACTACGTCGGCGGGTTCGACGGTCGCTTCCGCTTCAACAAGATCACGACGCTAGACTTCCAGGTGGTGGGGACGACCACGCACCGCTGCACACTAGCCGCCAGACAGGAGGACGACTCGTGCGACGGGCTCAACGGCTTCGCCTACGCCTACAGCTACAACCGCAACACGCGCCACACCGACTTCAACACGAACGGCGCGGGGCGCACCTCCGGCTACCGCGCCGACGTCGGCTTCACGCGCCGCCTCAACACGAACAATCACAACATCAACTTCGGCTACCACACCGAGCCGAAGCCGAAGGCGTCCATCGTCTCGTGGGAGATGAACCACTACCTCGGTGGCAACTTCGACTGGCAGCGGCGGATGCAGAACTGGACTTACGAGGGGCAGTTCGGACCCAACCTCCAGCGGCAGAGTTTCATCCGCGCCGGCTTCAACGGCGGCTACGAGCGCGTCTTCGCCTACGAGCTGGGCGAGGCGGCGTTCGCGGGCGGCAGGAGCGAGGACTCGGTGAGATCGAAGAACGTCTTCGCCTACGCGGGCTCGACGCCGAACAAGCAGATCAATTTCTTCTACTTCTTCGGCTACCGTTGGGGCGAGCACGACTTCGACTTCGGGGCGGGGCCCAACTACCCGCGCGTGAGCCCCGCCGCGCTCATCGCCGGGCAGAACGCGCCGCTCGATCCGGGCGCGGGCAACCTGCTCTACACGAACGGCAACATCACCTACAAGCCGACGAACGCGTTGAACGCGACGCTCAGCTTCGAGAAGGATCGCCTCGTGCGGCGCGACACCCGGCGCGTCGCCTTCGACGAGAACATCGTCTCCTTGCGCACGACCTACCAGTTCACGCGCTTCACCTTCGCCCGCGCGCGCATCGACTACGACTCGCTCTCGGCGAACGTGCGCGGCCAGTTCCTGCTGGGCTGGACGCCGAACCCCGGGACGGCCTTCTACGCGGGCTACAACGACGACATGAATCGCAACTTCTACAACCCCTTCAACGGCGTGCTCGAGCCCGGCTTCCGCCGCAACGGGCGCACCTTCTTCGTCAAGATGTCCTACCTCTTCCGCCACAGCTTCGGAGGGTGAGATAGATTGCGGAATGCGGATTTCGGATTGGAAACCGAGAACGGTTTATTAATCCGCAATCCGAAATCCGCATTCCGCAATTACCCTCATTCCGGCAGGATCGCGACGCGAAAGCCCATCAGCGACCACTCGCCTTCGCCCTCGACTTCGCCGACGAAAGAGAAATCGCCGGGCGCGTTCGAGCCAACGGCGAAGCAGGTGGCGTTGCCGCGCTCGTCTCGGTAGAAGCCGAGTTCGAGCGTCTCGGTCTCGCTCCACTCGGGGTGAAAGACGTTGCCGACGAGGTTGAAGACGGCGGGCGGGCAGACGGTCGCGCGGTATCCGGCGGGCAGCAGGTGGCGCGCGCGCCAGTCCTCGTTGACGACGGCAACGAAGGCGCGCAGCGACGTGTAGTTGTGCGCGTAGCGCGTGCCGTTGACCATCGCGGCGCGACCCATGTAGGGCGCGAACGGGTCGGCTGAAGGGTCGTGTCCGTAAGCGGTGCCGTAGAACTGCCGCAAGCCTGGGAGGTAGCGCGGCTTCGGCGTCGTCTCCACGCCGACGAGGCGACCCTGATGCTTGGCGTGCCCCGTCGTGAAGCGTTCGCGCAGGCTCGGCGCGTGCTCGCGCGGGCGTGCGAAGTTGCGCGGGGCGGTCGGGTAGAGACGCGCGAAGTATGCGTCGTCGAGCGGCAGACTTTCAGCCGAAGGGACGACGTGCCACTCGATGTTGAAGTGCGCCAGCGCGTCCAGACTCCCCTGCGGCAGGTCGAGCCGCGCGTCGTCCGGCGCGATCATCTCTTTGTCGCCCGTGCCGAAAAACTCGCGCAGCCTTTTTGTCCTCTCTTCCATCCAACCACTCATGTACGCGCTCCTCCAACTTGGGATTAACCGGGCTGACACTGTAATATCTCTGAAACTACCTTCCCCCGTGATGACCTTTGACGCGGCTGCGCGTAACGTCCAGCCGTGCGTTTGGCGGCGTGCGGGGAGGCGCGATTATCTGTAACCGAACGCCGCCGCCAAGCGTTACCGCTTAGTAAAGAATAATTTTTAGTCTAAGAGCAAATCATGTCTTTTTCACTTCATTCTCGCGGGGGTCGGACGGCGTGCCTCGCCCTGTTCGTCCTCGTCGCAGCCCTGTGCGCCGCCTGCGGTCGCACCGAATCGAAGGCTGACGCGGCGAAGTCGCCGGGCGGCACGGGCAAGGGCGGCGCGATGAAGGGCTCGGAAGCGCCCGCGCCGCCCGTCGCTGTGACCACCGCCAAGGCGTTCGCGCGCGACGTGCCCTCCTACTTTCAGGCGACGGGGAGCCTGCTGGCGCAGGAGACTTCCGACGTCGCATCGCAGGCTTCCGGTCAGGTCATCTCGACCCCCGTCTCTGTCGGTGCCTTCGTCCGACAGGGGCAGGTCATCGCGCGTCTGAACGACCGCGACGCGCGGCTGCGCTTGCAGCAGGCGCAGGCCGGGGTCGGGCAGGCGATCGCCGCCGTGCGGGCGGCGGAGGCTCGGCTCGGCCTCTCGCCCGGCGGAAACTTCAACGCGAGCAACATCCCGGAAGTGCGCGCGGCGGCGGCGAACTACGAGCAGGCGCTGGCGCAACTCCGGCTCGCGCAGACGAACGAGGCGCGCTACCGCACGCTCGTCGAGTCGGGCGACGTGGCGCGCAGCGAGTACGATCAATACCGCACGCAGCGCGACACAGCGCAGGCGCAAGCCAACGCCGCGCGCCAGCAATTAGAGGCCGCGACGAACGCCGCGCGCCAGAACAATCAGGCGATCCAGAGCGCGCAGGCCGGGGTCGAATCCGCCCGCTCGGCGGTCGCCATCGCGCAGAAGGCAGTCACCGACACGCAAATCCGCGCGCCCTACGCCGGCTTCGTGAGCAACCGACCCGTCGCCGTCGGCGAGTACGTCACGCCCGCCTCCGTCATCGCCACTGTCTTGCGCACGAACCCACTTAAGCTGCAACTGCAAGTGCCGGAATCCCAGGTGCCTTTCATCACGCAGGGGATGCCCGTCTCGCTCGAAGTCGAGGCGCACCGCGGCAAGAAGTTTAACGGTCGCGTGGCGGACGTGAACCCGGCGATTGATCCGACCTCGCGCGCGGCGACCGTCGAGGCGGAGGTCGAGAACTCGGACAACTCACTGCGCTCCGGGATGTTCGCCACGGCGCGTATCCTGCGCGCGGGCGGGAGCAAAGCCGTCTTCGTCCCGGCTGCCGCGGTCGTCTCCGATCAGAACACGCAGTCGTACCGCGTCTTCGTCGTGCAAGACGGCGTCGCGCACCTGCGGGTCGTGCAGGTCGGCGAGCAGGAGAACGACGCGATCCAGATCATCACCGGCGTCGCCGCCGACGAAATGGTCGCGACCGCCAACCTCGACAAGTTGTACGAAGGCGCGCGGGTGAGTCAGTGAAGAGGAGCGGTTAGCGATTAGCTGTTAGCTGTTGGCCAGAAGAAATTCCTTAACAGCTAATAGCTAAAAGCTAATCGCTAAGAGTCCGACGAGATTTAGTCATGCAGAAACTCGCTGAAATTTGTGTCCGCCGCCCTGTCTTCGCGACCGTCATCATTCTCGCGCTGACCGTCATCGGCGGCTTCTCGTTCTTCACGCTGGGCGTGGATCGCTTCCCGAAGATCGACATCCCGACCGTCTCGGTCAGCACGACCAACACGGGAGCCGCGCCCGCCGAGATGGAGTCCGAGGTGACGGACGTGCTCGAAGGCGCGGTCAACACCGCGACGGGCATCGACGAGCTGCGCTCATCTTCGAGCACGGGTCGCTCCTCGATCACGATCAACTTCGATCTCTCGAAAGACCCGGACGTGGCGACGCAGGAGGTGCGCGACAAGGTCAACACCGTCTTGAACCGCCTGCCGCAGACCGCCGACCCGCCCGTCATCCAGAAGTCCGACCCGGACGCGCAGCCGATCATCCTCTACTCGATGACCGGGCCCTACACGATCCTGCAACTGACCGACCTCGCGCAGAACCAGATCGTCAAGCGCATCCAGTCCGCCAACGGCGTCGGCGACGTCTTCATCTACGGCGCGCGCCAGCGCCAGATCAACGTCCACGTCGATCCCGACCGCCTGCGCGCCTACAACCTCTCGACCGTGGACGTGGCGAACGCCCTGCGCACCCAAAATCTTGAGCTGCCGGGCGGGCGCGTCAACGAGGGCGCGCAGACGATGACCCTGCGCACGATGAGCCGTGTGACGAAGGTCGAGGACTTCAACAACCTCGTCATCACGAACCGCAACAACTATCCCGTCAAGATCGGCGACGTGGCGACGGTCGAGGACGCGGGCGTCGATCCCGGATCGATCTCCAGCCTCAACGGCGGGCCCGCCGTCACGCTCGCCATCCGCAAGCAGTCGGGCGCGAACACGGTCGCCGTCATCGCCGCCATCAAGCAGCGCATGGCGGAGGTCATCCCGACGCTGCCGCGCGATCTCAAGTTCGCCATCGTGCGCGACCAGTCGGAATTCATCGAGACCTCGCTGCACGCCATCGAGGAGCACCTCATCATCGGCGGACTGCTCGCGGCCATCGTCGTCTTCATCTTTTTGTGGAACTTCCGCTCGACGATCATCGCCGCCATCGCGATCCCGACTTCGATCATCGCCGCCTTCGCCTTCCTCGCCGCCTTCGGCTACTCGCTCAACCAGATGACGATGCTCGCGCTGACGCTGATGGTCGGCATCGTGATCGACGACGCCATCGTCGTGCTGGAGAACATTTACCGCTTCGTCGAGGAGAAGGGCATCCACCCGTTCCAGGCGGCCATCGAGGGCACGCGTGAGATCGGCCTCGCCGTGCTGGCGACGACGTTAAGCCTCCTCGCCGTCTTTTTGCCCGTCGGTTTCATGGGCGGCATCGTCGGGCGCTTCATGTCGTCTTTCGGCCTCACCTCGGCGGCGGCGATTGCGGTCTCTCTGATCGTCTCCTTCACGCTGACGCCGATGCTCGCCGCGCGCTGGATCAAGGCGAAGAAGGAGGAGCCGCTGCCCGCCGGGCCAACAGCCGTCGAGGCGACGGGCGAGGGCACGAACCCCGAAGACGAAAAGCCGGAGGAGCACCAGGAGAAGGCCAAAGAAAAGTCGTCGAAGGAGTCGCGCTTCTACCGTCCGATTGATCGCACCTACAAGTGGATGCTCGAATGGTCGATGGCGCACCGCTGGGTGATCGTGCTCATCAGCGCCGTCGTCATCATCTCCATCGTCCCGATGTTCAAGCTCGCCGGGATCAATTTCCTGCCCGACGAAGACGAGTCCGCCTATCAAGTTAGCTTACGCGCGCCGCAGGGGACGAGCCTCGCGGCGACGCAGTCGATCCTGGACCACATCGCGCGGGACGTGCGCGAGCAGGTTCCCGGTGTCGAGGCGACGCTCGCCATCGCCGGCTTCGGCGGCCAGGCGTCGCCCAACACGGGCAGCATCAACGTCCGCCTCGTGTCGCCGGACAAGCGCTCGCTCTCGCAGGCCGAGATCATCCAGCGGACGCGCGCC
>JBJMGS010000019.1:0-9817 GCA_045807785.1 Pyrinomonadaceae bacterium
CAGCTAAGGTAATTGAAGATAACGCCGAACTATAATTTAGACCGAGCGGTGCGGTATAACACCTTGACTGTGGGTGATTATACTGCACTCTCCTTTTTGTGTTCACGATATGCCGGAAGCTGGCGAGGGTGACGAGAAGACGAGACTGACGACTTTCGCGCGGCGTCTGCTTGCGGAGTGGCGCGCTCTCGGCTTGCCGCGTCTCGCGGCGCGCGTGGTGGTTGCCGCGTCGGGCGGGGCTGATTCGACGGCGCTGCTGCTGGCGCTCGGCGAGTTGAGACGCCGCGGGCTGATCTCGTGCGAGTTGAAGGTCGCGCATCTCGATCACGGTCTGCGCGGTGAGTCGGGCGCGGCGGACGCGCGCTGGGTCGGAGCGTTGGCGCGGGAGTCGGGCTATGAGTTCGAGTCGGCGCGCGCGCGTGTGGCGGTGCGTGCGCGGGCGGCGGGCGACAATCTGGAACAGGCGGCGCGGCGCGCGCGCTACGAGTTCCTCGGTCGCATCGCGCGGGAGTGGGGCGCGGGGGTGGTCGCGACCGGACACACGCTCGACGATCAGGCGGAGACCGTCCTGCTCGCGCTCCTGCGTGGGAGCGGCACGGATGGCCTGGGCGGAATGAGGGCTGTGCGCGCGCTAGAAGACGCCGAGCCAGACGTACTGCTCGCTCGCCCGTTGCTCGGCTGGGCGCGCCGCGCAGAGACGAAAGCTTACTGCGCGGCGCGCGGCGTCTCTGTGCGCGAGGACGCGATGAACGCGGACGAGCGTTTCGCGCGGGTGCGCGTGCGCGGGCAGTTGATCCCTCTGCTGGAGACTTTCAACCCGCGCGCCGTCGAAGCGATAGCCCGCGCCGCGGGACTCCTGCGTGCGGACTCGGACGCGCTCACGCGCGAGGCCGCGCAACTCCTGCGCGAGGCGGCGGACGAAAGCGCACGGAGCCGCGACGTTGACGGGGGTGCAGGGGAGTTGGACGACGAAGACGCGAAGAGTCGTGCGGGCGGCGAGGGCGCGCGGAGCCAGGCCGAGGACGGGTATGGTCGCACGGGGAACAGTGTCCCGCCCCTGCGTGTCGAAGTATTGCTGGGCGAGGCGAGTCCGGCGCTGCGGCGGCGCGCGATCCGGCAGTGGCTCGCGCAGGCGCGCGGTGACTTGCGTCGCGTGGAGCTGGCGCACGTCGTCGCGGTCGAAAAGCTGCTGGCGGGCGAGCGCGGCGGGCGCGTGGCGGAGCTGCCGGGCGGCGGTCGCGTCGAGCGGCGCGGTCGCCGGATTTTCTTCCGACGCGCGGAGCGCGAGAAGGGCGGTCGGGGGGCTGGCGCGGGTTAGAGAATGTCTTCGCGGCGCGCGGGGTGTCGGCATCGCAGCGCCCTCGCCCGTCGCGGCGTCCTTCGCGTTTTCGTTTAGCGGGCGTTGCGTTTTCGCGAATCTCAGCCGCGTGAGTCGCGAGCACAGGCGCACCGACGCTTGAAAGGCGCGTCCGGCGGTGCGGGTCGGTGGAGCACAACTTGCAATGTGGCGTAAGCATCCAAGTCTATGTCTGCCGGCGTACATGAATGGTCGGCGACGCGGAGGTTTCTGGCGGCGCGCGAGGGGCGCTTGACGCGGAAGCGACAAAGGACGCCAAATAGGTTATCATCAGCGTCGGAGGCATGAAGGATTTGAGTTCCACTGCAAGACAGATCGTTTTTTGGGTGCTCATACTCTTGGGCGCCGTGCTGCTCTACAAGGCATTCTCCAACAGCCAGGGCGGACCCGAGAAGACTGACCTCGCCTCGCTCTCGGCGGCCGTCCAGCGCGGCGAGATCGCGAAGATCACGATCAAGGCGTCCGAGGTGCTCGCGCAGGACACGAAGGGCAAGCAGCTCCGCGCCGAGTCGTCCAACCCCTACTATCAGAGCAAGCTGATGGAGGAGGCGGGCAAGCTCGACCCGAACACCAACAAGCCGCGGGCGGTCGTCGAGGATCAGTCTTCGACGAACGGCATGGTCTGGACGCTCCTGATCTACTGCGCGCCGCTCCTGCTCTTCATGGGCGTCTGGATTTTCATGCTGCGGCAGATGCAGGCGGGCGGCAACAAGGCTCTTAGTTTCGGCAAGTCGCGCGCGAAGCTGCTGAACAACCAGCAGAAGCGCGTCACGTTCAAGGACGTGGCGGGCGTTGACGAGGCGAAGGAAGAGCTGCAAGAGATCATTGAGTTCCTGAAGGAGCCGCAGAAGTTTCAGAAGCTCGGCGGGCGCATCCCGAAGGGCGTACTGCTCGTCGGGGCTCCGGGCACGGGCAAGACCCTGATGGCGCGCGCCGTCGCGGGCGAGGCGAACGTGCCGTTCTTCTCGATCTCCGGCTCTGACTTCGTCGAGATGTTCGTCGGCGTCGGCGCGTCGCGCGTGCGCGATCTGTTCGAGCAGGGCAAGAAGAACGCGCCGTGCATCATCTTCATCGACGAGATCGACGCCGTCGGTCGCCACCGCGGCGCAGGCCTCGGCGGCGGTCACGACGAGCGCGAGCAGACCTTGAACCAGTTGCTCGTCGAGATGGACGGCTTCGAGTCGAACGACGGCGTGATCATCATGGCTTCGACGAACCGCCCGGACGTGCTCGACCCGGCGCTGCTTCGCCCCGGTCGTTTTGATCGCCGTGTCGTCGTGCCGCGCCCGGACGTGCGCGGTCGCGAAGGCATTCTCAAAGTCCACACGCGCAAGATTCCTCTGGGCGAGGACGTGGACATCATGGTCATCGCGCGCGGAACGCCCGGCTTCACCGGCGCAGACCTCGCGAACCTCGTCAACGAGGCGGCGCTGAACGCGGCACGCTACAACAAGAAGACCGTCCTGATGACAGACTTCGAGCTGGCGAAGGATAAGGTCTTGATGGGCGCCGAGCGTAAGTCGATGGTCATCTCCAACGAGGAGAAGCGCGTCACGGCCTATCACGAAGGCGGGCACACGCTCGTCGGCTTGAAGGTGCCGAACGCAGACCCCGTGCACAAGGTGACGATCATTCCGCGCGGCATGGCGCTCGGCGTCACGCAGCAACTGCCCGAAGGCGACCGGCACAACTACACGAAGGAGTATCTGCTCGGTCAGATCGCGATTCTCATGGGTGGTCGCGTCGCAGAAGAGACGTTCCTCGGGAGCATCACGACGGGCGCGTCGAACGACATCGAGCGCGCCACCGAACTCGCGCGCGCGATGGTCTGCGAGTACGGCATGAGCCACCTGGGGCCGCTCACCTTCGGTAAGAAGGAGGAGCAGATTTTCCTCGGTCGCGAGATCGCGCAGCACCGTGACTTCTCGGAAGACACGGCGATCAAGATCGATCAGGAAGTGAAGCGCATCATCGGTGAGCAGTACGACCGCGCGCGCAACATCATCACTGAGAACCGCGACACGATGATCCGCCTCTCAGAGACGCTTCTCGAACGCGAGACGCTCGACGGCGTGCAGATTCGCCGCATCGTGGCGGGGCTTCCGCTCGACGACGACCAGCCGCCACCGCCAAGCGACGGTGAGCCGCGCCCGCAGCTCAAGGAGCCCACGGCGAACCCGCTCAAGCCGATCCTGCCGCCCATCACGGGACCGGCGACGGCGTAAGGGTGGTCACGCATGACATCGCAAAAGGGAAGGGGACAACGACCCTTCCCTTTTGCGTTTCTGAGACGTTAGCCCGCGACACCGTTTCTCGCCGCGCCTTCGCTTTGGACAAACGCGCGGCGTGCGGATTAAAGTACGGGTATGAGCGAAGCCTACGTTGAGCAGTCAGACGGAGCCTACCGCATCACGGGCGCGCGCGTCTCGTTGGACTCGATTGTTCATGCCTTCCTGCGCGGGCAGACCGCCGAATCAATCGCGCAATCGTTCCCAGCACTCACGCTCGAACAGGTTTACGGCGCGATAGCTTACTACCTCGCCAACCGCGACGAGGTTGACGCTTACATCGCGCAGCGGCAAACCGACTACGAGGCGCTGCGGCGGTCGGCGCGCGACGCCGATCCGACGTTCTATCAGAAACTCGCCGACGCCCGCCGCAAGCTTGAGCCGAGCCGCCCGTGAGGGCACGGTTTCAAGCAGACGCCGACCTGAACCAGACCATCGTGCTGGCTCTCTTGCGCCGCGAGCCGGGCATCGATTTCCAGACCGCGACGGACGCAAACCTCTCCGGCTTAGACGATACGGCCGTCTTAAGCCTATCCGCGCACGAAGGGCGCGTGCTGGTCACGCACGATCAGTCCACCATGCCCGAACATTTCGCGCGCTTCATCTCAGCACATACCAGCCCCGGACTGATCGTCGTCCCGCAACATTACGCGCCTTCGACCATCGTCGAAGATTTGCTGCTCATATGGGCGGCGACGGGCGCGGATGGGTGGCTCAATCGAATCGTCTATCTCTCGTTGTAAACGCCGTGAGGCAACCGGCCGATGATCATCACACGAGAATGGAAACTCGCACGGCGCACGTTCGCGCTCGGCGCGCGCACGCTCGTCATGGGTGTGCTGAACGTCACGCCGGACAGTTTCAGCGACGGCGGGCAGTTCTACGATTACGAGAGGGCCGTCGCGCACGCCGAAGCGATGATCGCCGACGGCGCGGACATCATTGACGTGGGCGGTGAGTCGACGCGACCGGGGAGCGAGCCCGTCGCGGCATCGGAGGAGTTGCGCCGGATCATCCCGCTCATCGAACGGCTCGCGAAACAGGGCGGCGCGGTCGTCTCGGTTGACACGACGAAGTCGGAGGTGGTGCGCGCCGCGCTCGACGCCGGGGCGGAAGTAGTCAACGACGTCTCGGCGCTGCGCTTCGACTTCCGTGTCGCGGACGAGGCGGCGCGCGCGGGCGCGGGGCTGCTGCTCATGCACTCGCGCGGCACGCCCGCCACGATGCAGAAACTCCCGCCCGTCGCTGACGTGCTCGCCGAGGTGACGCACAGCCTTCGCGCGAGCGTCGCGATGGCGGAGCGGCGCGGCGTCGCGCGCTCTCAGATTGCCGTCGATCCGGGCATCGGTTTCGGCAAGACCGCTGAACAGAGCGTCGAGCTGATCGCAAAATTTGCCGAACTCGCGCGCGCGTTCCCAGACCTCGCGCTCGCCGTCGGTACGTCGCGCAAGTCTTTTATCGGCAAGCTGCTCGACGACGCGCCCGCCGACCGCCGGCTGCACGGCACGATGGCGTCGGTCACGGCGGCGATCCTTAACGGCGCACACATCGTCCGTGTCCACGACGTGCGCGCCTGCGTCGAGACGGCGCGCGTCGCCGACGCGATCCGGCGAGCGGCGCGCGCGGGTGCGTCGGTTTGACTTCGCGGGCGCGCGGGTCGTATCGTGCGCCTTCGCCCGTCGTCTAAGTTGGAACGGAGAGAACTCTAAATGATCGTTGCTCGAAAGTTGGCGCGCGTCGCGGCGCTCTTAGTCGTCGCCCTCGGCGTGTCGGGTTTTCGCGGTTGCTACGAGCCCGTGACGAAGAGCGGGATGCCGAAGCACATCCGCACCGTCGCCGTACCGCCCTTCCAGAATCAGGCGCTGCGCTTCAAGATCGAGTCGCGCTTTACGGAGGCGGTCGCCAACGAGCTGATCCGGCGTGGGCACGGGCTGCGCGTGCAGAGCGAGCGTGAGGGGGCTGACGCAGTGGTGGACGGCGTGATCCGCAACTTCTACTTCTCTGGCGTGCTGCTCGACCGCGACGGGCGCGCGCGCATCTTTGAGGTGACCGTCATCGGCGCCGTGACCGTGCGCGATCAGACGACGAACCGCGTCATCTACGACAACCAGAACTACGTCTATCGCGGCGAGTTCGAGTTCACGAACGACCCGCGCAGCTTCTTCAACGAGGAAGACCCTGCTGTGCAGCGCATCGCCCGCAAGTTCGCCGAAGACCTGGTCTCCACGCTCGTCAACGGCTTCGGCGTCAACGAGAAGAAATGAGCACCGCCACCCGCGCCGAAATCGAACGCCAGTTGGCGCAAGGCAAGATCGCGCCGCTCTACCTGCTCTTCGGCGCAGAGGACTACCTGCGCGACGCCCTCGCGCGCCGCATCGCCGACGCCGCGCTCGCCGACGCCGGGTTGCGCGAGTTCAACGAGACGAGTTTCAGCCTGACGAGCACGGACGTGCAGCAGGCCATCGCCTCCGCCGAGCAACTGCCGATGATGGCGCGGCGGCGCGTCGTGCGCGTCACGGATTTCGGGAAACTGCGCGAAGACGACGAGGCGGCGCTCATGCGCTACGTCGCTCGCCCGTCCGAGAGTTCGATCATGCTCTTCGTTGCCGAAGATTTCGACAAGCGGCGTAAGCTGAGCAAGACGCTTTTGGAGGCGTGCGTCAGCGTCGAGTTCGCTGCCATGTCGGGCGACGCGGCGACGGCGTGGGCGCGAGACCGGCTGAAGAAGTTGAAGGCGGACGCTGACGAGCGGACGCTGAGCCATCTCGTCGCGCTCGTGGGGGCGAGCGCGCGCCGCCTCTCGAACGAGCTGGACAAACTCGCCGCCGCCGCGCTTCCCTCAGGCAGGATCACGATGGAGTTGGTCGAGGCGCTCGTCGGTCGCTCGCGCGAGCACTCGAACTTCGAGCTGACCGATCACCTCGTCGCGCGCGACCGCCGCCTCGCGCTCGAAACGCTGCGTCGCCTGCTGAACGACGGCGCGGAGCCCATCATGCTCATCGGTCTGCTGTCGAGCAGCTATCACAAGCTCGCGCTCGCCAAGTCTCTAATGGCACAGGGCGCGCCCAACACAGAGGTCAACCGCCTCGCGCCCTACCAGTTCGACGCGCGCGAAAAATTCCTCGCCCTCGCGCGGCGCACAGACTCGCGCCAGCTCGCCCGCCACATCTCGCGCATCGCCGCCGCAGACCTCGCCATCAAGACCTCGCTCGGCGGCGGCGGCAACAAGGGCGCGCGTCTCCAACTCGAAATGCTCGTCTGCGAACTGTCTGGCTGAGCGTGGGCTTCAGAAGTCGAGCGGCTGCAAATCCGGCTCGACCCAGGAAGCCTTCGCCTCTCCGGACGATAATAACTGCTCGCTGAAATACTTCAGGGCGAGCCGTGCATCGGCGTGCGCACGGATGAGACGGTTCGCCGTCTCGCAAAGCGGCGTGCCCCTGCCCTCGCGCGCGAGGAAGCCGCGGACGACTTTGAGCCAGAAGACGGTCAGCGTCTCGTGGTAGAGGTTCACGTTGCGGTGCGCGGCGAAGCGGCGCAGCGAAGCGCGCATCCGTTCGGGAGCCTCCGCCTCGGAGAAGCGCGCAAGATACCAGAGCGCGACCGCGAGGTGCGCGCCGTGGTTGAAGCCCTCGACCGAGCACGACTCGAAGCCGCGCACGAGCGACTCGATCTGCGCGTCGTCCGTGTAAACGAGGCGGGGTTCGGCGTCGTCTTTCATCATTCGCTTTCCTTCGCGCGAGGAGTGGGGCGCGCAAAAAGCGGCGGGGCGGATCAAGTTGTGATCCGCCCCGCGTCCGTGCTGAAGTTGAGTAGTTGTTACTTCGCGCCCTGCCCGTTGAGCCGGGCCGTCAGACGCGACTTCTGTCGCGCAGCCGCGTTGCGGTGCAGCACGCCCTTGTTGACCGCCTTGTCGATGGTCGAGACGGTCTGCGCGTAGGTCTCCTGCAACCCGTCCTTCGTGCCCTCTTCGAGGGCGGCGCGCAGGCGCTTGATCTCCGTGCGCAGGCGGCTGCGGTTGCCGCGGTTGATCTGGCGGCGCTTCTCGTTCTGGCGCATCCGCTTCTCGGCTGACTTGTGATTCGGCATTCTCTCGACTCCGTAATGAAAGCAAACTTTTCGTCAATGTTTCCGCACGACCGGCGACACAGTAGAGAATTTGCGGTCGGGCGCAAAGGGCAGAGTATAGGGGGCGGGCAGGGCAGTGTCAAGGCGCGCTCCGGCGCGTGCGGGGACGTACAAAACGGGTTTCGTTGACACGTACCGAAGCCTGTAGTAGCGTTTCAGGCGAAGCATGACTAAGGAGTTCTCCCGCACCCACACGCCCGCAGACGCGCCCCCGTCGCCACGTCTTCACCCGCAGTCAGGAGAGGTTCCGCGCTTTTGAAAAAGATCGAGCTTCCGCCCAGAGGGATCGAGACGCTCTTCGGCGTCCACGATCAAAACATCAAACACTTGGAGTCGCTCCTCGACGTGCGCGTCAACGCGCGCGGTCAGGACTTGACCGTGGACGGCGACCCGAAAGACGTGGCGACGGTCGAGAAAATCCTCGAAGACTTCGCCGCGCTCTTCGCCGAAGGGAAGACCTTCACCGACAAGGAGCTGCGCGAAGCCTTCGCCCAGATCGCCGAGGATCGCGCCTACTCCCTGCGCGACTACTTCACCAAGGCGCGCTTCAACCCTTCGGGCAAGAAGCAGGTCGCGCCCAAGTCCGCCACCCAGCGCCGCTACATCGAGTCGATTCAAGACAACGACTGCGTCTTCGGCATCGGCCCCGCGGGCACGGGCAAATGTATCGCCGCGGACTCGCTCGTGCTCACAGGCGGCGGGATGATCGAGATCGGCGCGCTCGGCGCGGGCGTCGGCGCGGATGAGTATGCCCCGACTGGTGTCGTCGTGCATGGGCTCTCTGGCGTCGAGCGCGCGTCGCACGTCTATAGCGGCGGCGAGACCGACACGTTAAAGATGACGACCCGATTCGGCTACTCCGTCGAAGCCACGCCGGAGCACCCGCTGCTGACGCTTGACGCCCGCGGCGAACTCGCCTGGAAACGCGCCGATGAGTTGCGAGTCGGCGATGTGGTCGCCCTACAGCGTGGACAGCGGATGTTCGGCTCGAAGACTGCTACCGATTACTCGCCTGCCCCGTCGAGTCCGAGAGATCACTCATCGAAGCCTGTGGCGCTCGAAGAGTTGGACGCCCCGCTCGCGTACATGTTGGGTGTGCTGACGGGCGACGGCTGCCTCACCTTCCGCAATCGCGTCATCCTTAGCTCATCGGACGTGAGCATCGTCGAGGCGTTTTTTGAGATGGCAACGCGGTTCGGTCTGCACGTCTTCCGCAACGGCGGCGACAGACCTTACGACTACATCATCGCCAGCTCGCAGTTGTACCGGCTGCTCGCGCACCTGGGCATGTCCGCGGGCAAAGCTGCGACAAAGCGCGTCCCACGCTCCATCCTGACCGCGCCGGAGGAGATCGTCACCGCCTTCCTGTGCGGCTTGTTCGATGCCGACGGCACGGTGGAAAGACGTGATGGGGTGGTCTCGCTCTCGTCCGTCTCCACAGAATTGATCAGGCAAGTCCAGATCGCCCTGCTTAACTTCGGCATCGTCGCCGCGCGCTCCGTCAAGCGCGGACGGTACGCGGGCAAACCGCACGTCTCGCACCTGCTGACGATGGCGGGCGCGGAAGCCGAACGCTTCCACGAATTGATCGGCTTCGCGCTCGAGCGAAAGCGCGCCCGGCGTCGTTCGTCACGCCAGAACACGAACATTGACGTGATCCCGTGTCAGGGCGAGCGCCTGAGCGAGGCGCTGCGTGGCGCGGTCTTCACCCGCTCCGAGCACAAGCTCTTCACCGATTACCGCAACGGGAGACGGCGACCGAGTTACGCCAAACTAGAGCAGCTCGTCGAAGTCCTCAGTTCGCACGGCGTCGAGAGTGAGCCCGTCGCACACTTCCGCAGCCTGCTCGAAGGACACCTTCTGTTCCTCGAAGTCGCAGGCATTGAGAGAACTCGCGCGAAGGTTTACGACCTGACCGTGCCCGGCAGTCACTCGTTCGTCGCCAACGGGTTCGTCAACCACAACTCGGTTTACATCCGCCAGGTGGCGCTGCTGGCGCTGATGGCGCAGGTGGGGAGCTTCGTGCCGGCGCGGGAGGCGCGGGTGG
>JBJMGS010000020.1:0-9782 GCA_045807785.1 Pyrinomonadaceae bacterium
CAGCGCGGGCGCTTGCAGGGCGGCGAAGTCAACTTCGACAAGGTGACGGTGACGGGCACCGAGAACGTGATGATGGCGGCGACGCTCGCAGAGGGACAGACCGTCATCAACAATGCCGCGCGCGAGCCGGAGATCGCAGACCTCGCGGAGTTGCTCAACCGCATGGGCGCGCGCGTGCGCGGCGCGGGCTCGCCCGTGATCACCATCGAGGGCGTCGAACACCTCGGCGCGGCGGAGCACACGATCATCCCCGACCGCATCGAGACGGGTACTTTCCTGTGCGCCGCGGCGATCACGAACGGCGAGTTGGAGCTGACGAGTTGCCGCCCTGAACACTCCGCGATCGTCATCTCGAAACTGCGCGAGGCGGGCGTCGAGATCGAGGAGGTCAACCAGAGTACGCTGCACGTCCGCTGCTGCGCCGACGGGCTCACGGCGCGCGACGTCGAGACCGAGCCGCACCCGCGCTTCCCCACGGACATGCAGGCGCA
Source organism: Pyrinomonadaceae bacterium (assembly GCA_045807785.1). Lineage (GTDB taxonomy): Bacteria > Acidobacteriota > Blastocatellia > Pyrinomonadales > Pyrinomonadaceae > JAIVGV01. The sequence continues at coordinate 492 of JBJMGS010000020.1, forward strand.
GTATATGGCTTTGATGACGCAGGCTGCGGGCGCGTCGCGCATCACCGAGACGATCTTTGAGAACCGCTTCATGCACGCCTCCGAGATGCAGCGCATGGGCGCGGACATCTCGATCAGCGGCAACACGGCGACGGTGCGCGGCGTGACGCGGCTCGCGGGCGCGCGTGTGCAGGCATCAGACCTGCGCGCCTCGGCCAGCCTCGTCCTCGCTGGATTAGTCGCCAGCGGCGAGACCACCATCGAGCGCGTCTATCACATCGACCGCGGCTACGAGAAGATCGAGGCGAAGCTGCGCGCCGTCGGCGCAGAGATCGAGCGCCTGCGCGACTCCGTGACGGCGCAACTGCCCCCGGCGGCGGAAATCGGCTTACTTTAAGCCACGATCTGCTACCCGCTTGAATGGCGGTTCGGTTCAGTCCATAAGCTGAAAGCCCTGGATTGTTCTACAAAAGTCTTACCTCGCGCGGGCGCCGAGAGCGCCTACCGCCCGCAGCCGTTCGACAGTCGTCTCATTTCCCGTTAATATCTCGCGCAAGTAGTGTGCAGGTCGCGGCTTACTCTGTGAACGTAAACAATGGCTGAACAAGATTGCATCTTTTGTCGCATCGTGGAGGGCTCTTTGCCCGCCGACGTGGTTCATCAGGACGGCGCGGTGCTCGCCATACGCGACACTAACCCGCAGGCGCCGACGCACCTGCTCGTCATCCCGAAGGAGCACGTGGACTCGCTCGACGACATCGGGCGCAAGGACGAGCCGCTGCTCGGCCACCTCATGCGCGTCGCCTCGCGCGTCGCCAACGAGCACGGGCTGGCCGACGCCGGCTACCGTGTCGTCATCAACACGGGCGCGGGCGCGGGTCAATCAGTCCCGCACCTGCACGTCCACGTCCTCGGCGGCAGAGAACTCACCTGGCCCCCCGGTTAATCAAGGATGAAGGATGAAGGCGGAAGGATGAAGTGAAGACGCCGCGGTGACGCGGCAGAGGAATCTCTTCATCACGACGCCAGCGCGTCCGCTTTCATCAGCCCGCTTTCCCGCACGGTCTTCACGCTCGATCCAGCGCCTCTTCGCGCGCAGAGTCTTTCCCGCGCGCCACGTCAGCTTCCCGACGAGTCGTCTCTTCGTCACGCCCCGCCTGCTGCTCCTTCTCTTCCTTCAACAGCGAAGTCTCGTAGCGCACCTTGCCGATGACGGTGTCGGCGACCGCCTTGACGAAGCCGAGGATGGCGGGGCCGAGCACGATGCCGGGGATGCCGAAGGCGTACACGCCGGCGACGAGCGCGACGAGCATCCAGTAGAAGTTGAAGCGGCGCGCGCCGCGTGCGGCGAGCCGGGGGCGGATGAAGAGTGTGGAGGCAAGCGTCAGGGCGAAGCCAATGAGGAGATAGATGGCGGCGCCGTGCGGCTCGTGGCGGAAGACGAGCAGATAGACGCCGACCGGGAGGTAGATCGCCCACTCGCCGAGCACGGGGAAGAAGCCGACGAGGAACGTGACGAGCGCGAGCACGAGCGCGAGCGGCACGCCGAAGGCGACGTTGAGGCAGAAGATGACGATGCCCTTGATCGCCTGATCGACGAAGACCGCTTGCAGCGCGCCGCGCAGCGCCGCGCCCACGTTCTCCGAGAGTTTTTCGTAGAGCGGCAGGAAGTCGCCCGGCACACGCACCTTGAGGTAGTTCGCGATGCGCAGCCGCTGCGTCAGCACGTAGTAGAGCGTGAAGAAGAAGATCGAGAGCGAGACGAGGAGCAGCGTCGCGCGCTGGTGCAGCTCCTGAATCGCCTCCGCCGAGCGCGTGACGGCTTCCGCGAAGGCGGCTTCGAGCCCGGCGCGCGTGCCCTGCCGGCTGACCGGCACGTAAGTCGAGACGACGCGGCTGATGCCGTCGATGATCTCGTTGTGTTTTTGCTGGACGACCTTCGAGTAGTCCGACAGCTCGTACCAGGCGTAGCCGACGATTGAGACGAGCGGGACGACGATGAGCGCGATGGTGATGAGCGCGCTCCCCGCGCGGGCGTGCAGTCGGCGCTCCAGCCACTCCTGCACGGGCAGCAGGAACGCGGCGGCGACGACGCCGAGCAGCAGCGCGACTAAGACTTTGCCGACGAGCAGGAAGAAGAGCCAGAGGGCTAAGAGGACGGCGGCGCCGTACACGACGGCGCGCCTGGCGTCGCCGACCGTCAGCTCGCTCAGCCGCCTTGAGTCGTCTCGCATCGTCGGGTCTAGTCGGCACGAAAAGCGCGGGAGCTTGGCGCGCGCGGACGCCTAGTAGTGAGCCGGGTAACGCTTGAGCAGCTTGTCCATCGCGGCGAAGTTGATCGGCTTCTCCAAACACTCGCGCGCCCCGGCGGCGATGGCGCGCGCCTTCCAGCCCTCGGTGCACTGCGCCGAGATGGCGACGACCGGGATGTGGCTCGTCTTCTCCTGCGAGAGGATGCGCCGCGTCGCCTCCCAGCCGTCGAGGATGGGCAGATTCAAGTCCATCAGGATCAGATCGGGCAACTCGCGCGCCGCCGCCTCGACCGCCTCTTGGCCGTTCACCGCTTCCGCCGTGTCGCAGCCTTTCGCACGCACGATCAGCCGCAGCAGCTCGCGCGTGTCGTCGAAGTCCTCAACGATCAAAACCTTCATCATGGCACACCTCAACCGAAGCTAAGGAGCAGGAAACCTCTTCGGGAATGAAAGGGAACGGCTCCGATGTTAATCCGTTTCGCGCCCGGCGTCTAGCCTCGGCGCGGCGTCACTTGATCCGCACGATGAAGCTGACGCTGGCAGACGCACCCGGCGCGAGCGTGCCCGTGAGCTGCCACGCGACGTAAGTCACATTCGGGTCGTAGGTGCCGACGGGCGTGTAGGCGGTGGCGGGCGTCCACGGTGGGTTCCCGGGATAGACGACGGCGTCGCTGTAATACTTCTTCCCCACCGCGGCAAGCGTCAGCCCGCTCGTGCCCGGCGCGAGGCTGAGCGAGCCGACCTTGAACTCCGTGCTGCGGATGATGCTCGACGCGGGAACATTGAGGCTGAACGGGACGATGTCCGTGATGGTGATGTTGCGCGCGATCTGATCGCCCGTGTTGGTGAAAGTGATGGTGTAGGTCAGGTCTGTGTTGGGCTGCTGCGGCGCGCTCTCGCAGTTGGCGGGGCTCGTGCAGCGCTTCTGCATGTCGAGCGTGGGCGGCGAGAGCACGAGCACGTCCTCGCCCGTTGACGAAGCCGGGTCGTAGTTGGAGCTGGTTGTGCCGTTCGTGACCGTGCGGCGCGGGTCGAGGTAGGTCGCCGTCGCGGAGTTCTGGTAGGTACCGCGCGCGACCGTGGAGGCGATGGCGACGGTGAAGGTGAGCTGCACCTGTCCGCCAGCAGGGATTGTGAAAGAACTCCATGCCGGGTTCGTCGCGCCCGCCGCCGGGTTAGCCGTCGAGGGACGCGAGGCGCTGCCCGCGAGAGTGATCGTGCCGGTCGAAGCGTAGGTGAAGCCCGTGGGGAGCGCGTCGGAGAACGAGATGCCGGTCGCCGTCGAGCGGTTAGCGGCAGCCGTGACGGTGATCTTGTAGGTCGCGGTCGCTCCCGCCGAAGAGTTGTTGACCGAGGCCGTCGTCGTCGTCTTCGTCGTCGTCAGTGTTGGGATGCACTCGGCACCCGAGTCCGCGCCGGGGATTTGCGTCTGCGTGATGACGAGCGTCTGGCCGGTCGCGCCGTCGGTCGAGTTGTAGGCGTCGAGGAGCGTGGTGGTGACGCCGTGCGCGCCGCCCGCGACGGAGGCTGATGCCCCGCCCGTCTGCGCGACGAAACCGCCGCCGCCGCCGCCGCCCGGGCCGTGGCGATCAGCGAGTGACGTCCCGCCCGTGCGCCAAGCGTCGCCGCCGCGACCGCCGCGCGCGTTGATGTTAAGACCCGAAAGACTGCCCGCCGCGCTGACGACGACCGAGCCGCCCGCGCCGCCGCCGCCGCCGCCGTCATTCGCCGTGTTGTTCCACGCGGCGTTGCCGTCGGCGTTGATCGTGCCCGCGCCGCTCACGGTGTTGACGCGGATGAGGACGATGCCGCCGCCCGACGCGCCAGACGAATCGTAGCTGACCGAGTTGTTGCGCGAGCCCGCGCCGCCGCCGCCGCCCTGCACGACGCGCGTCGCGGAGTTCGGCAACGCCACGCCGCCCAGGCCCCCGACCGTGGCATTGTCGCTCCAGGTGTTGCCGCCGTGACCGCCGTCGCCGCCGCCCGCGCCGCCGCCGCCGCCGGAGTTGTTCTGGTTGACGCCCGAGCCGTCGCTGTCGGTGCCGCCGCCGCCCGCGTTGCCGGGCGCGCCGCGCGCGTAGGAGCCGTTCGGGTAGCCTTCGGCGGTCGGGCTCAACTCGTCAACCGTGTTCGTCGCCGGGTTGAAGACGTAGCGCGGCCTGCCGAGGATGCCCTCGCCCTTCGAGCCGTGCGCGCCGTTGGTCGCCGTCTCGGGTGACGAAGAAAGGTAGGCGTAGTCGGTGTTGGTCGGCGAGGGGTTGCCGCCTCCGGTGATGGCCTTGCCGCCGACGAGCGGACGACCGCCGCCGCCGCGAAAGCCGAGACCCGCGACGCTGATCGTCCCGCCGTTGAGGTTGAGATTCCCCGCGATGTCGAGGACGACGACGCCGCCGGATGAGCCGTCCCAAGCGGGCGCGGTCAGCGTCCCGACGAGTGTCGCGCTCGAATACTGCGGCACGCGGATGACCTGAAAGCGGCGCTGCCCTTGCGCGCCTGCCCCGGCGGTCGTGTTCGCGGCGGCGTTCGTATAAGCGTTGACCAGACCGCCGCCGTTCGCGCCGCGGATCGAGACGGCGCCGCCCCCGGCGCTCGCACTTGTCGCGACGACGTACTCGTAGAGGCCGGCATTGCCCACAGCCGACGCGCCCCGCCCCGTGCCGTTACCGTAGGTCGCACCGTTCGTCGAGTTGAACGTGCCGTCCTGCATCTGGATGACGAGCAGGAGATCGCCGCTCGCAATCGCGGTCGCTGATCCGCCCGCGCGCATCGTGCCGAGCGTGATCGAGGTCGCGCCAGCGGAAGCCGAAGCCGCGCCGGGGAAGTAAGTGTTGACGACGCCGGAGAGCGACGACGCGACGCCGTCCTCACCCGAGTTGGCGCAGACCTGCGCGCCCGCGCGCGACGCGCAGAGCAACGCGGCGAAGAGCGCGCAGGTGAGCGCCGCGCACAGGCGACACGGGAAGCTGCCCGCACGCCGCGCGCGCGCTGTCACGGCGCACCTCCGCCCGTGCTCGTCTGCGTGCCCGACTTCTGATCGGCGGGCTTCGCCTCAGTGGGTTGCTGCTCGCCGGGCTGGCGCTCGTCTTTCTTGTCGTCCGGCGGTGCTTGCGTGTTGTCGGCGGGCGCGAGGCCGTGCGGGGATGTGCCGAAGAGATCGAAGAGGCTCGACAGTTTCGTCGAGATGGTGAAGTAGAAGCCGCGCGGCGGCGCGACGACGAGGCTGCCCGCGGGCTCTGCGGCGTTGGTGAAGTTGTAGCCGAAGCCGAAGCGCACGTCGGGCAGAATCCAGTAGCCGACTTCCGCGCCGACGGAGGTGCGCGACGTGTGCGTCGAAGGCTGCGAGATCATCCGCCCCTCGCCCGCCACGTCGAAGGCGCGGCGGATGCGCCGCTGCACGCGCAGTTGCGCGATGTAGGTCAGCGCCGAGGTGCTCATCAAGCCGTCACGCGAGCTGGCGCCGAACTTCAGCGCGAAGCGACCATACAGCTCCGTGTCGCGCGCGGGCGCCCAGTAGCCGTCGGACGAGAGCGTGCGCGAGTGCTCGCAGACGGGAGCCTGGCCGTTGAAGCCCGACTGCGCGAGCGAGCGCTCGGTGTAGCTGAAGAGGAGAGCGCGGTTGTCGGACTTGAGCGGGCGCAGGGCGACCGCCGCAGTGGCGAGGAAAGAATCGTTGTCCTGACCGTCGAAATTCGTCCGCGCCCACTGCACGCGCGCGAGCGAGGTGATGCCATCGCCGAGGCGTCCCGCCGCGCCGAGCGAGAGCACCTGACCCAGGCCGCCGGTCTGGTCGCGCAATTCGTAGCGCGCCGAGGCGCGCATATCTTTCGTCGGCATCCACGTCGCGCCGAGCGAGCCCGCCGTGAAGCCCTGCCCGTCGCCCGCGAGATGGATGCCGTGCTCGACGCCGAAGTCTAAGGCGAGCCGCCGCTCGACGGGCAGGCGGTTTTGCAGGCCGATGACGGCGAAGCTGTCCGCGCCGTTGATCCCGTTCTCGATCTGGTAGCGGCTGACGACGTTCGTGTACTTACCCAGACGCGTCTCGACGCCGATGGCCGTCTCGCGGCGCGAGTTCGTGCCGACGAAGCCGGTCTGCGCCGTGTCGCTAATGGGCACGATGGGCGCGGCGGCGAGCCGCTCGGTGAAGAAGAGGTTGGTGCGGTCGTCCCACTTGTAGCGCGCAGAGATCGTCGTCTGGTTAGGGAAGGTCGGATCGGAGTCGGACAAGTTCTGCTCGCGCTTGGCGGAGATTTCCAGCTTATCGGTCGGGCGGTACTGCACGCCGACGGTTAAGAGTTGCGAGCTGACGTCGTGGTCGCCGTTCGCGTCCGACAGGCGGCGCAGGTCGAAGCCGAGGAAGCCATGCAGCTTGTCGCCGAACGACTCGTTCCACAAGAACGAGAAGGTGTCGCGCTGGTTATCGACGTTCGCGGTGTGGTTCTGCTCGTTCGTGTAGCCGAAGTGGAGCGTGCGCGAGTGGGTCGGCTTGACGTCGAGCGAGGCGTTCAGGCGGCGCGAGCCGGGCGCGACCGTGCCGCCGAACGGGTTGAAGAAGCCTTCGTCGGCACGCGCATACTCGGCGCGCAGCTCGGAGTTGAAAAGTTTGATGGGCTGCGTCAGTTGCAGGCTGTAGGCGCTGCCGCCCGCGTGCCGGTCGGCGTTGCCGAAGAGGTTGCCGCCCGCCACGACGTCGCCGCGGCTGTTGGCATACTCGAACTTGAGCGCGCCGCGGTTCCACAAACGCTGCTCGCCATCTATGCCGCCGAGCACGTAAGAGCCGAACTCTCTCTGCTTCTGCTCGACGAACGACGCGCCGAGGCGCAAGCCAATCGAGTTAAAACGCTTCGACGCGCGCCCCGTGTAAACGCCCGAAGACATCCCGTCCGCCGCGTGCTCGTAGGTGACGACGACCTGCACGAGGTTCAGATCGTAGTCGAACGCCGAGATCGCGCGCATGAAGAACATCTCGCCGGACAAGGGATCGAGATTGTAATCGACCGAGCGCACGAGCGCCTCGCGCGAGAGGATGATCTCGGGGTTGCGGCGATCCCTGACTTCCAAAAAGACCTGCTCTGAGCCCTGCATCACGTCGCCGTGCGAGAGGCGCAGCAGTCCGAGCCGGCTCGCGGGAAAAACGTCGCGGGCGAAAGCCGTGTCGGGTCGCGCGCCCGTCACCGTCACGAAGTCGCCGTTCGCGTTCTCGACGTGCAGCTTGACGCCCGTCAGCTTGCGCGCGTAGCCGGCGAGCGCGGTGTCACTCATGTCGGCCTCGAAGTCGCCGAACATCGCGTAGGAGCGTTTGCGGTCGAGGCGCGCGTAGAGCTTCGAGTTCGACTCGACTTCGTCGAAGCGCGTCGAGGAGTCGCCGAAGACCGGGTAAACCCTGTCGAGCGGATCGAAGCCGAACATGCGGTCGCGACCCATCGTGCGGTTCAGCGCGCGCTGGCTGTCGTAGGAGAGCGTGAGCAGATTTTTGCCGAGGACCGGCCCACGGTAGAAGAACTCGATGTGGCTGCGGAACGCCGCCGTGTCGCCGCGCAGGGTGTTCTCCGGCGCGGCGCGACCGATGGAAGCCTCCGCGAGCCCGACTAGGATGGTGGGTCGCAGCTCCGCCGTGAAGCGGATGCGTTCGTGCGCCTCCAGCTCGCCGGCCTTCGCGAGCAGATCGCCCTGACCGACCGTGCCCGCCGAGAAGAGTCGCGCTACAGCCTCGCCGCCGCGCAGCGAGAGGATGACCTGTGTCGGCTGTAGATTAGTCTGATCCGCCGCCACGTCGTCGGCGGTCTTGAGATCGCGCGCGCTGCTTTTATCTTTCTTGTCCGTCGCTTCGGCGTCGGTCTTCGCATCCGGCGCGTCGGCAAACGGGCGCTCGAAGTAGCCGTTCGTCGTCGAGAGACCGACGGGGCCGTCCGCCGCGGGGTTGTCCCACTCGTCGAAAGCGCGCACGCGCACGAGCACAGAGTCGCGCCCGCCCGCCTGCAACTCGCCGCGTTCGGGGACGATCTCCAGCCTGCGCGCCGCGCCGCGCCCGCGCACAGTGAGCGCCGCGGCCTTGCCCGGCGCGCCTTGCGGAGAGAGGGCGATGGCGCGCAAATGGTTCTCGCCGGGCTTGAGGTTCAAGCCGACGAACTCCAGCGTCGTGATCTTGTTCTTGTGATCGACTCTGCGCTCGCCGACGTTCTGCTCGCCGATGCTCGCGCCGTTCAGCTCAAGCGTCGCCGTCCAACCTTCCGCCACGTTCACGACGACCTGCATCGAAGGCTGCAAGACGACCTCGTTGTCCGAAGGGCTCACGACGACGACATCACCCGGCGCGACCGCCGTCAGCGTCTCCTTCGCCTCGACCTCGTAAGTGCCAGCCGCGAGCGGCAGAGCGACCGCAGGCTGTTCGGCGTGCGTCGCGCCGTTCGTCGCGCCGTTCGTGTGCGTTGACGTTTGCGACGGTTGATGACCGGCCGCGCCGGTGCGGGCAGGGACGAGCCCTGCCCCTTCAGTTGCGTTCGACGCCGCACCCGTTTTGTTAGCGTCGGATGATATTGGTGGGGCGAAGTCGTCGTCCGCTTCGGTGCGTGCGAGCGCGAAGTTTTGGCGCAGCAGCGTGCCGCCACCGAGCGGCGTGCGAAGCAGACGCGCCCAACTCTTGCCCGAACGATGGCCTGCGTCGGTGAGCAGGAGACCGTTTGGCACGGTGACGGGATCGAGCGAGATGACGACCGCGCCGTCCTCGACCGAGGGCAGGTTGTACATGCCTTCGGAGTCGGTGATGACCGACTGGCCGTTGTCGATGTAGAGGCGTGCGCCAGCCACGGGGCGCTCGCCGCCGTCGAACATGCCGTTGCCGTTCGCGTCCACGAAGACGCGACCGACGATCATCTGCCGGGTCGAGAAGACGCCCGCGCCGACGCGGACGGTGGCGTGCGCCGGCCCCGCCGTGATGACTTCGCTGCCGCCGAAGTGTGCGGTCGCGGTGGCGGAGTTCACCTGATCGCCCTCGCGCGCGTTGGCGCCCACGCGGACGCGGTAGGTCAACGTCGCCGTCGCCCCGGCGGCGAGCGTCGGCACG
>JBJMGS010000021.1:0-1569 GCA_045807785.1 Pyrinomonadaceae bacterium
CGAGCTGCGGGCCTTGCCGACCGCTGCGCCTGATCGGCTGCGCGAGCGTGTGCGTGCGCTCGGCGAGCCCGCGCCCCGGCGGAGCTTCCCAACATTGCCCTGGCGGCGCTCGCTGCTCGTCCTCGCACCTGCGTGCGCGCTCGGCCTTGTCGTCGCCGCGGTCGTGCACGGCGTGCTCAACTCGGGACCGAGCAGGCAGAACTTCTCCGCCAGGGGTGGAGCCGGGGCCGCTCAAAGCGAAGAGGCGCAGCGGAAAGCCCTCCACTTCGGCGCGGTGACAACGACGCAGGACTTCGGACTCGAGCTCGCGCCCGGCGCGGGGGCTGATCAGGTCGTCCCGCCGAACCCCGCGCGTCATCAGGACTACCAGGCGACGATGACCGTGCGCGTCAAGGATCTCGACGCGCTGACGGATCGCACGAACGAAGCGATGAGGGTTGTGCGGTCATACGGCGGCTACATCGCCTCGGTGCACCAGTACACGCAGGCGGGACAACCGGGGCAAGCCGACCTCGTCCTGCGGGTTCCGATCGGGCACGTCGAGGCCGCGCTCATGCAGTTGAGCGATCTCGGCACGGTTCTCAACCGGCAGCTCTCGATCGTCGACCTCGAGCAGGCCTTGCGCCAGCAGCGGGAACGGATCGTGCGGCTGAAGGTGTTCATCGCGCGTGCGATCGAGCAGCTGCAGGGCGACCTGCCGGCGGACGTACGGATTCGCCTGCAGTTGCAGCTCCAGCAGGCGCGCGCGGATCTTGCCCGGGCGACGCGTGCGAACAAGGCGACGCTCGACGAGGCCGCCTTCTCGCGGATCTCGCTTTCGCTCACGACGCAGAAGCCGGTTGTGCCGGCGAAAAAGGGCGGCGCGGGGCGGTTCGAGCGCGCGGCACGCGACGCAGGCTCGTTCCTCGCGGGGGCGGGCGCGGTGATCCTGTTCCTGCTGATCGTCCTCAGCCCGCTGATCGTGCTCGCCGTCCTCGGGGCGCTGGGCTTCCGCACGTATCGCCGAAGGGAAGAGCGCCGCCTTCTCGCAAGCGCTTAGGCGCCGACTCGGCGGCGCCGCATAGAGGATGCGCGGGCTTCGCCCGCGCATCCGTCGTAGCTAACTCCTTTGGATCGCATCCATGGGCGGCGCGCCACCGCTTGCTTCTAGGATGCGCGCGTGCCGCTCGCCCTCTCGACCGGGCATATGGTCGGGCTCGCCGTCACCGGCGCAGCCTTCATCGCGTTCGCGCTCGCGTCGTCCTTCCTCTTCCCGCGTTTCCGCCCGCAGTACCCCGGCGGCGGGCTGTCGGCGTTCGTCGTTGTCGCGTTCGTCTTCTTCTTCGGGATGTTGACCGCGGTCGAGGTCTTCGGCGCGGAGGAGAAGAAAGCTGGGGAGGAGCACGTCGCCGCGTCCACGCCGACGACGACGCAGCCCACGACCACCGCTCCCACCACGACAGCGTCGGCGACGACACGTGGGGCTACCACGTCGACGGCCACGAAGCCTCAGGCGACAACCGTCAAGGTGACCGAGTCGGAGTTCAAGATCGCGCTCGCATCCACGGACATCAAGGCGGGCAAGGTCAC
>JBJMGS010000022.1:0-39973 GCA_045807785.1 Pyrinomonadaceae bacterium
AGTTCGACGATGGGCCGCAAGCCTCGCTCTCTGTGACCCACGCCGCGCGCGAGCCGCAATACACCTTGCACATCTTCGGCAGCGCAGGCTCGATTCACGTGCCGGTGCTAAACGAGGGCACGATCACGATCACGACCGGCGAAGGCGAGCGCGTCGAGATACTGCCGCCGCACGCGAACACGCACCAGCCGCTCATCGAGGACTTCGTGCAAGCCGTCAGGCAAGGACGCGATCCAAGAGTCGGCGGCCTTGTAGGTCGTGAAGTGGCGCGGGTGGAAGAGGAAATCTACGACGACGCGGGTGATAAAGCCGGCGCGGACTGATCGAAGAGAGGATGAAGCACATCATGTTTGCCTTGACGAAGCGAATGTTAACGGCGCTGATTTTCGTGGCCGCCTTGGCCGTTAATTCCTTTGCACAAACCGGCGCGCCGACCGCGGCACAGCGCGCGCCGAGCAAGCCCGCGCGCCCGTTCCTCGTGCGTCCGGCGCAGACGCTTGCCGATCTCGCAGGGCAGTTGCCGGAGAACAAGGTCGAGGAGTTGTTCGGCGGAGAAGGTCAACAGTTGCGCGTCGCCGTGCAGCATGACAAGGACAAGCCGGCCGGGGCTGCCGAAGTCCACGATGCGTCCGACGACATCTACTACGTGGTCGAAGGCTCAGCCACGCTCACGCTCGGCGGTCGGCTCGACGCGCCGCGCGAAGTGCAGCCGGGCGAGTGGCGCGCGCCGCACATCGTCGGCGGGCAGGCGTTCGAGATCGGCAAGGGCGATCTCATCGTCGTGCCGCGCGGCACGCCGCACCAGCGCAGCACCGCCGGGAAAGATTTCAAGATGATCCTGATCAAAATCTTCGCCGAGCCGGTACACACTGCGCCGCCGCCTGCGAGTAAAGAGCGCGCGCGTTGAAAACCCGCCGAAGAGGCGCGCGTGGACGTTTGACGAAAGCTGATTTCCTGTCGCGCCAAAGTAATTGGTCATACCCTTCAGTGGTGAGAGGCTCAATTGGTAAATAGCAGGACTTGACAAAGCGTGTCCCGATATGGACAATGAGCGTCCCGAACGCAGGTCGTGCGCGTTGAGCGCCAGTCGCCTTCGCCGAGCTTGTTTTGACTCGCTATTTTCTCAGTTTAAGACGAATTGAGGCGGTGCCGTCAGTCGCCTCGGGAGCGTCCGGCTGACGACCCCCGGCTGACGGCAGACCGTTCCTCGCCCTGCGCAATGTTGTCATTCGTTTGCTGGATTGGTCAGACCCATACATCCGAAGTCGAGTGTTCAATAGAATTCCGGGAGGTCTCGCCAGTCCTCGCGAGCTTGATACCTGAATACGTGATGAGTGCGCGCATCGGCTGTAGGCTCACCCTCGAAGTTTGAGGTCGCCGCCGTTGATGCCTGACGCCCGTCGCCCAGCCGTTATTGAGATAGTCTGTAGAAGAGGGAAGGAAGGAAGAATTATGGGTAAGTATGCAAGTCGCCGGAGCATCGCTGTCGTGCTGCTGCTCCTGTTTGCCTCCCTGGCGGCGCACGCGCAGGAGTTCCGCGGCTCGGTCATGGGTCACATCACAGACCCCGGCGGGGCGGCGATTCCGGGCGCGGCGGTGACGATCAAGAACGTCGGCACCAACGTCGAGAGCACCGCCACGACGAACGACGAAGGCGCCTACGAGTTCCCGCTCTTGCAGCCGGGCAAGTACACGCTGACGGTCAAGAGTCAGGGCTTCTCTGCGGCGGTGCGCGAGGGCGTCGAAGTGCGCGTCGCCGATAAGCTGACCATTGACGTGCCGCTCGCGGTCGGCGCCATCTCCGATACCGTGACGACGGTCGCGTCGGTCACGCCGGCGCTCGAAACCGGCTCGGTCACGACCGGCTCGACCATCACCGGCCGCCAGATCAGCGAGCTGCCCCTGACCGAAGGCACCGCTTACCAGTTGGCGACCCTCGCGCCGGGCATCTCCTACACCGGCAACCCGCTCTTCACCGGCCCCACTTCCAACGGCAACCTCGCCGCCTTCCGCTCGAACGGCGCTTCGGGGTCAAACCAGATCACGCTCGATGGCTCGCCCAACTACGCCTTCGACGGCGGCGTCGGCTTCTCGCCGCCCTCGGACGCCGTGCAGGAGTTCAAGGTTCAGACCAACACCTTTGATGCGCAGCAGGGCTACTCCGCGGGCGCGACCGTCAACGTCGCCGTCAAGTCCGGTACGAACGATCCGCACGGCTCGCTCTACTGGTTCAACCGCGACCGCAGCCGCACGGCCAACAACTTCTTCTCGAACCGTTCGGGGCAATCGCGTCCGATCCGCACCTACAACCGCTACGGCGGTGTGCTGAGCGGGCCTGTCTATCTCCCCAAAATCTACAACGGGCACGACAAGACTTTCTTCCTCGTCTCCTACGAGCACTTGCTCGACAACGTTGCCGAGCCGCAGCTCTTTACCGTGCCGACCGCCGCCATGCGCAATGGCGACTTCTCGGCGCTCATCGTCAACCGCGCGAACATCGCCGACGCGGCGAACACCGTGCTCTTCAACCCGTTCGACATCGCGTCAGTCGCCTCGAACGGCACGGTGACGCGCCGTTCCTTCGGCTGCCCTACGACGGGCGCGGTCTCAGCCACCTCGACCTGCAACATGATCCCGGCGAACCTGCTCAGCCCCATCGCGAAGGCGCTGATCAACTTCTACCCGCTGCCGAACGTGGCGGGCACGGCCAACGGCACGCAGAACAACTTCTTCTCGAACCAGATCAGGCACGAGAACTACCGCGCGTGGCTGACGCGCCTCGATCACCGGATCAGCGAGAGCCAGTCGATCTTCGGCAAGTACTACCACAGCTTCAACCCCGAGGATCGCAACGACCCCTTCGGCATCGTCAACGGTTTCCCCGTCACGCAAGGGTTTGAGAACCGCACCAACGACGGCGGCAACATCGACTACACGAACACGCTCTCTTCGACGACGGTGCTCGACCTGCGCGTGAGCTTGAACCGGTTCCAGCAGCAGCGGATGCCCGCCCAGAACTTTGATCTCTCGACGCTCGGCTTCTCGCAGCAGGCGCTCACGGAGTTTCGTGGCTACCAGTACTTCCCCGGCATCCTCATCCGCAACCTCGACGCGACGCGCCCCATCCACTCGAACATCGGCGCGACGCGCTCCGACTTCAACTCCGGTCGCCTGCGCCCGTTCTACATGGGGTCGGTGCAGCCGTCCGTGACGAAGCTGTTCGGCGACCACACCATGCGCGTCGGCTACGACCTGCGTGTGCTGCGCGAGAACTTCATCAGCAACGGCTTCCAGGCGGGGCGCTACTTCTTCGACGGCACGTTCACCAGCCCGGCGTCGAACTCCAACACGGCGACGCGAAACGCCTTCGGGCGCGACATCGCGGCGTTCCTCCTCGGCGTCCCCTCGCCCGGCTCCGGCTCGACGGCGAGCCAGATCGATAACCCGATCAACTACTCCGTCCAGTCCGTCTATCACGGCTTCTTCGTGCAGGACGACTGGCGCGCGACCTCGAAGCTGACGCTTAACCTCGGGCTGCGCTACGAGTTGGAGGGTGGCCTGACCGAGCGCTACAACCGCATCCAGCGCGGCTTTGATCTCTCGACGCCTTCTCCGATTGACGCGGCGGCGCGGGCGGCTTACACCACCGCCTACAACGCCGCCCCGTCGAACTTCGTGCTGACGCCCGACCAGTTCCGCGTGCTCGGCGGCTACAGCTTCGCCGACGACAGCAACCGCACCGCCTGGAACACTGACAAGAACAACTGGCAGCCGCGCGTCGGCGCCGCCTACACTTTGGACGAGAAGACGGTCTTGCGCGCGGGCTTCGGCATGTTCATGGCGCCGCACCAGATCGAGATTCAAGGCAACCCGCTCCAGACGGGCTTCGCCGGCACGACGCCCTTCATCGCCTCGAACGACAACGGGCGCACCTTCGTCGGCACGCTCGCCAACCCGTTCCCGAACGGCTTGATCCCGTCGCCCGGCGCGAGCCAGGGACTCTTGAGTTCCACGGGCATCGACGTCGGCTCTTCGACCGCGCCGGTCTTCCCGCTCGACCGCAAAAACGCGATGTTCTCGCGCCTCATCTTCGGCGTCCAGCGCGAACTGCCCGGCCACTTCGTCGTCGAAGCCAACTACGTCACGGCCTGGGGGCGCGATCTGGCGGTCGCGCGCAATCTGGACTTCACCCCGCGCTCTTTCCTCGGCACCGACCCGACGACGGACGCGGCGGCGAACACGCTCCTCGTTACAGGGACGATCCCGAACCCGTTCCGGAACCTGCTGCCGAACACGGGCAGCCCGCTGAACACGGCGACGACCATCACGCGCGCGCAGTCGCTGCTCCAGTTTCCGCAGTTCACCAACCTGTGGGTCGAGCAGTACAACGGCTCGAACCGTTACAACGCGCTTCAGCTTCAGGTCAACCAGCGGTTCTCGCGCGATCTGACGCTGACCGCCTCTTACACGCGCTCGCGCCTGCGCGAGAAGATCGACTACCTGAACCCGTCCGACACGGAGTTGGAGGATCGCATCTCGACCGACGACCGGCCTAACCGCGTCACCTTCTCCGCCGTCTATGAGCTGCCCCTCGGGCGCGGCAAGGCGCTCGGCAAGGACATGAACCGTCTGGTCGATCTCGCTTTCGGCGGCTGGCAGGTTAACGGCACCTACGAATGGCAGACGGGCGAGCCGTTCCTGCTCAGCCCGACGCAGGTCTGGTACTACGGTGGCGACGTTAATCAGATCGTCAGCCGCGTCGGCGAGAACACGGGGACGGGGCAGAAGTACGGCATTGACGTCTCGGCGTTCACCGTTCCGCCGGTCAACGGCGCTGGCGTCGTCAGGCTCAACAGCTTCAACACGGGCTTGCGCAACGTGCCGACCACGCTCGACAGCGCGCGCAACCAGCCGTTTTTGAACGTCAACCTGTCGCTCTCAAAGAACTTCCACATCCGGGAAGGGATGAGGCTGCAAGTCCGCGCCGAGGCGCTCAACGCCTTCAACCACGCCTACTTCGGCAACGGCATCGGGCTCGACCCGAGCAACGCCGGGACGTTCGGCATCGTGACCACGCAGCGCAACAACCCGCGCGACATCCAGCTCGGGGCGAAGTTCATCTTCTAGCGCCTGGGGTGACGGGCGGCAACGCGACTGACAACCACGTGAGCCGCTTCGGGGCAAATAGCTTCGGGGCGGCTCACGTGCGAAGCACATGAAGATCATCGGCACACTGTTCTTGTTCACCGCGCTCGGCGCGACCGCGTTTGGCAAAGAGCCGATCACGGTCTATCTCGCGGGCGACTCGACGATGGCGCACAAGCTCGCCGAGAAGCGGCCCGAGACGGGCTGGGGCGAAGCCCTGCCGCAGTTCTTCGACGAGCGCAAAGTCGTCTTCGAGAACGACGCGCAGAACGGTCGCAGCACCAGAACTTTTATCGGCGAGAACCGCTGGCAGGCGATCGTTGACAAGCTCAAGCCGGGCGACTACGTGCTCATCCAGTTCGGGCACAACGACGAGTCGAAAGATAAGGTGGATCGCTACACGCCGCCCGAAGACTACCGCCGCAACCTCTCGCGCTTCGTCGCGGACGTGCGCGCCAAGCGGGCGACTCCGATCCTGCTCACTCCCGTCATGCGCCGCCGCTTCAACGCGCAGGGCGCGCTGCAAGACACGCACGGCGAATACCCGGACATCGTGCGCGCCGTCGCCGCTGAGCAGAAGGTTGCCCTCATCGACATGCACCGGAAGAGCGCGCGGGCGCTGACGGAGTACGGGGCGGAAGGCGCGCGTAAACTTTTCCTGCAACTCAAGCCGGGCGAGAACGCCAACTACCCGCAGGGCATCGAGGACAACACGCACTTCTCGCCGCTCGGCGCCGGCGTCATGGCGAACCTGTTCGTCGAAGGCTTGAGGGAGCAGAAACTCGCCCTCGCGAAGTTCCTGAAGCCCGCCGCTAGGTCGAAGTGAGTTGGGTCGCAACCGGGCGCGACTTGTCTTATGCTCATGTTGAGTTGTGCGGCGCGGAAGTTGATCGAAGTGAGATTAAGGAGGGGGCGATGAATAACGGGCTGAGGCTGGAGAAATATTCGTTCGGGGTGGGCGACCGCTTTGCGCGTCAGGCGAAGGCGCAGTTGCGTGCGTGCGTCGAGGCGCGCGCCGCGGGCGTGGACGTAACGCCGGTCTGGAACAAGTCCTACCGCGAACACTCCATCGTCGGCTCGCAGCCCGCGAGCGTGCTCGCGGCGGCGCAAGGAGCAGTCAGAGAACTCGACTGGCACACGCCCTTCCACATTGACGCCGACCACATCCGCCTCGACATCGTCGATCAGTTCATCGACAGCTCAGACTTCTACACGCTCGACGTCGCCGACTGGATCGCGCAGCCCGCGGACGCGGCGGACGTCGAAGCTTTCGTCGGACGCCACCCCGAACTCGTCGGGCGCATCGAGATTCCGGGCATCACCGAGCCGTTTGAGACGACGCGCGCCGACGTTGAGCGCATCGCCGGAAAATATCTCAAGGCGGTGCAGGAAGCGGGACGGATTTATCGACACGTCGCGTCTGTGAAAGGTGAAGGTAAGTTCATCGCCGAGGTCTCGATGGACGAGACGGACGCGCCGCAGACGCCGCCGGAACTCCTCGTCATTCTCGCCGCCATTGCGGACGAGAAAATCCCCGCGCAGACCGTCGCGCCGAAGTTCACCGGGCGCTTCAACAAGGGCGTGGACTACGTCGGCGACGTGGCGCAGTTTGAAAAAGAGTTTAGCGACGACATCGCCGTCATCGCGCACGCCGTCTCGGCCTACGACCTGCCCGCGAACCTCAAACTGAGCGTCCACTCGGGCAGCGACAAGTTTTCGATCTACGAACCCATTCGCAAAACTCTCGCGCGCACGGGCGCGGGCGTCCACGTCAAGACCGCGGGCACGACCTGGCTTGAAGAGATCATCGGCCTGGCCGAGACGGGCGGCGAAGGCTTGCAGCTCGCTAAAGAGATTTATGGTAAGGCGCTCGACGACATCGACGCGCTCTGCGCGCCCTACGCGACCGTGATCGACATCGACCGCGCGAAGTTGCCGTCGAAGGAAGAGGTGCAGGGCTGGAGTTCCGCGCAGTTCGTCTCCGCGCTCCGGCACGATCAGCGCAACGCCGGGTACAACCCGCACCTGCGCCAACTCCTGCACGTCGGCTATAAGATCGCCGCCAAGATGGGCGACCGCTACCTGGAGATGCTCGCCGAGTGCGAGCCCGCGGTTTCACGCAACGTGACGGAGAACCTCTACGAGCGCCACCTCAAACCGCTGTTCATCGGCGGCTGATCGGCTTTGCGCCTTTGCGTGAAAACCTTCCTCACGCAAAGACGCGAAGACGCGAAGAAGAACGCGATTGAAATGAAGTTGGTCGAGATAAAGGACGGCGGATGGATTTAGCGATGCTGACAGCGATGTACGACTTCACCGGGCGCACGGCCGTCATGACGGGCGGCACGGGCGTGCTCGGTCGCGTCATGGTGCGTGCGCTCGTCGGCTGCGGCGCAAACGTCGCGTTGCTGGCGCGCAACCGAGAGAAGGCCGAGTCGGTCATCGCCGAGGCGTCGGGCGCGGGCCGGGCTGTCGTCTTCGAGGGAGACGCGACGAAGTGCGACGAGCTTGAGCGCGCCGCGGAATCAATCGTCGCCGAGTTCGGTCGCGTGGATTGTCTCATCAACGGTGCGGGCGGCAACCACCCGCAGGCGACGACCAAGCCCGACCTCTCTTTCTTCGACCTGCCGGAAGAGGCGCTGCGCTTCGTCTTCGAGTTGAACCTGCTCGGCACGATCTTTCCCAGCCAAGTCTTCGGGCGGCGCATGGCGGAGCAGGGCGAGGGCGTGATCCTGAACGTCTCTTCGATGAGCGCCTTCCGCCCGCTGACGCGCGT
Source organism: Pyrinomonadaceae bacterium (assembly GCA_045807785.1). Lineage (GTDB taxonomy): Bacteria > Acidobacteriota > Blastocatellia > Pyrinomonadales > Pyrinomonadaceae > JAIVGV01. The sequence goes on from JBJMGS010000022.1 coordinate 7,922, forward strand.
CGTGACCTACTCGGCGGCGAAGGCGGGCGTCAACAGTTTCACGCAGTGGCTCGCCGTGCATCTGGCGAAGGAGCACAGCCCGCGCATCCGCGTCAACGCCATCGCGCCCGGCTTCTTCCTGACCGAGCAGAACCGATTCCTTCTGACCGACGAGGCGACGGGGGACTTGACGGCGCGCGGGCAGAGCATCATTGAACACACGCCGATGGGACGCTTCGGCGAGCCGGAGGATCTGCTCGGCACGATGCTGTGGCTGCTGTCGCCTGCCTCCGGCTTCGTCACAGGGATAGTCGTGCCGGTGGATGGCGGCTTCTCGGCGTTCGGCGGGGTTTAGATTTCAGCAGAGGGTACACAGTGAATGAGTGAGAACGGAGTGGACAACGGGTTGCAGATCGCGCGCGAGGGCGCGCTGGATTTCGTCTCGCTGGGTGCGCTGGTGCACCGGCTCGATCCGGGCATCATCCCTTTCCGCAAGGCGACCGAGTGCCAGATTCACGTGAGCGGCGGCGAGTTCAACTGCGCGGCGAACCTCGCCGACTGTTTTCGCTTGAAGACCGGCGTCGTCTCGGCGATGGTCAACTACCCCGTCGGCGATTTGGTCTACGAGCGCGTGCGCGCGATGGGCGTCCGCCCCTTCTACAAGTTCTTCGAGCACGACGGCGTGCGCGGACCCAACATCGCCGCCGTCGATAGCGACCGCGGGTACGGCGTGCGCCCGCCCGTCGTCTTCTACAACCGCTCGAACGAGGCGGCGGCGCAGCTCAAGCCGGGCGACTTCGACTGGAAGGAAATCTTCGCGGGCGGCGTGCGCTGGTTCCACTCGGGCGGCATCTTCGCGGCGCTTTCGGAGACGACCGCCGAGCTGATCGCCGAGGGCATGAAGGCGGCGAAGGCGGCGGGCGCGGTCACGTCCTTCGATCTCAACTTCCGCGAGAAGCTCTGGCGGATTTCCGGCGGGCAAGATCGCGCGGTCGAGACCGTGGCGCGCATCGTCGAGAACGTGGACGTGCTGGTCGGAAACGAAGAGGACTTGCAGAAGGGCTTGGGGATTCCGGGGCCGGAAGTCGCCGCCAAGTCGAAGCTTGACCCGAGCGCCTTCTTCGGCATGATCGACCGCGTGGTGCAGAAGCACCCGCGCGTGAAGATCGTCGCGACCACTCTGCGCGAGGTGCACACGACGAACCGGCACAGTTGGGGCGCGGTCGCGTGGGTCAACGGCGAAACTTACGTCTCGCCGACCGCCGAACTCGACGTGCTCGACCGCGTGGGCGGCGGCGACGGCTTCGCCTCCGGCTTCTTCTACGGACTCCTGAACGGCGAGTCGCCGGAAGAGGCGCTCCGCCTCGGCTGGGCGCACGGCGCGCTGCTAACCACGTTCCCAGGCGACACCACGATGGCGACCATCGAGCAGGTGCGCGCCTTCGCCCGCGGCGGCTCCGCGCGCATCCAGCGTTAAGTTTTGATCGGAAGCGACCCCGCCGTTGATTAAACGCGCCCGCGCGCGGATCACTAACTGGGTTGAATTGTAAGACGAGACGAGCAAGCAAGTATGAGTAGTAAAGTTGCGCCTTCGGTCGTCGGCACGGGTGGGGCTGATTTCGATCTCTCGCCCGCGGAGCTGCGCGCCATCGTCGAGCAGTCGCTGCTCGGCGTCGCGCCCGGCGCGCGCGTCCTCGCGATCATCCCCGACAAGACGCGCGACGACAACACCGATCTCCTCTTCCCGTTCGCGGCAGAGATATTGAACGCGCGCGGCGTCGCGCAGTTCGACGCGCTCGTCGCGCAGGGCACGCACATGCCCATGACCGAGGAGGAGAAGCGCGCGAAGATCGGCTGGCGCGGCGGCGCTTCGCTGGCGGGGCTCGGCACGATCTACGACCACCAGTGGAACCGCCCCGAGGAACTCGTGACGCTCGGCGAGTTAAGCGCCGAACGCGTGCGCGGGCTGACGGGCGGGCTGATCGACAAAGCCATCACGGTGAACCTGAACCGCCTGCTCGCGCCCGGCGTTTACGACACGGTGCTCGTCTTCGGCGCGACCGTGCCGCATGAGGTCGCAGGGTTCGCGGGCGGCGCCAAGTATTTCTTCCCCGGCGTCGCCGGCCCCGATCTCACGCACGCCACGCACTGGCTCGGCGCGCTCGCGACAATCGAGCGCGTCATCGGTCGCGTCGAGACGCCGACGCGCCACATGATCGAGGCGGCGGCGGAGTTCGTCCCCGCCCAAGTCATCTCGCTCAACACGGTCGTCACGCGCACGGACGACGACCGTTTGCGCACGCACGCACTCTACGGCGGCGACGTTCGTCAGGCGTTTCGCCGAGCGGCGGAAGTGAGCCGACACGTCCACATCAAATACACGGGGCGCAAGTTCAAGCGGGTCGTCGCGCTGCTCGACGAGCACTACGACGAGCTGTGGGTCGGTGGCAAGGCGAGCTACAAACTCGGCGGCATCATCGCGGAGGGCGGGGAACTGCTCATCTACGCGCCGCACCTGCACGCCATCTCGGAGACGCACGGGCTCCTGATCGAGAAGTACGGCTACGCGCCGCTCGACCGCGTGCGCGAGATGGTCGCGCTCTCGACCGAGCTTCAGGCGAACCTCGCGGTCGCCGCGCACCTTGCGCACGTCTCCTACGCAGGCGCGCGCGACGAGTCGGGCCGGGTCGTCCCGCGCTACCGCATCACGATGGCGGCGGCGCTCGACGAGGCGACGTGCCGCCGCGTGAATTTAGGCTTCATGGATCACCGGCAGTTCAGCCGCGCAGACTACGATTCCGACCCCGACACGCTCGTCGTCGAGCGCGCCGGTCGCGACCTATATCTGGTCGAGCCGCACTAACGCCACACGACAGGGATTACGAAGAATAAAATGAAACACCGTCACCGTCTCGGACTACTCGTCATCGCCACCCTCTGCCTGCTGGTCAGCATTCAAACCGTGTGCGCTGCGCAGACTGGCGCGGTCAAGGTGCAGCCAGTGCTGCCCACGATCCCGCAACGCAAATTCCTGCTCACGGACTTTGGCGCGGTCGGCGACGGGAAGACGCTGAACACCGCCGCGTTCCGCAAGGCAATTGCGGCGTGTCGCAAGGCGGGCGGCGGAGAGGTCGTCGTGCCGGTGGGCACGTTCGTCACCGGCCCCTTCGCGCTGACCGACAACATGGCGCTCGTCCTCGGTAAGGGCGCGACCGTGCGCGGGACGGAGACTTTCGCGGACTACGACAGCACCAACGAGAAGAATCTCGAACTGGTTCGCCCGAAGAGCAAGCCGTCCGTTCTGCCGCTCATCGGCGGCACGGACGTGAGCAACGTGGCGATCCGCGGCGAGGGCACGATTGACGGCGGCGGCGCGGTGTGGTGGGAGCGCTTCCGCGCCGAGCGCGCGGCGGGCGCGCCGCAGGAGGGGCAGCAGCGCGCCGAAGATCAACCCGTCGCGCACACGCGCCCGAAACTGGTCTGGCTCGTCCGCTGTAATAAAGTTTTGATTCAGGGCGTGACGCTCAAAGACTCGCCGCAGTTCCATCTCGTGCCGAGCGGCTGCCACGAAGTGACCATCGAAGACGTGCAGATCAGCGCGCCCGCCGACTCGCCGAACACCGACGGCATCGACCCGACCGGCAGCCGCAACGTGCTCATCCGCCGCTGCACGATTGACGTCGGCGACGACAACGTCTCGTTCAAGTCGAACCCGAAGGAGGAGCCGCTGGAGAATGTCCTCGTCACCGACTGCACCTTCCGGCACGGCCACGGCGCGTCGGTCGGCAGCAACATCGGCGGCGGCATCCGCAACGTCACGGTCGAGCACTGCACCTTCGAGAACACCGACAACGGCATCCGCATCAAGTCCACGCGCGACCGCGGCGGCGTCGTCGAAAATATCACCTACCGCGACATCAAGATGAAGAACGTCGGCATGGCGATCACCATCAACCTCTTCTACTTCGACAAGCCCGGGCAGAAGGAGCGGCTGGCGAAACCCGTCACCTCTTTGACGCCCGTCGTGCGCGGCTTATTGATCAGCGACGTTACCGTCGAGGGAGCGAAGACCGCGGGCGAGATCATCGGACTGCCCGAAATGCCGGTCAACGGCGTGCTGCTCGAGAACGTCCGCATCACAGCCAAGACCGGCATGACGATTCAGGACGCCAACGCCGTCGAACTTCGCGGCGTGCAGATCACGCCGCAGAAGGGCGAGCCGGTCGTCGTCTCACACGCCGAGGTCAAGACGACTCCGGCGCGCGCCGCCGGGCGTTAAAGCACTTCCCCCGCAACGCACTTCCTCCACAGACACGCGCGCACACGTCCGCCCGTCGGCGCACGTCGGCACGCGCGCGTGTCACTTCACCCCTCTGCCTTCCGTCACAGTGAGCACGCGGTCGATGGCCGGAACGTTGATCTTTTCGGTCGCGCCGCCGGGCCACCTGATTTCGAGTGCATCGATGTGCGTCGCGGAGCCGAGCCCGAAATGTAAGCGCGTGTCGTTCTGCGAACTGAAGCTGCCGCCGCTCACGACGTCGAGTCGCCGCCGCGTGCCGCCCGCAGTGAGATAGACGACGGCGCCCATCGCGTCGCGCGGGCTCTTCCGCGCGGGGTCGCCGACGAGTCGCAGGCCGAGCCAGTGGTTCTTCGCGTCAGAGACGTTGCGCAGCAACGCGGGCGCGGCGTCGCAGTTGTTCAAGACAGCATCGAGTCGCCCGTCGCCGTCAAAGTCCGCGACGGCAAGCCCGCGCGCGGGGTAGGCGAGGGCGAGGGCGCTCGCGGGCGATGCGCCGACGCGCTCGAAGGTGCGTTCGTTCGCGCTCTTTTTCGCGCCGCGCTCACTCGCCACGTTGCGGAAGAGGAGCGGCTGCTCAGCCCAAGACGTGCCCCACTCGTAACGATCGACCGTGTGATAGACGTGCCCGTTGGCGACGAGCAGGTCTTGCCACCCGTCGTTGTCGAAGTCGAGGAAACTCGCGCCCCAGCCGAGGAAGGGGATGGTCGTCTCGCCGTGGCCGGTCTGCGTCGTCACGTCGGTGAAGTTGCCGTCGCCGTCGTTGTGATAGAGCGTGTTCGAGTCGTCGGAGAAGTTCGTGACGTAGAAGTCCACGCGCCCGTCGTTGTCGTAGTCGCCCACGCCGAGCCCCATCCCCGCCTGCTCGCGCCCGTTCTCGTTGAGCGCGACGCCCGACTCGTAGCCAACCTCGCGGAACGTGCCGCCGCCGCGGTTGCGGTAGAGTTGGTTCGGCGTCGAGTCGTTGACGACGATGAGATCGAGCAGGTCGTCGTCGTCGGCGTGGACGAAGGCGGACGAGAAGCCGTAGTACCCTTGCGGATCGCTGACGCCTGCTTTCGCGCTCACGTCCTCGAAGGTGCCGTCCGCCTTTTGGTGATAGAGCGTGTCGCCCTCGCCTTTCAATCCGCGCGGTCCGCACATCACGGGCACGCCGCGGAACTGGCAGAGGTTCTGCGCCGAGACGCCAGGCTTTCCCGCGTCAGCCGGACTCGTGGGCAACTTGTCGATGTCGAACTCGATGTAGCCCGGCACGAAGAGATCGAGCCGCCCGTCGCGGTCGTAGTCGCCGAAGGACGCGCCCGTTGACCAACCCTTGCGCGCGACGCCGAGCTTCGCGGCCACGTCGGTGAAGGTGCCGTCGCCGTTGTTGCGGTAGAGGCGCGACGTGCCGTAGTTGCCGACGAAGAGATCGGCGTAGCCGTCGTTGTCGTAGTCGCCGACCGCCACGCCCATGCCCCAGCGCTCGTTCCCAACGCCCGCTCGCTCAGTCACGTCCTCAAACTTCCAGTCGCCGAGATTATGGTAGAGCGCCGCGCGCGGCGGCTTCTCCTGTCCGCGCAGCGCGGCGAAGGTCGAGCCGTTGAGGAGGTAGATGTCCGGCCGCCCGTCGTTGTCGTAGTCGAAGACGGCGACGCCGCCCGACGGCGTGTCGATGATGTAATCCTTCGCCGTGCTCCCCGCGCGGTGGCGAAACGCCGAGAGCGCCGTCCGCGCCGTCACGTCCGCGAAGACGGCGGGCGCTTTCGGATCGGTGATGCCGACCGTGCGCTTTGACGCGTAGGTGCGCGACTCGCCGGTCGAGACCGTGCCCATGCCCTGCGGCAGAGTCTTCGGCTGCTGCGCGAAGAGGAGCGGGCAGACGAGAAGCGCCGAGAGAAGGACGGCGCGGGGCAGCCGCCGATGATGTTTGAGCGAATGATTCATCTACTCTGTGGCTCCTTATGGCTCCTTATGGCTCCTTCACTGCCAGATAACGATCAATCTGCGGGTTCGTGAGCGCCTGCTTCGCGCCGGAGGGCCATCTCACCTCGATTGAGCGCACGCCCGTCGCCGCGCCGAGTCCGACGAGCAGGCGCGGGTCGTGCGAAGAGAGGTAGCTGCCCGCGCTCGACACGTCGAAGGTCTGCCGGCGATTGTCCGCGTCCGTCACGACGACGCGCGCGCCCGCGGCTGAACGCGACGAGCGCGTGCCGGTGAGCGCGAGACCGATCCAGTGGTTGCGCGTGCCGTTGTTGCGCAGCAGGAGCGCCGCCCCGTCGGTCTGCGCGACGACGATGTCGGCGTCGCCGTCGTTGTCGATGTCGCCGATGGCCGCGCCGCGCGCCGCGAGCGCGAGTTTGAACGGAGCACCGGCGGTCGCCGAAACATCGACGAACGAAGTGCCGCCCTTCGCCATCCCGGCGTTGAGCATCAGGAGCGGCGTCTGTTTGTACGCGAGATAGCTCGTCGCCTGCTCGATGGTGTCGAGGACGTGGCCCTGCGCGACGAAGATGTCGCGTCGCCCGTCGTTGTCGAAGTCGGCGAAGCGCGCGCCCCAGCCCGAATAGAGCGCGCTGATCTGCCCGACGCCCGACTGGTGCGTGACGTAGGTGAAGGAGAGATCGCCGTTGTTGCGGTAGAGCGGGTAGGTCTCGTTCGAGAGCGTGGTGATCACGACGTCCATCAGCCCGTCGCCGTCGAAGTCCGCGGCGTCAACGCCCATCCCCGCGAAGGTCTTGCCGTTCTCGTCGTAGCCAGCCCCGGCGACGAGCGCGATGTCTTCAAACGTCCCGTCGGCGCGGTTGCGGTAGAGCGACTGGCGGACGCTGTCGTTGGCGACGAAGACGTCCGTCCACCCGTCGCCGTCGAAGTCCGCGAAGGCGACGCCGAGCGCCTTGCCCTCAGGGTCGGCGACGCCGGCTTTAACGCTCACGTCCTCGAACGTGCCGTCCGGCTTTTGATGTAAGAGGAGGTTCGGCGCGCCGTGGAAATTGTCTGGGTGACAGTAGGCGCGCAGTTTCGGGTCACCGCAGAAGAGCGCGCCGCCGCGCGCGAAGTCCCAGTCCAGATAGCGCGCGACGAAGAGATCGAGTCGCCCGTCGCGGTCGAAGTCGAACCAACCGGCGCTCGTTGACCACCCGGAGCCGGCGGCGTTCGTCTTCGCCGTCACGTCGGCAAACGTCCCGTCGCCGCGGTTGCGATAGAGCGTGTTCGCGCCGTAGCCCGTGACGTAGAGGTCTATGAAGCCATCGTTGTCGAAGTCGCCTGCCGCCGCGCCCATCGAGTAGCCGGAGCCGCGAAGTCCGGCGCGCTCGGTCACGTCCTCAAACGTGCCGTCGGGCTTCTGCCGGTAGAGACGGTTCCAGTAGCGCGGATCGCGTTTGTCGGGCTGCGCGCCCGCAGGCATCGGGTCTGCGAGGCGCGCGCCGTTCGTGAAGAAGACGTCGAGCCGCCCGTCGTTGTCGTAGTCAAAGAGCGCGACTCCCCCGCCCATCGTCTCGGGCAGGTACTTCTGCGAGGTTGGCGAGGCAGCGTGACGGAAGTTGAGGCGCGCGTCGGCGGTCGCGTCCGTGAAGGTGACGGGCGACGGGGCCTGCGGCGCTGCTCCCTGCGTCTTCTTCGGCGGCGCGCTGTCGTAGGCGCGACCCGTCTGTTGTTTCGTCGGCGTCGGCGCGGGCGGGGGCGGCGAATCTTTCGGCTGCTGCGCGAGCGCGTCGGGGTGCGAGCCCAGGGCGAAGAGCAGCGCGAACGCGAGTGCGCCGGCGCGGAGGCGCGCGATGGTCTTTCGTGGCAACTTCATCGTGAATCAACGCGGGGTGCCGCTGCCGCCGGAGAGTTAAAAGCTCGACCCGGCGGTGAGCCTATAATCTACAGCCAGCCCGTGGCGGAGTACAGCTACTCGGCCGCGACGATTGTCGCCGCCCATAGATTGTCACCACCTAATAGTTAGACGCTCTCATTAAGCGATCAACTCATCGCCTTAACCTGCGTCAGAAGTCGATGCCGTACGGGGGCGTACGCGCTACGCTCGCTTGGAGACGCTTAACTCAAGGGTCGTTGAGATAATTTCGTTGACAAGTGATCGACGCCGCTGCTATAAGCCAACAAGCCCATTGAAACGTTTACGCAAGCGTTTACGCAGTTGAAAAAGTAGTCCCGGCGCGCGACCCGATCAGGCCAGACTTTGAGGGGCGCGCCAGAGCATAAAGTCCGAGGCAGCTTGCCGCGCGTCCCTGCGCGCCTCGCTGCCTATCCGCGCAGTAGGTTCGACCACACATTCGGGCTAGGCAGTCGCCGTCTTCTACCGTCAGAGCAGTTGGAGGGTTTATGAGAACTCGCAGAAGTTTCGCCGCCGCAACCTTGTTCGTGCTGTTGTCCATCGTCGCGCCCGCGTGGGCGCAGAGCGACCGCGGCAGCATCGCCGGCTCCGTGACAGACCCGACGGGCGCCGTGGTACCTAATGCCAAGGTGACCGCCACCAACCTCGACACGAACGAGGTGCGCGAGGTGACCAGCGGCGGCGAGGGTAATTTCACGCTGCCCGAGTTGAAGGCGGGCCCCTACCGCGTGAGCGTCGAGGCGGCCGGCTTCAAGACGGCGACGCTCGACAACGTGCAGGTCGGCGTGCAGGTGACGCGCACGGTAAACGTCAAGTTGGAGATCGGGGCGGTTGGCGAATCCGTCACGGTCTCCGCCGACTCGGCGCCCGTCATCCAGACGGAAACGTCCGTGCGCCAGACCAACGTCAACGAGCGTCAGGTGAGGGAACTCCCGCTGCAGGTGAGCGCCGAGTTTTCGGGGCGCACGCCGCTCTCATTTATCTTCCTCGACAGCAACGTGACGGCCGCCACGGGCAGCGGGACGAACGCCTCGAACTTCCGCGTCAATGGCGGTCAGGGGCTCGGCACCGAAATCCTGATCGACGGCGCCACGACGCGCCGCTCGCAGAACGGCTCGTTCTTCTCCGAGGTCGCGCCGGGACCGAACGCCTACCAGGAGTTCACCATCTCGACGAGTAACTTCTCCGCCGAGTTCGGGCAGACTTCGGGCGGCGTCGTCAACTTCACCTTGAAGTCTGGCGGCAACGAGTTCCACGGCGAGGTGTACGACATCTTCCGCAACAACGCGCTCAACGCTAACGGTTTTAACAACAACGCGAACAACGTGCCCATCGCACGCGATCACCGCCACGACTTCGGCGGCAACATCGGCGGGCCCATCTACCTGCCGCGCTTCGGCGAGGGCGGCAAGAATTACTGGAGCGGCAAGAATCGCGCGTTCTTCTTCTTCAACATGGAGAGCTACCGCAACGCCGAGGGCGAGAACGTGCTGCTCTCGGTGCCGACGGCGCGGATGCGCACCGGCGACTTCGGCGAGTTGCTGACCGACCCCGGCATCCTGCAGCGCAACGGCGGCCCCATCCAGATTTACAGCCCCATCGCCGGCTTCGACGCGCAGGGTCGTCCCATCGTCGCCCCGATCGGCTCGCGCGTCGCCATCCCCGGCAACCGCCTCGACCTCTTCCGCCTGCCGACGGGGCAGTCCATCATTGACCCTGTCGGTGCCAACATCATCCAGTTCTTCCCATCGGCCAACCGTCCCGGCGTCTTCCGCAACTACCTGGCTCAGACGCAGAACCCGACGATGATGAACAACCCGACGTTTAAGATCGACACGATCCTGTCGGATCAGCAGCGGCTCTCGTTCAGCTACGCCTACCGCAACAATACGCGCATCGCGGGCGGCTCGCCGCGCTTCCCCGAGCCCGTCATCGCCTTCGGCAGGTGGAACCAGCTCTTCAAGTCGCAGTTCTACCGCGTCCAGCACGACTACACGTTCGGGCCCCGCCTGCTCAACCACTTCAACGCGGGCTTCAACCGCTACGACGTGGCGAACCGCAACCCGACCGAGGGCTTCAACACCGCCTCGCTCGGCTTCCCCGCCAATGCCACGCAGAACAAGGCGTTCCCCGAAATCGACTTCCCCGGCTACGGCGACCCGGCGGACCCGAACGGCAACATCCGCGCCTACCAGGGCATCGGCTCGACCTTCTTCAGCGACCGCCTGCGCGACAACACGCTGGAGTTCTCCGACTTCGTGACCTACCTCCGCGGGCGTCACAACGTCAGGGTCGGCGCCGACTTCCGCGACCAGCGCTTCAACGTCCACCAGTTGCTCTCGCCCGGCGGCTGGATCAACTTCCGCTCGCCGCAGACGAGCAACTGCGACTGCGACGCCCAGGGGTTCCCCATCGCCAGCCTGCTCACGGGCGCGACCGAGTTCTCCTTCAACGCCGCGCAGAACTTCGATCCGGCGTGGCGCCAGTTCACGCACTCCTACTTCGTCCAGGACGACATAAAGGTGACGCAGCGCCTGACCGTCAACGCCGGGCTGCGCTACGACCTGCCGGGCCTGCGCGAGGAGCGGCACGGCGCCTTCCGCGGCTTCGACGCGAACACGCCGAACCCGGCGGCGGGCGGGCGCCTCGGCGCCATCGTTACCGCCGACGCCACGCGCAACGGCGGGCTGCCCGCGCAGTTCAACACGCTGACGCACCCCGATCGCTCGAACATCGGCCCGCGCGTCGGCTTCGCCTACTCGCTCAACAGCAAGACGGTCGTGCGCGGCGGCGCCGGGCTCTACTACTCGCCGATCATCTACGGCATCAACGGCGCCAACATCCTGACCGAAGGCACCGCCGGCTTCAACACGCCCTTCGTCGCCAACTGCGACACCGGACCGGGCTGCACCGCTAACGAACGCTCCGATCTCTTCCTGCGCAACTTCCGCAGCGTCTCGGCGTCGACCCCCACGTCGCAGTTCATCAACAGCAGCGTGGACTACTTCGACCGCGACTTCCGCACGGGGCGCACCTTCCAGTACGGCATCGACGTGCAGCACGAGCTGCCCGCCAAGTTCGTCGCGACGCTCAGCTACACGGGTCACCGCGCCTCGCGCCTGCGCTCGAACTTCCAGCGCCTCAACGCCGTCCCGTTCAACGCCATGCGGCTCGGCGCGCCGCTCCTCGGTAAGAACCTCAACGACGTGACGGCCGCCGAGCGCGCCTACGCCGCGAGCGTCGGCGTAACCCTGCCGGCCAGCTCGAACGCCGTCTTCACAGGCTTCAACGGGAGCGTCGCGCAGTCCCTGAGACCGTTCCCACAGTACAACAGTATCAACAACAGCTTGGAGAGCCAGGGGCGGAGCTGGTACGACGCCGGCACGGCGAAGTTAGAACGGCGCTTCGCGAACGGCATCCAGTTCGGCGCCTCCTACACCTTCTCGAAGCTCATCACGAACGCGGCGGAAGACCTCTTCGGCGGCTCGCCCACAGGCACTCTCGTCCAGATACCGGGCGACAGCCGCTCACTGCGCGCGGTCTCGCCCAACAACGCGACGCACGTCTTCGTCGTCAACTACCTGATCGAGCTGCCGTTCGGCAAGGGCCACCGTTTCCTCAACGAGGGCGGCTGGACCGACCGCCTCCTCGGCGGCTGGCAGATCAACGGCATCCAGCGCTACGAGTCCGGCTTGCCGCTCGTCATCCGCTACAGCCGTCAGGACTTCATCAACAACACGCTCGGCTTCAACACCGACCTGCGCCCCAACCTGACGGGGCAGCCCATCCTGACCGGCAACAGCCAGACGGGCTCGCGCATACAGGTCTTCAACCCGGGGGCGTTTGCCGCCCCGCCGTGTTACACGTGTTCCCCGGCGGAGTTCACCACGGGCGGCGCGATCAACCCCGCCTACGCCGCCTACTACGCGAACCCGAACGCCTTCTTCGGCAACGCGCCGGCGACGCTCAGCAACGCGCGCGTCAACCCCTTCTTCCTTGAGAACATCAGCCTGCTCAAGAAGACGAGGCTGACCGAGACGGTGATGATGGAACTCGGTGCCGAAGCGTTCAACATCTTCAACCGCCACCGCTTCAACTACCCCGGCAGCGACCTGATCGATCCGGCTAACTTCGGGTTCGCGAGCGTGGGCAACTCAGACTTCTACCAGCCGCGCGTCATCCAGATACGTGTCCGGTTCACTTACTGATCCGGGCTACGCAGGACTGAACGGCGCGGGAGAGTTGGGTTAAACTCTTCCCGCGCCGCTCTCTTTATCACCGCCCCGTCCCGCGACGACGCCAGCGCCGACGATGAGACGCCCCATGCTCGAACGATTGCTCCCGCTCTTGCGCGCCGCCGCCGCTCTCTGCGCGGCGGCGTGCGCCGCGCCGGCGTCCGCGCAAGTCCGGCGCGGCGACACGCCCGCGCCGCAGTCCGGCGGCAGTCGAGCCGTGCGCGCGTCGGGGCACGACGAGTCCCGCGCCGCGGCGCTCGTCGCGGACGGTGCCCACGCTCTCGCCCGCGGCGACGAGGGGGCGGCGCGCGACTCGTTCGCGAAGGCGCTTCAGGCAGACCCGGACAACGTGGACGCGCACACCTACCTCGGCGTGCTCGCCGACCGCGCGGGCGACCTGACGGACGCCGAGCGTCACTTCGCCGCAGCGGTCGCCTTCGCGCCCTACTCCGCCTCCGCCCGCAACAACTACGGAGCCGTGCTCGTTCGCCTCGGTCGCACGCAACTCGCTGCCGCGCAGTTCGAGGCTTCGCTGAAACTTGACGCCGCGCAGCCGAGCGCGCTCGTCAACCTCGCACAACTGCGCTCTGCCTCGGGCAAGCCCGAAGACCTGCGCGCCGCCCGCGAGCTGTTCGCGCACGCGATGAAAGTTGCGCCCGACGCGGAGATCGCCCGCGCCCTCGTCGTCATCGCGCTGCGCCTCGGCGAGATGGACAGCGCCGCCGCCGCCTACCGCGATTACGCCGCACGCGTGGCTGAGGCTTCGACGCCCGCCGCCGCCTCTTCGTCTTCCGCGCCCGCCTCAGCCGCGGCGCGCGCCGAACTCGGGCAGGCGCTGCTCGAAGGCGGACTCGTCGAAGAGGCGATAGGCGAATTGAACGCGGCGAGCGTCGCCGACCCGGCGGACGCCAACGCCCTCGTCGCACTTGCGCGCGCCTACTTGCGTCATAAGGAAATCCCCGCCGCCGGGCGCGTGCTCGAAGGCGCCGTCGCGCGCGGGCTCGACGCCGCGCCCGTCTATGCGGCGCTTGCAGAAGTGTATGAGGCGGCGGGTCGGGTCGAGAACGCGATTCCGGCGATGCGCCTCGCGCTCGCTCGCGATCCCAAAAACGAGACGTACCGCTTCCGCTACGGGCTGCTGCTGACCGACGCCAGCGCGCCCGCCGCCTCCGTCATCCGCCTGCGCGAAGCCCTCAAGGAGTTTCCCGCGTCGGCGCGCATCTGGCTCGCCCTCGGCATCGCGCAGTTGACTGACGGCAAGAACGCCGACGCCGAAGAGTCTTTCCGCCGCTCGCTCGAACTCGATCCGAAGTCCGTCCCCGCGCTCGGCTACCTCGGCACGACCTACGCCGAGCGCGGCGACTACGAGCAGGCACTCGCCTGCTACGAGCGTGCCATCGCGGCGGATGCGAATCAGGCGGTGGTCTATTACCTCGCCGCCGACACCATACTCAAGCTACCCGGCGGCGACTCGGCAAAAGCAGAGCAGTACCTTAAGCGCGCCATCAGCCTCGAGCCGACGCTCGCCGCAGCGCGACTCGCGCTCGCCAAAATCTACGAGCGCGCCGAGCGCTGGTCGGACGCCGCGCCGCAGCTCGAACGCGCCGTCGGGCTCGCGCCCGATCTGAACGAGGCGCACTACCATCTCGGTCGGGTTTACCAGCGGCTCGGGCGTTCCGAAGACGCGCGGCGCGAGATGGCGCTCTTCAAGGAACAGAGCGACACCGAGAAGCAGCGGCGCGAGGCGGAGCGGCGCGATCTCGTCCGGCGTCTCGCCGACGTGCGCTTCTAGTCATCTGCAAACGTCTAGCCGACAAGTGGCAAGGGGAATTGAGAATGAAGCTTAAAGTGACGACCGTCTTGCTCGCGCTCGCGTCGCTCTGCGTCTTGGTCGCACCGTCGCGTCGCGGCGCGGCGCGGGCGCAGACTCCGACCGCCACGCCGCAGATCGATCAGTGGGGCGACAGCTTCGACGGCGATAAGCTGGACGAGACGAAGTGGGAGCGGTTCACGTTCGAGGGCGGGGGCGGCGGCAAGCTCGAAGTGGCGAACGGCCAGCTCCGCTTGCGCAGCGCGAACAAGACGCGCGCGGGCGTGCGCTCGAAGCCGTCTTTCACCGCCGACCGCTTCAGCGTCGAGGCGGTAGTGGCGAAGGTCGAGCAGCAGTTGCCGGACGCGGGCGACAAGGCTTCGCCCATTGGCTTCGCCGCGCTCACCCTGCTGTTCGACGGCGCGGGGCGCAACCGCATCGAGTGGATTTACACGAGCGAGAAGACGCTCGAAGCGTGGGCGGTGGTGGACGGCACGGGTGAGCGGCTCGACAACCGCAAGCTCGCGCTCAAGTTCGAGAACCCGGTGCTCGCCGTCGTCCGCCGCGGCGACGAGTTTCTCTTCGTCGTCAACAAGCCGGACGGCAAGCCCGAGGACGCGCAGGTCGCGCTACAGAAGACGGTGAAGAATCTGCCGCGCACGTTCCACGTCATGCTCTACGGCTTCGGCTCGTCGCAGAACAACTGGGACGACGTGCGCGTGGTCACGGCGAAGTGAGGGGCGAAAGGCGTTGACGTTTAAGTCGCCGAGAGACGCGAGACGCAAGTCGCCGCAAGGCGCGAAACGGATCGGCGCGTGCGCGGCGCTCGTGCTGCTCTGCGCGCTCTGCGCTCTCCCGGCGCGCGCGCAATCGGTCAAGCTCGACAGCGGCTGGCAGTTCCTGACAGACCCTGCGGGCGCGATGAAGGTCTCCGATCTCAACGGCGCGCGGGGCTGGCGCGACGTGCGCGTCGGGCTCTCGTGGAACGCGCAGTTCGCGGATTTGCGCGACTACATGGGCGCGGCGTGGTATCGCACGACCCTCCCCGCAACCGATCTCGCGGGCGGCAAACGCGCGCTGCTGCGCTTCGGCGCGTGCGACTACTACGCCGAGGTCTTCGTCAACGGTCATAAAGTCGGCCAGCACGAGGGCGGCTACACGCCTTTCACGTTCGACGTGACCGACGCGCTGCGGGCGGGCGCGAACGAGCTGGCCGTGCGCGTCGTCGATCCGCCGATGGACGAGAGAGAGAACCGCGCGCGCTTTCCCCAGATGCTCTACAACGAGATACCGCACGGCAAGCAGAACTGGTACGTCCAGACCGGCGGGCTCTGGCAGCCCGTGTGGCTCGAAACGCGACCGAAACTTTACGTCGAACAGGTACACATAACGACACGCTCTAACGGAGACTTTAACGTAGCTATCGAATTGAACAGTGCTGTAAAAACGGACGGTACTCCGCGTTTGAATCACGCCGCGCTGCTGTGGCGAACAGCTCAAGCTAGTTACCTTACTCAGCCATTAG
The DNA here is from genome assembly GCA_045807785.1 of Pyrinomonadaceae bacterium. Classification (GTDB taxonomy): domain Bacteria; phylum Acidobacteriota; class Blastocatellia; order Pyrinomonadales; family Pyrinomonadaceae; genus JAIVGV01. The sequence continues at coordinate 23,588 of JBJMGS010000022.1, forward strand.
TGAACCTGAGGATTACTGTTCGTGATCCGAAAGGTCAGCCGGTTTTTTCCAAGAACCTACTCACAAAAAATAACGGTGAGCATATTTACAGTGGGCGAATCCCGACACCTGTACCTTGGTCACCTGATAATCCCGCACTTTACACAGCAGAAGTTGCTCTCGTTCAAACCATCGAGAATAAGGGACTGGTTGGAACTGGCGAGTCGCAACAAACTATCAATGAAAAGTTCGGCTTTCGCACGTTCGAGGCGCGCGACGGGAAGTTTTATTTGAACGGCGAGCCGTTCTACATGCGCGCGGCGCTCGATCAGGACTTCTACCCGGAGACGATCTATACGCCGCCGTCGAAAGAGTACGTGCGCGCGCAGATGCTCAAGGGCAAGCAGATGGGGTTGAACCTGCTGCGCTGCCACATCAAAGTCTGCTCGCCCGAATACCTCGAAGCCGCGGACGAAGTCGGCATGCTCGTCTGGTACGAAGTGCCTTCGTGGAACGACGAGCACCACTTCGCCGAGGTCGCGGCGCGGCGCGGCGAGAAGGTTTTCGACGAGATGGTCGAGCGCGACTGGAACCACCCGGCGATCGTCATCCAGTCGATCATCAACGAGGGCTGGGGCGCCGACTTGCCCAAGGGGGGCGAGAGCCGCCGCTGGCTGCGCGCCGAGTTCGACCGCACCAAGAAGCTGACCGCGCCCCTGGGTCGCCTCATCGTTGACAACAGCGCGTGCTGCGACAATTTTCACCTGAAGACCGACATCGAGGACAACCACCGCTACAACTCGATCCCAGACTACTACCGAGACTTCGACCGTTGGGTCGCAGACTTCGCCGCGCGCCCCAAGTGGGACTTTAGCCCGCACGGAGACGCCGAGCCTTCGGGCAGAGAGCCGCTCGTCGTCTCCGAGTTCGGCAACTGGGGCTTGCCGCAACTGCCGAAGGATTTGCCCTGGTGGTTCGGGCGTGACTTCGGCGGCCGCCCCGTCACGCGCCCCGCCGGGCTCTTCGACCGCTTCGCGGAGTTCCGCCTCGCCGCAATCTTCGGCGACTACCGCGCGCTCGCGGAAGCGACCGAGTGGCACCAGTTCATTTCGCTCAAACACGAGATCGAAGAGATTCGCCGCCACGCTTCGATTCAGGGCTACGTCATCACGGAGTTCACCGACATCAACTGGGAGGCGAACGGCCTGATGTCGATGTGGCGCGAGCCGAAGGCTTACGCCGCGGAACTTGCGAAGCTCCAGCAGGACGATCTCGTCATCGTGCGCACAGACAAGCACAACTACACGAGCGGCGAGCCCGTCAACTTTGAAGTCCTGCTCTCACACTACGGCGCGCGCGATCTGAGCGGAGCGCAACTCCGCTGGCGCACGCGTGCGGGCAAGCGCGTCGCGTGGCGGAAGATCGAGACGGCGGTCGCGCCCGCGTCCGTCACTCCGGTCGCGCGCCTGACGATTCCCGCGCCGCAGGTCACGGTCGCGGCGGCGCAGGGCTTCCGGGTCGAGCTGCGCGACGCGGCGGATCACGTGCTCGCCGAGAACACGGCGGATATCTTCGTCTATCCGAAGCCCGCGCCCGCGATCCAGACCGCGCTCGCCTTCCGCGATCCGTCGCACGCGCTCGGTCTCAAAGAGGCGCAACTCAAGGCGGCGGGCTACACGCTCGTCGGCGCGGACGGCGACGCGCGCGCGCTCAACCGCCCGACGCTCCTCGTCACCTCCGTGCTCGACGACACGGTCGCGCGCCACCTGCGCGGCGGCGGTCGCGCGCTCCTGCTCGCGGACTCGAAGGACGCCCTGCCGAAAAACTCGCCGCTCAAGGTGACCCCGCGCGAAGGGTCAGACCTCGACGGCAACTGGGTGACGAACTTCAACTGGGTGCGCGCCGCCGCGCCGTCGCCCTTCGCCGGGCTCGCCTTCACGAAGATCATGGGCTTCGAGTCGGAGCACGTCGTGCCGCGCTTCGTCGTGCAGGGCGTGCCGGGCGCGTCCTTCGACGACGTGCTCGCGGGCGTCTTCTACGGCTGGCTGAACAACAACGCCGCGCTCGCCGTGCAGGCGCGCGCCGGGGCAGGCCGCCTCGTCGTGACCACGCTGCGCTTCGACGAGTACGGGCGCGAACCTTACGCGACGCACCTGCTCGACGCGCTGATCGCTTACGCGTCGGGCGCGCAGATCGCGCCCAAGCTCACGCTCGACGTGGGCAGCGCGACCGCCACGTCGCGTTGACCTGGCTGACCTGGTTGGCTGGCGATCAAGTCGCGTGTGGGCGGTGGCTGAGCGATACAGGTCGCGCCAGAAAATACAAGGCGGGCGAACGGACGATGGGGTTAGAATGCTTGTCGGCAGACAGGACGGACACGAATCAAGATGAGCATCAAGGACGTGGCGCGCGCGGCGGGCGTCTCGACCGCGACGGTCTCGCACGTCATCAACAACAGCCGGTTCGTCTCCGAAGAGACGCGCGCGCGCGTGCTGCGCGCCGTCGAGGAGTGTCACTACTACCCGAACGCGCAGGCGCGCAGCCTCGCTTCGGGGCAGAGCCGCATCCTCGGACTCCTCATCTCGGACATCACCAACCCGTTCTTCCCAGAGTTGGTCAAGGCAATCGAGGCGGCGGGCTTCGAGCGCGGCTACGACGTGCTGCTCTCGAACACGAACTACGAGCCGGGGCGCACGTCGCACTACGTCCGCCGCCTGATCGAGCACAAGGTCGCGGGCGTCGCCCTGATGACCTCGGAACTCGACCCCACGCTCGTGGACGATCTGGCGCGGCGGCACGTGCCCGTCGTCTTTCTCGACCTCGGCGCGACGGGCGTGAACATGAGCAACATGTGCATTGATTACGAGAGCGGCATCGAAGACGCGGTGCGCCACCTCGCCGCGCTCGGGCACGAGCGGCTCGCCTTCGTCGGCGGCCCCGCGCGGCTGCGCTCGGCGGTGAGACGGCGCGAGGCGTTCGTGCAGAGCGTCAGCCGACTCCTGCCGTCAGCCGCGCCCCTCATCTACGAAGGCGACTTCAAGTTTGAGGGCGGGCGCGACGCGGCGCGCAAACTGCTCCGGCGGCGCGTGGCGCCCACGGCGGTGATGACGGCGAACGACATGATGGCTTTTGGCGTATTGCACGAACTGCGTGCGGCGGGCTTGCGCGTGCCCGAAGACGTCTCGCTCGTCGGCTTCGACGACGTGGCTTTCGCCTCGCTCTCGCAGCCGTCGCTGACGACCGTCCGCCTGCCGCGCGCGGAACTCGGTCGCCGCGCCGTCGAGGCACTGCTCGCCACGCTCGAGGACCCGGCGCGCATGGGCGTCGAAATTCAGGTGCCCACTTATTTGATCCAGCGTGGCTCGACCGCCGCGCCGCCATTGAGCGCGCGGCGCGGGCGCAAGGTCTCACCGGCGAGCGAAGCGCGCGCCGCTGCATCGGCAGAGAAGAAGGGCGGCGCTTCGGCGGCGGGGAAGAAGGGCAACGGTGCGCGCGCGCAAGCTGTTAGCGCGGGCGACCGAGGCAACCGAAGAGCCTCGCGGCGACGCGGAGAGGGAGGACGGCAGGGATGAGCCTGGGGGTCAACATCAGACGCGTGCGGGCTTTTGTCCCGCACGCCTACTTCATGGTCACGCGCCTGAGTGTGTTAATGCTGTGGTCGGTGCTGGCGGCGGCGCTACCCACGGCGGCGCAGCGGCGCGCGACATATACGAACCCGGTCATCGCGGGCGACTTCCCAGACCCGTCGATCATCCGCGTCGGGCGAGACTACTGGGCGGCGGCGACTTCGTCCGAGTGGGGCCCCGAATACCCTCTGCTGCACTCGCGCGATCTGGTTAACTGGACGCTCGTCGGCACGATCTTTCGCCGCCCGCCCGCGTGGTCTGTGGGCAACTACTGGGCTCCCGAAATTTCGCAGGATCGCGGGCGCTTCTTCGTCTATTACGCCGCGCGCAAACGCAACGGCCCGCTCTGCGTCGCCGTCGCTACGGCCACGCGACCGCAGGGACCTTACACGGATCACGGCACGCTCGTCTGTCAGGAGGTCGGCTCTATCGACGCCTATCCCGTGACGGACGAGAACGGTCGCCGCTACCTGCTCTGGAAGGAGGACGGCAACAGCGTCAGTAAGCCGACGCCGATCTGGGCGCAACAGCTCTCGCCGGACGGGACGCGCCTCGTCGGCGAGCGGCGCGAACTGATCCGCAACGATCAGGCTTGGGAGAAGCACGCGACGCTGCCTTACGGCGATCTGGTCGAAGGGGCTTCGGTCGTGCGCCGGGGCGGGTGGTTCTACCTCTTCTACTCCGGCAACTTCTGCTGTGCGCGTGACTGCAACTACGCGCTCGGCGTGGCGCGCTCGCGGAAACTGCTGGGGCCTTGGGAGAAGAACCCGGCGAACCCGATCCTTGCGGGCAACGACGTCTGGAAGTGTCCCGGCCACGGCACGGTCGTCGCCGACGAGCGCGGTCGCCACTTCCTGCTCTACCACTCTTACAGCCGGCGCGACTTCGTGTACGTCGGGCGTCAGGCGCTGCTCGACGAAGTGGTCTTCGGTGCCGACGGCTGGCCCACGATCAACGGCGGGCGCGGGCCCAGCGGGAGCGCCGCCTCGCCCTACGGCGCGCGCGAGACTGAGAACAAGTATTCTTTCTTCGACGACTTCATCACGCGGCGTCTCGGCTGGCAGTGGCCGCAGGCGAACGAGCCAGCGGCGCGCGTCGAGCCCGCGCGCGGCGGCTGGCTCTCTCTCAGCCCGACGGCGGCGCACCAGAGCGGGACATCGGGCGCGGTGTTCGCGCGCACGATGACGACCGGCGATTTCGTCGCGACGACGGTTATTGACACGCGCTCACTTGCGGGCGACGGCTCCGCAGGTCTCTCCGCCTACGGCGACGACGAGAACGCGCTCGGCGCGTCTGTGTCGGCGGATCGCAGCGTCCGCCTGTGGCGGCGCGAGAAGAAAGAGGAGCAGACGATCTCCGACGCCGCCGCCGTCAACGCGCCGCGCGCCTTCCTGCGCATGACCGCGCGCGAGGGGCATCTCTACCGCTTCGCCGTCAGTGAAGACGGTCGGCGCTGGACGGACGTGGGCGGCGAGATCGACGGCAGCTACTTGCCGCCGTGGGACAGGGGCGTGCGCGTGGCGCTCGTCGCGGGCGGCAGAGGCGCGCGCTTCGACTGGCTGCGCATCAGCCCGACGCGTTAAGTGGTAATTCCGATCTAAACGGTTCGCTAGAGAGGGAGAGAATGATGACGAGATCGAGCAGCGCAAAGATTCCATTCGCGGCGGCGCTTGCCGCCCTCCTGATCGTGACGCTCGTTGTGGGCGGCTGCCGCAAAGAGGGCGGCGGAGGTGGCGGCACGGCCAGCGGCGGTGGTGGCGGCGGACAGGACGTGCGCACGCGCCTCTCGGAGAAGATGAAGCGCGGCGAGAAGATCGTCGTGGGCTTCTCGCAGATGGAGAACGACGGGCCTTGGCGCATCGCCGAGACGGGCAGTATGCGCGACGAGGGTACGAAGCGCGCCGCACAGTTCCAACTGCTCATCACAGACGCGCAGGGGCAGACCTCGAAGCAGGTCTCCGACGTTGAAGACCTCGTCGCGCGCGGCGTGGACGTGCTCTTCCTCGCGCCGCGCGAGGAGCAGGGCTTCGAGTCGGCGTTGCAGTCGGCGAGGGAGAAGAACATCCCCGTCTTCCTCATCGACCGCGAGGTCAACGGGCGCGCGGGCGATGACTTCGTCACCTTCATCGGCTCGAACTTCGTTGAGGAGGGGCGGCGCGCTGGCGAGTGGCTCGTCAAGCAGTCGAACGGCAAGGCAGGCATCGTCGAGTTGACCGGCACCGCCGGAGCGTCGGTCGCGCGCGACCGCCACGACGGGTTCGCCGACGCGCTCAAGGCGTCGCCCGACATGAAGATTCTCACGTCGCAGACGGCCAACTTCACGCGCGCCGAGGGGCAGAAGGTGATGGAGAACATCATCCAGGCGCAGCGCCAGAACATCACCGCCGTCTATGCGCACAACGACGAGATGGCGCTCGGCGCGATTCAGGCTTTGAAAGCCGCCGGGATGAACCCCGGCAAGGACGTGCTCGTTCTCTCGGTGGACGGCGAGCGGGCGGCGCTCGAAGCCATCGCGCGCGGCGAGATGAACGTCACGGTCGAATGCAACCCGCGCTTCGGCCCCGTCGCCTTCGACACGCTGGAGAAGTTCCTGCGCGGCGAGCAACTGCCCCCGAAGATCATCAACCAGGATCGCTTCTTCGATCCGTCGAACGCCGCGCAGTTCGTCGGCTCGGCATACTGAAACAGGAGAGGTCAGAGGTTAGAGGTCAGAGGTTAGTAAGACAGAAAAGTTCTGATCCTCAGCCCCTAACCCCCGACCCCCGACCATCTACTCTTATGAGTAATGTTCCACTCCTCCGCATGGAGGGCATCACGAAAGTCTTTTCGGGCGTCGTGGCGCTCGGCGGCGTGGACTTCACGCTGGAGCGCGGCGAGGTGCATTCGCTCGTCGGCGAGAACGGCGCGGGCAAATCCACCCTCATCAAGATCATGACGGGCGCGTACCGCCGCGATGGCGGGCGCATCCTGCTCGAAGGGCGCGAGGTTGATTTCCGCACGCCCGAAGACGCGCAGCGCGCGGGCGTCGTGGCGGTCTATCAGGAGGTCAACCTGCTCGCCTACCGCACCGTCGCCGAGAACATCTATCTGGGACGCGAGCCGCGCCGCCTCGGGCTCATCGACTGGAAGCGGATGAACCGGGACGCCGCGGCGCTGTTAGGCCGACTGGGGCTGGAGATCGATCCGACCGCCCCTCTGGGCGAACTCAACATCGCGCTCCGGCAGATGGTGGCCATCGCGCGCGGCGTCTCGTTCGGCGCGAAGGTCGTCGTGCTTGATGAGCCGACGAGTTCTCTGACCGAGCATGAAGTCTCGATCCTCTACGGCGTCATCCGGCGTTTGAAGGAAGAGGGCACGGGCGTCGTTTACATCAGCCACCGCTTCGACGAGCTGTATGCCATCTGCGACCGCGTGACGGTCTTGCGCGACGGGCGGCTCGTCGGCACGCGACCGCTCGCCGGGCTCGACCGACTCGATCTCGTCTGCATGATGCTCGGCAAGCAGCGCGAGGAGTTGCAGCGGCAGGGCGCGACCGCCTTCGGCGCGCATCACGGCCGCGACGCGGCAGAGCCACCGCTCTTGCGTGCCGAAGATTTAACGCGCGGTCGCCGTCTCGCACACGTCTCTCTGGACGTGGGGCGCGGCGAGATCGTCGGGCTCGCGGGGCTGCTCGGCTCGGGTCGCACCGAGACGGCGCGCGCCGTCTTTGGCGCGGACGCGCTCGAAGCCGGAAGCGTCCAGTTCGAGGGCCGGAAGCTGCACCTGCGCTCGCCAAACGACGCCATCGCCGCCGGTATCGGCTTCCTCTCCGAAGATCGCAAGGCTGAAGGCATCATCCCTGAGCTCTCTGTGCGCGAGAACCTGACGCTCGCCGCGCTGCCCACGCTCGCGCGCCTCGGCATCGTCTCGCGAAACAAACAGAACGAGATCGTCGCGCGCTTCATGAAGCGGCTCGGCATCAAGGCGTCGGGCGCGGATCAGAAGATTCGCGAGCTGTCGGGCGGCAACCAGCAGAAGGTCTTGCTCGCGCGCTGGCTCTGCATGAACCCGAAATTCATGATCATGGACGAGCCGACGCGCGGCATCGACGTGGGCGCGAAGGGCGAGATTCAGTCGTTGGTCAACGAGCTGGCCGAAGGCGGCCTGGGCGTCCTCATGATCTCTTCGGAGCTGGAGGAGTTGGTCGAGGGCAGCTCGCGCGTCGTCGTCATGCGCGACGGGCGCAGAGCCGCAGAGCTGCGCGGCGCGGAGATTTCGCAGGACGCGATCATCCGCGCGATGGCGGAGGGCGACGCTCAAGGCGGCACGGACGGCGACGCGAAAGTCGGCGACGTTGATGCGCCCCTTTGATGTAGGAGATGAATGTTTGCGCGCGGGCGGCGCTGGGTGCGTCGCGCGCGGGAGGCTTGAGGAAGATGGCAGAGACGCGTGTGGGCGGGGCGGCTGACGCGCCGAAGTTGCGGCGCGCTGGCGTGGCGGACTACGCGCCGACTTACGGCGCGCTCGCCGCGCTCGTGCTCCTCTTCGTCGTCAACGCCTTCGTCACGCCGAACTTTTTAGACGCGAATAACTTCCGCAACATCCTGCTGCAAGTCGCGCCGACGGTGCTCGTCGCGGTCGGGATGACCTACGTCATCGCGACCGGCGGCATAGACCTCTCGGTCGGCTCGATCATGGCGGTCGCATCGGCGGTAGCGGCCGTTTCGCTCGGTCGCGGCGTGGGCGTCGCCGTGCTGCTCGCGCTCGTCGCGGCGGTCGCCGTCGGCGCGCTCAACGGCGCGCTCATCTCCGGCTTTCGCATCCAGCCGATCATCGTCACGCTCGCCTCGCTCATCACGGGGCGCGGCGTGGCGCAGGTCATCAGCAACGGCGGACAACTTATCCCGTTCGACAACCCGCGCTTCGCGTGGCTCGGTCAGGGCTACCTGGGGCCTGTGCCCGTGCAGGTCGTCGTGATGTTGCTCGTCGTCGCGGCGGCGATCTTCGCCATGCGCGCGACGAGCTTCGGTCGCTACGTGGCGGCGGTCGGCGGCAACGAGGCGGCGGCGCGGCTCGCGGGCGTGCGCGTCAACCGCGCCAAGATTACGGTCTATGCGCTCTCGGGCCTGCTCGCGGGACTCGCGGGACTCATCGAGACGGCGCGTCTGAGCGCGAGCGACGCGCAGAAGGTAGGCTTGAACATCGAACTCGACGCCATCGCGGCGGTCGTCGTCGGCGGCACGCCTCTGACGGGCGGGCGCGCCACCGTCGTCGGCACGCTCATCGGCGCGCTCATCATGCAGCTCATCACGACGAGCTTCAACATGAACGGCATCAGCTTTGCGTGGTCGCTCGTCATCAAGGCGGCGATCATCATCCTCGCCGTTTACATCCAGCGACCGAAGACGGCGTGAGCGGAAAGGCGGGGAAGGCAAGCTTGAGCGCGGCGGGGACAGAGAGGGGCGGAGACTTCGGAGCGCGCACGGCGTCGGCGCACGCACGCACCCTCACGCTCTTCGTGCTCTTGCCACTCTGCTGCCTGTTATTCGCAGCGCCGCACGCGCGCGCGCAGGCTCTCTATCACAACCCGGTCATCGCGGGCGATCACCCGGACCCGACGGTGCTGCGCGTCGGCGCGGACTACTGGGCGATGGTCACGACCGGCGGCTGGGCTCCGTCTTACACCATCTTGCACTCGGTTGATCTCGTCAACTGGGAGACGGTCGGCGCGGTCTTCCCGGTGAAGCCCGCGTGGGCGAAAGGCGACTTCTGGGCTCCCGAGCTCATAGAGGATCGCGGCAGCTTCTATCTCTACTACACGGCGCGGCGCGACGACGGCGCGGGCAAGAAGGGCACGCTCTGCGTCGCCGTCGCCACCGCCCCGCGTCCCGCCGGGCCCTACACGGATCACGGCCCACTGGTCTGTCAGGAGATCGGGTCGCTCGACGCTTTCTCCTTGCGCGACGAGATGGGGCAGCGCTACCTCATCTGGAAGGAGGACGGCAACGACCGCAACCAGCCGACGCCGATCTGGGCGCAAGCCTTGTCGGAAGACGGGCTGCGCGTCGAGGGCAAACGCAGGGAGTTGATTCGCAACACCGCCGCGTGGGAGCGCAACGTCGTCGAAGGCCCTTACGTGCTGCGCCGCGCAGGCTGGTACTACCTCTTCTACTCCGGCAACGCTTGTTGCGGTCGCGCATGCAACTATGCGCTCGGCGTGGCGCGCTCGCGGAAACTGCTGGGGCCTTGGGAGAAGAACCCGGCGAACCCCATCGTCGCCGGCAACGCGGCGTGGCAGTGTCCCGGCCACGGTGACATCGTGACGACGCCGGACGGGGGCGAGTTTCTGCTCTACCACTCCTACCGCCGCGCGGCCGACACGTTCAGCGTGGGGCGCGAAGCCGTGCTCGACCGGATCAGTTGGGACGACAAGGGCTGGCCCCTCGTCAACGGCGGCGCGGGGCCGAGCATCGACGCCCCCACACCGCTCGCCGCCGAGACGGCGCAGACGGGCGCGACAACTCTAGCCCTCGCGCCAGACTTTTTCGACGGGTTCAACGCGGCGCGACTAGACCCCGAGTGGCAGTGGCCTCTGGACAACGCGCAGGACGAGCGCATCGAGGCGGGCGCGGGCGGCTACCTCGTGTTGACGCCGGGGCGCATAGGCGCGGGGGCTGACGAGTGGGCGGGCGCGGTGTTGGGGCGGCGCGCCACCTCAGGCAGCTACGAAGTGACGGCGGCGGCCATCGCGCCGAACGCGCCGGGGGCAACGGCAGGGCTCTCTGCTTACGGCTGGCGCGGGGCGGCGGTCGGCGTCGCGGTCGGCGGCGGCAAAGTCTCCGTCTGGCGGCGCGAGGGCAAGACGCAGGAGATGCTGGCGAGCGCGCCCGCGCCAGCCTCGACGCAGGTTTTTTTGCGCCTGACGGCGGAGCGCGGCGAGCTGTACCGCTTCGCGTTCAGCGCGAACGGTCGAGACTGGCGACCACTCGGCGGCGCGGTTGACGGCGGCTACATCGAAGGCGCGCACGTGGCGCTGACGGCGGGCGGTGGCGCGGCGCGCTTCGACTGGGTGCGGATCGAAGCGCGCGCGGCGTCGAGGGCGGCGGCAAAGTCTGCGGGCAAGTGAAGGTGAAGGACGGCATTTGAAGCGGCGCGGCGGCGGCGCAGTGTCCTAGCTTCGGCGCGAAACAGTTGATCAGCCGAGGCGGCGTGAGGGATTGATATGGCTCAGACGGTGACGACGATTGACGGTGCGAGTTCGAGGCGCGTGCGCGGGGCGCGTGCGCGGGCGGTGTCGCTGCTCCAGCGCGCGGGCGCGCTCGTCGCGCTCGTGCTCGTCTGCGGCTTCGCCGCCTACCGCTACCCGCAGTTCCTCAGCGAAGCGAATCTGACGAACGTGCTGCGGCAGAACAGTATGCTCGGCGTCGTTGCGCTCGGCATGACGTTCGTCATCCTCACCGGGGGCATCGATCTCTCGGTCGGATCTCTCCTCGCCGTGGCGGGCGTCGTCGCGGCGAGCCTCGCCGGGCGCGGGCTCTTTGTCGCGCTCGTCGCGGGCGTGGCGGTCTCGACCGCGCTCGGGCTCGCGAATGGCGTGATCATCGCGCGGGCGCGCATCCAGCCCTTCATCGTGACGCTGGCGATGATGATCGCGGCGCGGGGCCTCGCGCTCGTCGCGACGCGCGAGCAGACGGTGCGCGTGGATCGCTCGGCGCAGGGGTTCACGGAACTGGGGCGCGGCACGATTGACGTGGGGCCGCTCGCGCTGCCCGTGCCCGTCCTGATCCTGCTGGGGGCTTTCATCGCGGGCTGGGTCGTGCTCAACCACACGCGCTTCGGTCGTCACGTCTATTCGATTGGTGACAACGAAGAGGCGGCGCGGCTGATGGGCTTGAACGTGCGGCGCGTGACCATCGGCGTCTATGCGCTCTCGGGCCTGCTCGCGGGACTCGCGGGCGTCATCCTCGCCTCAAGACTCGGCGCGGGTCAGCCGGTCGCGGGGCAGGGCTGGGAGCTGGACGCCATCGCGGCGGTCGTCGTCGGCGGGACGCTGCTGACGGGCGGGCAGGGGAGCGTCGCCTTCACGCTCGTCGGCGTGCTGCTGCTCGGCGTCATCTTCAACATCTTCAACCTCGAAGGCAGCATCACGCCGTGGTGGCAGCAGGTCTTGCGCGGCGTGATCCTGCTCGCCGTCGTGATCGTGCAGAACCGGCTCGGCAAGAGAAAGTGAGCGCCACCCCCGGTCAGTGCTGCGGCGACGGCTGAGGCGTCGCCTGCGGCGCGGGCGACATCTGCGGCGAGGGCGACGGCGCGGGCTTGGCGAAGACGATGGGCGTGGCTGAGACGACGCCTTTGCCCTCCTGGATCGTGACCGACTGATTGGGCTTCACGTCGGGGATGGTGTCGCGCCCGCCGCCCGGCCAGACGATCTCGACGGAAAGCGTGACGCCCTCTTCAGGCTTGCCGAGTCCGAACGTCAGGGGCAGCTCGCTCTGCGAGCAGTAGCTCGATCCGGTCTTGACCATCAGCAACTCTTTCGCGCCCCGCGAAGACTTCACCGTCACCTTCGCGCCGATGCCATCACGGTTCGAGCGCGCGCCGACCAGCTTCACGCGTAGCAGATCGTTCTGGTTGGCGTTGTCGTTACGCAACAGACGCGTAGCGCCATTGTTCGACGTGACGAGCAGATCGAGATCACCGTCGTTGTCGAAGTCGCCGTAAGCCGCGCCGCGCCCGACGATGGCGCGTTGCAGGGCATGACCGAGTTTCGATCCGACCTCCTCGAATTTCTTGCGACCCTTGTTGCGGAAGAGGTGCGGCGGCTGCGCGTAGCGGACGTTCGGCTGCACGACGCTGATGTCGTCGGAGACGTGCCCGTTGGCGGCGAAGACATCGAGCAGCCCGTCCAGATCGTAGTCGAAGAAGAAGCAGGCGAAGGTCAGCGACTGCGCCGAGACCTTGCCGATGCCGGAGCCGGGTGCGTCGTCGGTGAAGAGTCCCGTGCCGTCGTTGTGGTAGAGCGCCATACTCTCGTTCGTGAAGTTGCCGACGACGATCCCCTGCCGCCCCGTGCCGTCGTAATCGCCTGCGTCGGCGCCCATCCCGGCGCGCGCCGTGCCCGCCTCGCTGAACGCCACGCCCGCCGCCACCGCCTCGTCTGTGAACGTCCCGTTGTGGTTGTTGTGGTAGAGCCGGTTGGGCTCCGTGTCGTCGGCGACGAACAGATCCATCCAGCCGTCCGAGTCATAATCGATCAGCGCGACGCCGAGAGACTTGCCCGCCGGGTCGCCTACGCCAGCGTGCGCGGTCACGTTCTCGAAGGTGCCGTTGCCGCGGTTGTGGTAGAGCGTCGCGGCTTGCCCCTGATAAGCCTGCGGCGTGCAGTACGACTTGTTCTTGCCGTCGAGCGAGCAGTACTTATCCGTCTCCGGCGTCCACTCGACGTAGTTGGCGACGAAGAGATCGAGCTTGCCGTCGTTGTCGTAGTCGAAGAAGGCGGCGCTCGTCGAAAACCCCGGATCGCCGACGCCGGCTTTCGCCGTCACGTCCTGAAACTTGCCGCCCCCAAGGTTGCGGAAGAGGTGGTTCGCGCCGACGCAGGTGACGTAGATGTCTTCGTTGCCGTCGTTGTCGTAGTCCGCGACCGCCGCGCCGACGCCGTACATCTCAACGGCGAGCCCGGCCTGCGCGGTGACGTTTGTGAACGTGCCGTCCTGATTGTTGTGGTAGAGCGCCGGGTAGGACTTTGACTTCTTGCTCTCAGGCCAGTCCATCGAGTTGACGAGCAGGACGTCCTGCCAGCCGTCGTTGTCGTAGTCGAGGAAGGCACAGCCCGCGCCGATGGTTTCGGGCAGATATTTTTTGCCCGCCGCGCCGCTGTTGTGCTTGAAGCGAAGGCCAGCCTGCGCGGTCACGTCCGTGAACTCGACGGACCCGGAAGGGCGCGGCACGTCCGGCGTCGGCGTGGGCGTCGCCGCGACCTGCGCGACCGGCTGCCCGGCGTCAGTTTGGTTCGCGTTCGTTGACGCCGCGTCCCGCTTACAGCCAGCGGTCACGGAAATTAATGTCAGCAGGAGGCAGAGAAGGGCGCGGCTCGGTCGCATCATTTAGTCACACGTGGAGATTCGCTGGAAGTCGGTCGTCAATAGATTCGGGGAGACTTCAATCAAACATGTCACGCCGCCGTGGGCAGTGACCCGCGTCGCGCGCGGGAGGTGAGCCACATCTCAAGCAGGTTCGCCGTCGGCCCCACCAAGAAGAGCGCGTAGTAGGGCGCGTGGACGACCTGCGCGAGCCGCAGGATCATCTCGACGAGCGCGACCGAGAAAGCCACGGCGCACTGTCCCCGCCGCGTGTGGACGGTCGTCTTCGGGTCGGTGATCATGAAGAAGATGAAGAGCTGGTACATCGGGCCTGTGATGGGCGCGACCTCAGCCACCCACGGGTGACCCGTGATCATGCTGCGCAGGAACGCGAAGGCGACGAACGAGACGACGTAAGTCGCCGTGATGTGAAAACGCCGGAGCCGCCAGATGATCAGCGAGCCGAGCGCCCAGATGACGACGAGCGGCAAAAGGTAGTTGCCCCACTGGATGCTCAAACTCGCCACCGTCTCGTAGGCGAGGAAGAGCATCACGCAGATGCCGAAGTTCGAAGGGTTCCAGATGTGCCTGCCGCGCACTCTCAGCACGTACTTCGACGTGATGGAGATGGCGCTGCACAGCGCGTAGGGCCAGAAGGCGGGCGAGCGGATGAGGATGCCGACGCTGATGCCGGTGATGTAGGCGCTCGCGAGGTGCGGCCACTTCCCCATGAAGAGACGCGAGAGCGCCAGCTCCATCAGGATGCTCACGACGATGGCGAGCGCAGTCTTCTGGTAGCTCTCCAGCATCCCGAACGAGAGCTGCCCGGCGAGCAGGATGAGCGTGATGAAGACGGGCGGGATGAAGCGGTTGTCGAGACTGACCCGTCGCCGCCGCGCCGCGCCAGCAGCGGGCGGGGAAGCGACTGACGCGCTCGCCTGTTGACTCATGCCGACTCCTTGATCTGATTCACTTGGCCGACCGCCGGGTGCTCGACCGTCTGCACCTTGCCCGTCGGCCAGCGCACCTCGACCCGCTCGATCCGTGCGTCTCTGCCCAGACCGAAATGGAGGCGGCGCTGGTTCTGCGCGCAGAAGCCGCTGCCGCCCGCGACCTGCTGTACCTGCTCGCGCCCGCCCCAGAAGACGCGCACCTCTGCGCCGACCGCGCTGCGGTTGCTCGCCGTGCCTTCCAGCTCGAAGTCGATCCAGTTGTTTTCCGGCGCGGTCGTGTTCCGGTAGATCAACAGCGGCCCCCTCTGGTTCGCGACCACCACGTCGAGCGTGCCACGGTTCCAGAGATCGACGAGCGCGACCGAGCGCCCGTCGTAAGTGTCTGTGACGCCGACGGCGCGTGCCACGTCGTTGAAGTGTCCCGCGCCGTCGTTCACCCAGACGCGCTTCTGCTGGTAACCGGAAAGACTCCGTCCCTCCATCGGCGGCCAGTTGGCGGCGTCGGAGATGATCGAGGTGTTGCCGCCCGCGACTTTCGAGAAGTCGTACCAGTAGTTCTTGCCGCGATCCGCCGAGACGTAGCCGTTGGCGAGATAGAGATCGAGCGTGCCGTCGTTGTTGAGATCGCCGAACTGCGCACCAAAACTCCACCCGCCCATCTCGACGCCCATGTCGCGCGCGAGATTGTCATACTTGATGGCGTCGCCCGTCGTGCCGTCGCGCGGCAGCCAGAGGTTGTTGCCCTGAATGAGCACGCCCTCCTCCGAGATGTTCGAGACGTAGATGGCGTACTTGCCCTCGTTCAGTATGTCGCCGAACGCGGCGTTCATGCCGCTCTTGGGCGCGAAGCCGACGCCCGCGCTCTCGCCCGCCTCGCGGAAGTGTTTGCCGTCCTCGTTGAGGTAAAGCTCCGAGACGCCGTAGTCGTTGGCGACGAAGAGATCGGGGTGACCCGTGCCGCGCAAATCCGCCGCCGCCGCGGCGAGCGCCCAGCGGCGACTGTTGATGCCGGCCTGCCCGGCGACTTCCTCGAACGCTCCCCCGCCGAGGTTGTGGAAGAGGTACTTGCGCCCGCCGTTTTTGGCGTACTCGAAACTCTCCGGCATCATCTTCGTCGTCTTGAGGTGCCAGAGATCGACGTCTTCCGCGTAGTAGCCGCCGAGGAAGAGATCGAGTCTGCCGTCCGCGTCGTAGTCGAGCCAGACGGCGGTGTTGGCGTTGACCCACGGCGGCAAATTCATCCCCGCGCTCGCCCGCGAGAACGCGCGCCCGCCGTCGTTGTGGAACAGTTCCGGGCGGCCCCACTTGTAGAGGAAGAGGTCTTCGTAGCCGTCGTTGTCGTAGTCGCCCCAGACCGCGCCCATCGAGACGCCCGTGCCCGGCTGATTAACGTCGGCGAGTCCGACACTCGCTGCCACGTCAGTGAACGTGCCGTCGTGGTTGTTGTGGTAGAGGGCGTTGCGACTCCCTTCGCCGCTGTTGGTGACGTAGAGATCAGCCCAGCCGTCGCGGTCGAAGTCCGCGACGGCGACCGCCGCTCCCATCGAGGCGACCTGCGGCATGATGTGGTTGAGCCTGGCGTCGAGCGTCGGGGCCTGGTGCGTGAAGTTGACGCCCGCCGCGCGCGAGACTTCTTCGAGGCGGAAGCCGTAGCGCGAGAGCGCGGCGCTCGCGTCAATCTTCGACTTCGACGCCTCGCGCCATGCCGCGACGCGCTTGATCGCCAGAGGGGTGGCGATGAGCGCGACGAAGAAGAGGGCGAGCAGG
>JBJMGS010000023.1:0-8045 GCA_045807785.1 Pyrinomonadaceae bacterium
GCCACGCCGCCGAGGAAGTAGGCGTTGCCGTCGTGCACCTCGCCCCAGATCGCCTGCTCGCGCCAAGCGCCCGGCACGCCCGCGCCGCCTTGCTCGCCGCACATCCCGCGCTCGTAGGCGTTACCGTTGATCTCGCAGGCGGCGACTTCGGTTTGGAGCGCGGCGGCGGGGTTGAAGAAAGTGCGGCGCAGGGCGAGCGGCTCGAAAATCTCGCGCCGCGCGAGTTCGGCGAGCGGCGCGCCGGAGATTCTCTCTAACAATAAGCCGAGCGTGATGAAGCCCAGATCGCTGTAGAGGACTTGCGTGCCCGGCGCGTACACCAGTTTTTCGGCGGCGATCACGTCGAGCACGCGCTCGCGCCGGTCGTCGGTCAACTGCCTGAGCGGTCGCCACGCCGGAAGACCCGATGTGTGCGTCAGCAGATTGCGGATTGTCATCACGACGCGAGCCGCCTTGCCGAACTCGCGCAGGTACTTCGCCGCGGGCGCGTCGAGTTCCAACTCGCCGCGCTCGACGCGCATCGCGCAGAGCAGTCCCGTCACGAGCGGTTTCGTCAGCGACGCGAGATCGTAGATCGTCTCAGGCGTGGCCGGCTGCTCGCGCGGCTCGCGCACGGCTAAACCGAGCGCGTCCGTGAAGCGCACGCGTCCGCCCTCGCCGACGAGATAGACGGCGGAAGGGAAGTCGCCCGCGGAGATTCTACTCTTGAGCAGGCAGGAGATTTGCGCGGCGGGCGTCGGTGTGTCGTTACTCAATTCTGTCATGATGCCGTGAGGGATGAGACAAAGTGCGCGCCGTCAGCGTGTGAGCGCGTTGATTCCCGTGCGCGCGTCATGTTCGTGGATGCTTGCGAGGGCGCGCAGGGCAAGCGCAAGCGCGCGCCGACCGTCTTCGCCCGGAATTGGCGGCTCGACGCGTGCTTCAGCCGCGCTGAGGAACGCTTCGATCTCGGCGCGCAAAGGTTCAACGTCTTCGACTTCGAGGCGGCGGTGCGCGACGCCGGGGCGGCCCTGTGCGCCGAACGGATCGAGCGAGCTGATGGCGGCGTAGCGCGTGACGTAATCGACGGCGACATAGTCGTGCGGCTGGAAGAAGCGCATCTTGCGAATCTTCTCCATGCCGACGCGCGAGGCGGTGATGTTGGCGACCGCGCCGGTTGAAAACTCGACGCGCGCGTTCGCCGCGTCAACCAGACTTGTCAGCACGGGGATGCCGACGGCGCGCACGTCGGTCGCCTCCGCGTCTGAGCCGACGAGCCACTGCACGATGTCGAGATCGTGGATCATCAGATCGAGCACGACGTCTATGTCGAGCGAGCGCGCGGTGAACTCGCCGACACGGTGAATCTCGAAATAGACGGGGCTCTTGACGTGTGGGCGCAGGGCGACGAGCGCCGGGTTGAAGCGTTCGAGGTGGCCGACCATCAGGGTCGCGCCGCTGCGCCGCGCCGCCGCGATCATCTCGTCCGCCTCTTCGAGCGTGCGTGAGATCGGTTTCTCGACGAGCACGTGAATCCCTGCGTCGAGCAGCGGGACGGCAATCGCCGCGTGCGATTCGGTGGGGACGGCGAGGCTCACGGCTTCGACCTTACCGACGAGCGCGTGCCAGTCAGTGACAAACTCGACGCCGCGCTCCGTGGCGACGGCACGCGCGGTCTCCTCATTTGCGTCGCAGGCGTAAACGAAGCGCGCGCGCCCCTCGGCGGCGAGCGCGGCGTGGACGCGCGCGTGGTGCCTGCCGAGAGAGCCAGTGCCGATGACGGCAGTTGTTAGCATCAGTTTACAGTTTTCGGTTTTCAGTTTTCAGACAGAACCTGTTGTCGATTATGGTGCGGTGATTTATTCATGGGTGATGAATGTCTTGAAAGTAGTTCGCGGGTTGAAGATCGCAGGCGCATCGTTGATACTCGCCAACTCGCACAGAACAATAAAACTGGAAACTGGAAACTGAAAACTGTCCTAGCATACTTGCAACCTTCAACCCATGCCAAGCGCGACTTCGCGCTGCTGCTCGCGGGCGTCGCGCTCGCCTATTTTTACGGGCTCGGTCGCGCGCCCTTCATCGGCTCGGACGAGCCGCGTTACGCAGAAGTGGCGCGCGAGATGTACACGCGCGGCGATCTCGTGACGCCGACGCTCGCGGGGCACACCTGGTTCGAGAAGCCCGCGCTCGCTTACTGGGCTGAGATGGCGGGCTTCCAACTGTTCGGCGTCTCGGAATGGTCTGCGCGCCTCGGCGCGGCGCTCGCCGGTTGGCTGACGGTGCTGCTCTTGGGTTGGATGTGCGGTCGCGTCGAGCGCAGGGCACTGGGCGAACTCCGTGGCCTGCAACTCACCTGCGCGGGCGTGATGGCATCGAGCGCGGGGCTCATCGCGTTCTCGCGCGGGGTGAACTTCGACATCTTCCTGACGGCGACCGTCGCGGTCAGCCTCGCGTGCTATTTCGTCTCTGGCCTGGAAGATGACGCGCGGCGGCGACGACTCCTGCTCGCGGGCTTCTACGCGGGCGTCGGCCTGGCTCTGTTGGCGAAGGGACTCGTCGGTATCGTCATCCCGTTCGGCGTCGTCGGCTGTTACCAACTGCTGCTGTGCCGCTTCCCGCCGTCGGTCAAGTCTCTGCTCTGGGGCGTGCCTCTCGCGCTGCTCGTCGCGGCGACGTGGTACGCGCCCGTCACCATCGCGCACGGCCCCGCCTTCATCAATCAATTCTTCATCCAGCACCACTTCGCGCGCTTCGTCTCGAACAGGTTTCACCACCCGCAGCCGTTCTACTTCTTCCTGCTCATCCTGCCGCTGCTCACGCTGCCGTGGACGCCCTTCTTCTTCGCGTCGCTGAAAAACCTCTGGCACGACCGGCGACGTTTGCGCGCTGAAGTGGACGACCGCACGAGCATTTCCCTGCGACTATTCGCGCTGGCATGGGTCTTCGTGCCGGTCGCGTTCTTCTCGCTCTCGCATTCGAAACTCCCCGGCTACATTCTGCCCGCGCTGCCCGGCGCGGCGCTGCTCGCGGGCGAAGAGTTGTGGCGGTTCGTGCGCGGCGGAGGGAGCCGCTGGGCGATGTGCGTGGCGGGCGTGTTTCTGCTCACGGGCGCCTGCGCCGTCCTAGCATATTCGGCGCGCACGGGGCTGATCGGAATGACCTGCGCGCTCTTCGTCGCCGCGCCGCTCGTGTGCGGTGGTCTGTGGGCGTTATGGTCGAAGGGCGCGCGCGGGCGGACGGCTGGCGTCGTCGTGGGAGTGACGCTGTTGACGGTGATGATCGCGACCGTGTACGCGTTCGGCGGCGCGACGCGGCGAGAGTCGGTGCGCGATCTCCTGCGCCTCGCGGACGCGCGCGGCTACGGCGCGACGCCGGTGCTGAACCTCTATGACATCGAGCGCAGCTCCGAGTTCTACGCCGCCGGTAGGGTCGTTTACAACGAGCACGGCGAGCCGAAGATGTTCGACGGGGTTAACCTCATCTCCGATTACGCGCGCGCGCACCGCGAGATGGTGCTCGTCATCGTGCCGGTCGCGAACGTGAATCAGTTGGCCGCGCCCGGCATGGCGCGCTTCGAAGTGATCGGAGATAACGGCGTCCACGCGCTCGCCGCGGTCTTCGGTGACAGGTAGCCGTGCGGCGTGATTTTAGCGGAGCGAGTTCTGGAAGAAGTCTATGACGAGGCGGTCGTAAGCCTCGCCGGCCTCGCCGGTCGCGGAGGAAGCGTTGAGACCCGTGACGGGAAGATCGGTCTTCACCTCGACCGCTTCGGCGGCGGTGAAGCAGCGCGCGAGGTCCTGCGTGGCGGCACGTAAGTCTCCGGCGTCCGCGCCTGAAAGGAGCAGCACCTTACGGTTGCCCGCCGCGCGTGCCGCGACGCAGGCGTCTGCGTCCTCATACTTGCCGAGGAAGTAGAGGCGCGAGAAGGCGCGCGCGAGCTGGAACGTGGCGGCGTTGTCGAGCCCGATGCGCTGTCGCAATGTGTCGCGCAACAGCCCGTCGGCGCGCGCCGGCACGGAGTCGAGCGCGAGCGCGGTGATCTGTCCGCCCTGACTGTCCGGCGCGGCGAGGAGCGCGGCGTAAGCACCGAGTCCGACGCCGTAGAGACCAAAGCGCGAGCCGACGAGCGGGCGTTGCTGCGTGGTTTTGAGCGCGCGGAGGAAGTTGAGCGCGGCGGTGACATCCTTTGCCTCGCGTGCGCCGAAGGTCGTCGTCGAGACGGCTGGCCGCTCGCCGTGCGCGCGCAGGTCCGGGCAGAGGACGGTGAAGTTCGTCGCCTCGTTGATCTTGACGCCGAGGTTAAAGACCCAGGAGCGATCAGCGCCGTAGCCGTGCAGCAATACGACCGCGGGCGATCCTTCCGTACCGCGCAGGAGCCACCCGCGCGCCTTCGTCCCGTCCGAATTCAACCAGCTCTCTTCCGTCGCCTTGACGCCGCGCGGGCTGATGCGCGCGTAGCCTTCTGGCGTGACGAGATAGGGTTGCGTCGGCGGGTGCGCGATCGTGTTGACCATCCAGAAGGCGAGCGCCGACACGCCGACCAGAACGAGCGCGGCGGTGGGCAGCACTGCCTTAAACAGTCTTCGTCCGGGTCGGCGGCGTGGAGACATGGAATCGAAGGATGAAGGATGAAGGATGAGGGATGAAAGAAGATTCACTCAACTTGAGCCACCACGCTTTCATCCTTCATCCTTCATCCTTCATCCTTTCCTTCGCCCGTTCGTAGTCTGCGGGCGTGTTGACGTTCGAGAAAAAAAGTTCGGCGCGCGGCAGATCGGCCAGCACCTCGGGCGCGACCCAACGCGTCCGCAATTGTCGGAGCAGGACGCGCGGTCTGCGCTCGCCCATCGCGAGCAGCTCTTCGGTCATGCGCAGACAGGTCGCCGCACAGTAGAGCGCGCAGAGCGGTTGAATGCGACCGTCCGTCTGCACGGGCGCGACCGCGTCGAAGTCGTCGTCGGGAAACGACGCGAGGCGGGCGAAAAGTTCGGTCGTCACGAAGGGCAGATCGCACGAGACGATTGCTGCCCAAGGCGCGCGGCACGCACGCAGCGCCGCGTGTATGCCACCGAGCGCACCCGCGCCCGTGTGAACGTCTGGGACGACCGCCAGACCGAGTCGCGCGTGCTCGGCGCGACTGCTGACGACGCTGATGCGCGGAGCGATTGAGCTGAGCGTGCGCGCCGCGCGGGCGACGAACGTCTCGCCGCCGAAGTCGAGCCCGGCTTTGTCCGTACCCATCCGGCTCGACGCGCCGCCCGCGAGCACGAATCCCTCAATCTCAACCATGCGCCGACCCGCGCGCACAATCCCGCGCCGGGCGCGCGACATGCCGGAATCCGTCGCGCGCAGCCGCGTGACAGTTCGGCCTGACGTATGAGCGTTGTGACGTTGAAGCGGTGCGCGACTCTCGCATCAAGTGCGAAGTTACCACGCGCGAAAAGGCGCGGCAAGAAGTGAAGCGGCGGCGCGCGCAGCCTTTCCCGGCGGCGTTTCCGCCGCGCCACATTTCCAACCTTTTCAACCTCTTGACCATCTGAGAAAGCGACGGTTATAGTCGGGTGACGATGGCGAACGGGCTTTCGTCAACAGCCACCCAAGGTGGCATTCTTTAACTTCCCAACCTTCCCCGGAATTCGGCACGGTTAAAATCTCATGAAGAGTAGATTCGTCGCAATCGTCGTCACACTCTGCGCGGTGCTCGCCTGCGCGCTCGCGGTCGCCGCACAGTCGCCCGCGAAGCCCGCCGCCGCCGTCGATGCGCGCCTCTTCCCCCTCGAAGACGTGCGCGCAGGGATGAAGGGGGTCGGGCACACGGTTTTTGCCGGGAGCGAGCCGCAGGAGTTCGGCGTCGAAATCCTCGGCGTGTTGGAGGGCTACCCGAACCCGCGCCAGTCCGCCATCATCGCAAAACTGTCGGGCGCGAATGTCGCGAAGACGCGCGTCTTCGCAGGCATGTCCGGCTCGCCCGTTTTCATCGACGGCAAGCTGGTCGGCGCGGTCGCCTTCACCTACCCGTTCGCCGAAGAGCCCATCGCGGGCATCACGCCGATCCAACAGATGATCGACAACTTCGGGCGCAACACGCCCAATGTTATCAATCATAATCTGCCGCAGACTTACTCTTTCGCCAAGCTCGCCTCGACCGACTGGACGGCTAATCTGCCGAAGCCCGCGGCGACGGGCTCGACGCTGGTCGCGCCGGTCGCGGCAGGCTCGCCGCTTCTGCCGCTCATGGGTCAGCAGATGCTGCCTATCGCGACGCCGCTCGTCTTCAGCGGAGTCTCTGCCGAAGCCATCGCGCGCTTCGCGCCGCAGCTACAGGCGGGCGGGCTGATGCCCGTCGCGGGCGCGGGCGGCGGCACGACCATCACGCCGCTCGGCAGGGTGACGGACAAGACTTTGCTGCCGGGATCGAGCATCACCGTGCAACTCGTGCGGGGCGACTTCGCGCTCTCCGCCGCCGGGACGGTCACTTGGCGCGACGGTGAACGCGTCTATGCTTTCGGTCACCCGTTCCTCAGCCTCGGCGTCTCGGACATGCCGATGAGCGAGTCGTCCGTGATCACGGTCGTCTCGAATTTGAACAACTCTTTCAAGCTCTCTTCGTCGGGACAGATGGTCGGCACGATCTCGCAGGATCGGTCGAACGGCATCTACGGCCAGCTCGGGCGCGCGCCGAAGATGATCCCCGTCACGATCAACGTGCAGACGAGCCGCGACAAGGCGGAGAAGTACAATTTCGAGATGGTGAACGATCCGTTCCTCTCGCCGCTCTTGCTGAACATCACGCTCTACAGCACGCTCACTTCGACCGAGCGCAGCCTCGGCGATTCGACCATCAGCGTGAGCGGCACGATTGACGTGAAGGGTCAGGAGCCGATTAAGCTCGAACGGCGCTTCTCTTCGAACACGGCGGGCGCGCAGGCCGCCGGCTCGGTCGCGACGCCGGTCGCGGCGCTGCTATCGAGTGGCTTCGACAACGTCGAGATCGGGCGCATCACCGTCAACATCGCCTCGTCCGACGAGCGCAAGGCTGGGACGCTTGAGCGTATCGCGCTCGACCGCACCGAGGTGGCGCGCGGCGAGACGGTCGAGGTGCAGGCTTTCGTCCGCACTGATTCGGGCAAGCAGTACGTGCAGCGCATCCCCGTGGAGATTCCCGCGGACGTGCCGCCCGGACAGCTCGTGCTTTTCGTCGGCGACGGAGGCACGCTGCAACAGGCGCTCGCGGCGCAGAGCTTCGTCGCGAAGGACCTGGGTCAGCTCGTCACTGCGATTAACAAGATCAAGAAGAACGACCGGCTCTACGTCAAACTCTTCCGCATCACGCCGGGTGCGATGGTCGGCACGGACGAGCTTCCCAGCTTGCCGCCCTCGATGGTCGCCACGCTCAACAGCGAGCGCAGCAGCGGCGGCTTCACGCCGACCGTCCTCTCGCCCCTCAGCGAGAAGGAGCTGCCGCCCGCCGAGTTCGTCATCGAAGGCCAACAACTGATCGGCATCAACGTCGTGCGCTAAGGACGAGCGAGGATTCGATTGCAACGAAGGGCGAGCGACACCAATGTCGCTCGCCCTTTCTATTTCTGCCTCACATCCTTCCTCGCTTACCTGCAAAAGTTCATCGCCGGGGCGCGAAAATACCTGACGGTAGTTCAAGCGTAGGGGTTTTCTTATTGACTTGATATGAGAAGTGGGCGATCCAAGGAGACTTGCCAATGAGCGTTGACTTAACCAAGTGTGAGGTATATAAGGCGGCTGTCTTCAGCTTCCGGCAAGACTAAGTCGTCACCTCGCATGATGTTGACGAAATCCTCATAGATTCCGTTCGATTCATCTACCACAACGGGGCGAATCCAATAGACCGCCCGTAGAAATAGTGAGACTCAATGCGCCGCCTTAAAATTTATCAGGAGTTGCTCGTTTCGAGTAAAGACAAGTCTACCCATCGTTTCAGTCTTGCGAGTAAGATATTGCAACTCTGCCCCGTCTTTGTTCTGGTCTTGATCTTTAGCGCCACCACCTTTTCACGAGCTAAGAACTATCAATCGCTGAACGCAAAC
>JBJMGS010000024.1:0-2923 GCA_045807785.1 Pyrinomonadaceae bacterium
GCCGTCCGCGACGAGCGGCGTCGAATAGACGCTCCCGCCCGCCTTCGCCTTCCAACGCGCGACGCCACTGGCGACGGCGACCGCGCCCGCGTCAATCGTCGCCGCACCACCCGGCGTCTGCGCGCGCGCTGTGGCGAACGCGAAGGCGAGGCAGAGACAACACGCGGCGATGTTCATGCGTCGCTTCATTGTGCCTCTTCCCTGCCGCTACAAATCTACTGGTTCTTCGTCTGCGTCGCTCTCGCCGGGGTAGCCGCGTCCTTCTTCGCCTCCTGCTGCTTAGGCACGGTCGGCATGAAGTAGCCGCGGCGGGCTTTCGTGTCGAGCTTGCGCTCCTTGCCGCGCGCGTCCATGGCGTGGATGCGGACTTCGAGCGGGTGGAGTTTGCCGTCGTCGGTCTCGGCGTCGGCGAGCGTGAAGCCGAGGCTGTAGCGCGCGTTCAGGTTCCCGATGATCTCGCTCAAGCCTCTGGCGTAATCCGCGGGCGTGCGCACGCGCACCATGTCGCCGCCCGTCGCTTTCGAGACGTGCGAGACGACGCCGTAGAGGCCGATGCCGGCCCAGTTGCCGAGCGGCGAGAGCAGCGGCTTCGCCAGTTTGAGTCCCGTCTTCATGTCGGTGACGAGCGCACTGAAGATGACGTTCTGGCGGTTGAGTCGATCCTCGACGTAGTCGCGCTCGTCGTACTCCATCGGCGCGAACCCGTCCGTGACGTAGGCGATGGCCGCCTGCGAGTTGGGGCGCTCGCGTGCCGTGCGCTTCGTGATCTCATAGAGCGCGCGCGGCAGATCGAAGTCGCTGTGCACGTCCGACTCTTCCTGCCCCTGCTTGTTCGTCTTCGTGAGGATGAGCGTGCCGTCAGCCTTCAGAACGCGCG
Organism: Pyrinomonadaceae bacterium; assembly: GCA_045807785.1. Classification (GTDB taxonomy): domain Bacteria; phylum Acidobacteriota; class Blastocatellia; order Pyrinomonadales; family Pyrinomonadaceae; genus JAIVGV01. The sequence continues at coordinate 878 of JBJMGS010000024.1, forward strand.
TCACCCGCTCGCCCTTCTTATTGACGACCGTGTCCATCTCGTCGCCCTCTTCGAGTTCGCCCTTCGCCGCCTTCGCGATCCGGGCGGCAGCCTGCGCGCTCTCAGCCGTCCGCTTCATCTCTTCGTCCGACGGCGCATGCCCGTTGCTCGCGTCCTTGTCCGACGACGGCGATCCGTCTTTGACCTCGACGTGCTTCTTGTCCGAGTCGCCGACGTTGACCGTGATCGACTCGCCGCCGTTGCCGCCCGCGCCGACGAGCGTCGGGATGATCGACATGGCGGAGGCGAGTTGGCCGCGGTTGCGCGTGAAGCCCGTCAGCCACTCGCGCTTGCCCTCCTGCCCGCCGGGGTCGAGCACGACGATGGCCACCTCGTCGCCGGGCGGCAGTTTCTCCAACTCCTTCGCCATCGCCTCGACGATGTCCGTGCGCCGTAGGTAGCGCCCCGACCCGATACGTTCTAGATCGAAGACGAGGACGAGCGCGAGCGGTCGGCGCGCGGCGTCGCCCTCGCGCGAGAAGTAGGTCACCTTGCGCGCCTGGCCGTCGGCGAGCACCTCGAAATTGTCGGGGGCGAGATCGCTCGCGTAAGCCTTCGTCTTCTTGTCGGTGACGAGCGCGTCGAGGAAGACGACGCGGGTGTTGATCTGCAAGACCTCGTCCTTCTCCTTCTCCTGCGCGAAGGCGGCGGGCGCGAGGCAGAGGAGCAACGTGATGAGCGGCAGTGTGAGTTTCGTTTTCATCGAGGGTGATCCTTTTTCCAGCAGAGCAAGGCGTGGCGCTTACTTGTCTTTGTCGTCGTCCTGATTCGTCGCCGAGTCGGTGATGTTCTTCGTCTCCTGCTCTGGGTTCAGCAGCAGCTTGAGGAACTCTTGCTCGTTCAAGCCGACTTCGAGCACCGTGCCGTCGCGGTCGCCGAGCGCGACGATGATGACCTTGAACTTTCCGCCGTCCTCGCGCGTGTAGGTGTAGGTCTGCCCCTCGTCATGCCCGCGCACGACGACGAGCGGCGTCCACGCGGGCTCCATCAAACGGCTCACGCGCGCGTGGAACGCGGCGTGGTCGCCCCGCGTGAAGTCCTGATCCTCGAAGACGGCGAGCTTGAGATCGGCGAAGCGCGAATAACGGCGCACGGTCGAGGAGACGACCTTCGCCGTCTTCACGCCGGCGCTCGCGAGAAACGGAATGCCCTTATGTTTGACGTGGTAGTTCGACTCGACCAGCCGCACGACCGAGTTGTATTCGGGCTTCTCCTCGCCCGCAGCGGAAGCCGTTCGCGCGACCTGCGCGGAGGCCACGAGGGCGAGGGCGAACAGTAGTGACGTGATCTTTCGTCGCATCGTCGTCGCGCCTCCCTTTACGGCTTCTTGGTGACAGGCGCGTTGCGCTTCACGTCGGACTTCTTGTCGTCGGTGTCGCCGCCGATGTTGATGTCGAGATCGGGGATGCCGATGTGACCTTCGAGCGAGAGGAGGTCTTCGATGTTGATCTTGCCTACGATGTTGACGACCGTTAGCTCATTCGGCTGCGTGGCGATGACGGCGAGACCGCCGAAGCTCGCCGGGTCGGTCATGATATAGACCTCGACGTTCTGCCCGTCCTTGCGGCTCCTGACGCTGACGATCTTCGACCAGCCCGGTTCCTTGAGCTGCGCGCGGATGCCCGCGATGTCCGACTCGTGCCACTGCCCCGCTTCCGCGAAGTTGAAGCTGCGGACGTAAACGCCCTTTAAGCCCGCGGAGTTGCGCGCGATCTTCTTAGCCTCCACCTCGTTCTTTTCTGTCTTGAGGATGATTGCCGGGATGAACTTCAGCAAGTCCTCGCCGATAGTCACGTCCACGACGTTGTCCGCCTTCGCCGCGAGAGCCTCAAGGTTCTCGATCTGCAACTTCGAGTTCGACTGCGCCCGCGCCGCGACCGGCGCACACGCTAGGAGGACGGCGAGACAGGCGAGCTTGAAAGAATTGATGATGACTGTTTTCATGACTTCACTCCGTTCCGATTAACTTACTTCGCGCGACCTAACGCTGCGGCGACTTCGCGTTCA
>JBJMGS010000025.1:0-10405 GCA_045807785.1 Pyrinomonadaceae bacterium
AGTACGTTGCGGAAGGGAAACATAAGTTCGTGAATCGTGAACCGTCAATCGTCAATCGTGAAGACGAGTTGATGCTTTTCCGACCTGAACGGTGAAGTTCAAGCCGGGAAGGCGTTCAACCACGATTCACGATTGACGGTTCACGATTGACGCTCTTCTCATGTCCAGCGGATGCCGGCGATGCGTTCGAGTTGGGGGGCGAACTGGAAGCGCGCCAGCGCGCGCGGACGCCTCTCTTCGAGGGCGACGAGTTCGCGCGCCACCTCGCGGCGCACGCCGCGCGAGCCGCCGTCGTCCGCCGCCGCGCCCTCGACCGTCAGGCGCAGCGCCTCGCACACCCCCGCGACGAACTCCGAGGCGTCCGTACCGCGCGCGAGGCGCGACTCGCCGTCGATTTCCTCGACGCAGTCGGCGAGCGACGAGAGGAATGGGAAACGCTCGTGCAAGCCCGTGCGCCCGGCGCGGAAGCGCGCCGCGAAGTCCACGACGCCCGCCGCCGTGAGCGCGCGCTCGACTGCTGAGATCAACTCGCCGCTCAGTTGCAAGACGTTCCGGCGGTCGATCTCCTCCTGCACGCGCCCGCCGCGCACGTCGTCTTCGTCGCCGCTGCGCACAACGCCCGACGCCGCCGCGAGGCTCGGCGCAGCCGCGCGGTGCCCGCCCGCCTCCGCCATCTCCAGATCGCCCTCGAAGACGCTGACGCGCCCGCCCGGCTCGCTGGCGCGCACGAAGATGCGCTGCAAGGCGGCCTCGCCTTCGGACTCGCGCCCCGTCACGTGGTCGCGCTCGAAGGCGCGGGGCCGCTCGCGCGCGCCGAGAAAAATGTCTGCGTCGTACTCGTCCAACTCGACGTGGACGCGCCCCGTGAAATCCCGCTGCTGCAAGTGGCGCACGAGCGCCGCGAGGTTGACGTAAGACGTGTCGAGGTTCTGGTGGACGACGCGCGTGCGCGCGCCCGTTCGTTCCGGCATGAGCGGTGTCCCGTCGGTCGGCGTTTCGGCGGGGCGAAGTGTAACAAAAAAAGGATGAAGGATGAAGGATGAGGGATGAAAGCGTGGCGGCTCGACTTGAGTAGCCCCGCTTTCATCCTTCATCCCTCATCCTTCATCCTTTTATGCTAAACTCCGCGACGCTCGTTCGCCGCGACCAACGGGAGAGACTCCCCGTCTCGTTCGTCAAGCCCCGCGCCGCGGAAAACTTCTGGAGACCACGCAAGTGCTTCGAGGACTCTTTCGCACCAAGAATCTGGACGACATCCTGGCAGCCGCGGGCGGCCCGCAGTTCTCGCTCAAGCGCACGCTCGGCGCCTTCAACGTCACGCTGATCGGCATCGGAGCCATCGTCGGCGCGGGAATTTTCGCCACCGTTGGCACGGCGGCGGCGGGCGATCCGTCGCGACCGGGCGCGGGCGCGTCGCTCATGCTCTCGTTCGTCATCACGGCGGTCGTGTGCGCGTTCACGGCGCTCTGCTACGCCGAGTTCGCCTCGATGGTTCCGATCTCAGGCTCCGCCTACACCTACTCTTACGCGACGCTCGGCGAGTTCGTCGCGTGGATCATCGGGTGGGACTTGATCATCGAGTACGCCGTCGGCAACATCGCCGTCGCGATCAGTTGGGCGGAGTATTTCGCCAAGCTGATGCGCAACCTCGGCGTCAACATCCCCTACTGGCTCGCCTCGAATTACCGCATCGCCGCCGCGCTTAAGGACTCCGATCCGAAGCTCTACGCCGAGCGCTTCGGCGACGCGCCAGTCCTGTTCGGTCACCCGATCATCTTCAACCTGCTTGCCGTCCTGATCGTCGCGCTGATCACGGTCGTGCTCGTCTGGGGCATACGCGAGTCGGCGAACTTCAACGCCGTGATGGTCGGCGTCAAGATTCTCGTGCTCGTCTTCTTCGTCGGCATCGCGTTCTACTACGTCTCGCCGCACACGATGCGGCAGAACTGGGAACCGTTCCAGCCGAACGGTTGGAAGGGCACGTTCGTCGGGGCGGCGCTGGTCTTCTTCGCCTACATCGGCTTCGACGCCGTGAGTACGGTCGCGGAGGAGACAAAGAACCCCGCGCGCGATCTGCCCATCGGCATCCTCGCCTCGCTCGTCGTCTGCACGATCCTCTACATCGTCGTCGCCGCGGTCTTCACCGGGATTATTCCCTATCACGAACTCGCGCAGACCTCCACTTCGCAGCAGGCGGAGGCTCTGACGATGGCGCTCGATCACGTCGCGCCGAAGGGGACGACGTGGCCCTCGACGTTCGTCGCGTTCGGCTCGGTCATCGCGCACACGGCGGTCTTGCTCGTCTTCCAACTCGGTCAGCCGCGCATCTTCTTCTCGATGGCGCGCGACGGTCTGCTCCCGCCTGTGTTCGCGAGCGTCCACCCGAAGTTCAAGACGCCGCACGTGACGACGATTTTGACGGGCGTCTTCGTCGGCGGCGTCGCCGCGTTCGCGAGCATCGACGAGATGGTGAACCTGACGAACATCGGGACGCTCTTCGCCTTCGTCCTCGTCTGCGCCGGGATCATCATCCTGCGCTACAAAGACCCGAACCGCCACCGTCCGTTCCGCGTGCCCTTCGGCGCGTGGCTGCTGCCGGGCTTGGGCGTCGCGTCGTGCCTCTTCCTGATGGTCTATCTGCCGCCCGAATCGTGGTGGCGCTTCATCGGCTGGCTCGTGCTCGGCATGGCGATCTACACCTCCTACGGCTACGTGCATAGCTCCATCGGCGCGAAGGCGGGGCGACCGAAGCGCGCGCCCTTCGGCGTCAAGATCGCAGCCCTTGGCTTCCTCGTGCTCGCCGCCGGGCTCTTCACCATCCCGCACGACGCGGGGCTCGGCTCGCTCGCGCACAAGGCTTTGGACGCGACGGACGAGCAGCACACGCGCACCGTCGTCGGGCTCGTCATCATGCTCGTCGGCGCGATAGTCGGCGCGGGTGGGTCTCTCATCGGCGCATCGCAAGGCGGCGACGTGGATGATGCGGCAGCGTGACGGGTAAAGATGATGATGAGGACGATTCTTTTCTCCGCTCTGATGCTCTGTCTTGCCCTCTTGGGAGGCGCGGCGACGGCGGGCGCGGGTGGCGCGCAGACGGTTAATCCCGCGTCGGTCGTGGACGCGACGACGAAGTGCGAGGTTCAAGCCTTCGTCGTCGATCCCGATCCGGCGGGGCTCAACGTGCGCCGCGCGCCGGACAAGGACGCTGCGGTCATCACCAAGCTCAAGCACGGCGACTACACCATCGCGGTGGCGATCACGGGCGCGACGGGACAGTGGGCGAGGATCAGGGACGCCGAAGCCGAAGAGACGGGCGACGCTCTCTTCAAAGGTCCCGGCTGGGTTTACGCGCCGCTGCTCGCCACGCAGGCGCGCGGGAAGTACGGGACGAACCTCGACAAGCCCGTCGTCAAGGTTCTCAGGGAGCCGGACAAGCACAGCGCCGTCGTCACCACGCTGCCGGTCGAGACGCAGGTCAACGTCATCGGCTGCCGCGGCGACTGGGTGCAGGTTCGTTACAAAAAATTCGAGGGCTGGCTCCCGCCCGAATCGCAGTGTGCCAACACGCTCACGACCTGCGGTTGAGTGGGGCGACAGCCACCGACAAGCTGAAAACGCTTCCCCTAAAACTGACATGAAAATTCTCGTCCTCGGCGCGGGGCGCATGGGCCTCGGCGCGGCTTACGATCTGGCGCACAACTCGCCGGAAGTGTCCTCGGTCACGGTCGCGGACATCGACGGTGAGCGCGCCCGCGCCGTCTGCGACACGGTCGCGAGCCCGAAGCTCACGCCAGCGCAGATTGATGTCGAAGACTTTGACCGCGTGGTCGAGTTGATGCGCGGGCACGACGCCGCGCTCAGTTGCGTCACCTACTTCCACAACCTGAGACTCGCGCGCGCTGCGATTGAGGCGCGCACGAACTTCTGCGACCTCGGCGGCAACAACGCGGTCGTCGCCGCGGAACTGGCGCTCGATGCCGAAGCGCGCGCCGCAGGCGTCAACGTCATCCCCGACTGCGGGCTCGCCCCCGGCATGGTCGCGGTGCTCGCCGCGCACGGCGCGGAAAGGTTTGAAGAGTTGGAGGCGATCCACATCCGCGTCGGCGGTCTCCCCTTAGAGCCGAAGCCGCCGCTCAACTACCAGATCGTCTTTTCGGTCGAAGGCTTGATCAACGAGTACGTCGAGCGGGCGAGGGTTGTGCGCGGCGGACACATAGTCGAGGTCGATTCGATGACCGAGATCGAAGAGCTGGACTTCCCCGCGCCCTTCGGACGGATGGAGGCATTCCAGACTTCGGGCGGCACTTCGACCCTGCCCGACACCTTCGCGGATCGCATCAAAGAACTCGACTACAAGACGATCCGCTACCCCGGCCACTGCGCGCAGTTCAAGCTGCTCATCGATCTCGGACTCGCCGCGAGCGACGAAGTCGATCTCGGCACGACGCGCATCAGTCCGCGCCGTCTGCTCGGCGAGCTGCTCACACGCCACCTGCCTGCGGACGAGCCCGACGCCGTGTTAGTCCGCCTCGAATTTCGCGGCTCGCAGAACGGCGCGACGCGCACGCTTCGCTACGACATCATCGACCGCTTCGATGAGCGCACGCGCCTCTCCGCGATGATGCGCACGACCGCCTTCCCCGCCTCCATTGTCGCGCAGACGATGGCGCGAGGGCTCACGACCGCGAAGGGCGCGCTCCCGCAGGAGCGCTGCATCCCGCCCGCGCCCTTCGTCGCCGCCTTAGCCTCCCGCAACATAAATATCGAAGAGAAGTTCATCGACTGAGCAGAAAGAAGACGCGGGGAGTGGGAGACGCGGGGACGCGGAGAAAGAGATCAGCTTACAGTCTTCTCTTTCTCTGTGTCCCCGCGTCTCCGCGTCGTCCCGTCTTCTTACAAACTTCCGCCTCAGCTCGCTTTCGCCCAGTCGCGCCCCTCCTGCTTGTTGCCCGTCCAAGGGGCATCGTTGAAGCGCGGGCGGCGGCGGATGCGGCTGAAGACGTAGAGGTTGAAGAAGTGCATCCCGCCTAAGACGACCAGCACGAGCCCGACCTTCCACGAGAGCGCCTCGATCCCCTCGCGCAAACTGGTTACGTCGTAGCCGAGTCTCAGCGCGAGGCTCACGTAGCCGAAGTTGATGAGGTAGAAGCCGACGACGAGCAGGTGGTTGACCGAATCCGCCAGAGACTCGTTGCCGCGGAAGACGTCAACTAAGAAGACGCGCCCGTTCTTGTGCAGCGTGCGCGCGACCCAGACGGTGAGCGCAACGCTGATAGCGACGTAAGAGAGGTAGGTGAAGACGATGATCTGGTTGCTCATGGCAAGCCTCCGTTGATGTTCAAGCTGACTGCGTCCGGCATCAGCCAAACGCCTCTGCCTCGCTTAACCTACAACCGCCGTGCCGCTCGTCTCGACACGAGGAACGCGCCGCTTTTTCGCCGCATCTTTCCCGCACGCCTCGCAAGCTGCACAAGGGGACAGTCTCGACTTGGCAACTTGCCAAACTTATGAAGCGCGTTAGTCATGGATTCCCTGCCGCGCTATAATGCGCGCGTCTTTCAACGTCGGTTCGCGATTCATCCCGCCCGTTTCGGAGCAACACAATTTATGAACGCACTCCCCGTCATCGTCGGCGCGCTCTGCGTGATGGCCATCTCGTACCGTTATTATTCCGCCTTCATCGCCGCGAAAGTCCTCGCGCTCGACGACGCGGCGCCCGTCCCTGCGCAGACGATGTACGACGGGCACAACTACTACCCGACGAACAAGTGGGTCTTGTTCGGCCACCACTTCGCCGCCATCAGCGGCGCGGGGCCACTCATCGGCCCCGTGCTCGCGGCGCAGTTCGGCTTTCTGCCCGGACTGCTCTGGCTCGTCATCGGCGTCTGCATCGGCGGGGCGGTGCACGACTTCATGATCCTCGTCGCAAGCGTGCGCCGCCGGGGCAAGTCGCTCGCCGACATCGCGCGCACGGAGATCAGTCCGCTCTCCGGCGTGGTCGCCGGCATCGCGATCCTCTTCATCGTCGTCATCGCGCTCGCGGGGCTCGGCCTCGTCGTCGTTAACGCCTTGGCCGAGTCACCCTGGGGCACGTTCACCGTCGGCTTCACCATCCCGCTCGCGCTGCTGATGGGGCTCTACATGTACCGCCTGCGCCCCGGCAAGATCGTGGAGGCGAGCGTCATCGGCGTCATCGGTCTCTTCGCCGCGGTCATCCTCGGCGGGTGGATTGCCGAGTCGAGTTGGGCAGTGCGTTTCACCTTCTCGCGCAACACCGTGACGATCCTGATGGCGGCTTACGGCTTCGTCGCGTCCGTGTTACCCGTCTGGATGCTTCTCTGCCCGCGCGATTATCTGTCGTCGTATTTGAAGATCGGCACCATCGCGTTTCTCATCTTCGGCGTCATCCTCGTCCACCCGAATTTGAACATGCCCGCGTTCACTCCGTTCACCGCCGGCGGCGGCCCCGTCATCCCGGGCAAACTCTACCCGTTCGTCTTCATCACCATCGCCTGTGGCGCGATCAGCGGCTTCCACGCGCTCATCGCTTCGGGCACGACGCCGAAGATGATCACGCGTGAATCCGACACGCGCATGATCGGCTACGGCGCGATGTTGATGGAGGGCGTCGTCGGCGTCGTCGCGCTCATCGCCGCAACCTCTCTCTTCCCCGGCGACTACTTCGCCATCAACACGGCGCAGCGCACCGACGCGCAAAAGGCGGCCTACGTCCGCATGGTGGACGAGCACACGGCGCAGGGCTTCGACCTCCAGCCGAAGGAGTTGGATCAACTCCAGGCTGAGTCGGGCGAGAAGACTCTGCGCGGTCGCGCGGGCGGCGCACCCACCCTCGCCTTAGGCATCGCCAAAATCTTCAACGCGATCCCCGGCATGACGGGCTTGATGAAGTATTGGTATCACTTCGCCATCATGTTCGAGGCTTTGTTCATCCTGACGACGATTGACACGGGCACGCGCGTCGGGCGCTTCCTCGTCGGCGAGTTCGGCGGCAGGTTCTACAGGAAGTTCGAGCAGCCGACGTGGCTGCCGGGCTCCATCATCACGACGGCGCTCGTCGTCGCGGGCTGGGCGGCGTTCATCTGGTCTGGCTCGATCTCGACGATCTGGCCCATGTTCGGCGTCGCCAACCAACTGCTCGCATCGGTCGCGCTGTGCGTGGCGACGACCGTCATCATCAACTCCGGCAAGGCGCGCTATGCCTGGACGACGCTCGTGCCGCTCTCGTTCGTCGGCACGACGACGCTCGTCGCCGGGTGGGAGTCGATCACGGACATCTTCCTCCCGCTCACGCGCAACCCCGAGACCGCGCGGCAGGGCTACATCGACGCCGCGCTGACCGCCATCCTCATGGCGGCGGCAATCGTCATCCTCTTCGACTCGATCCGCCGCTGGACGCGCACGCGCCGCAGCCCCCAACCGACCGAGCAAGCCATGACGACCGAGCAGCCGCTCCCCCAGAGCGCGGGATGAAAGCCTCACGCCGTACTTGCTGGTAGGGTAGGTGCGACATAAGAAGCTGTAAGAGAGTGAAGAGATAATGATAGCTTTGCCGGACACAGGAGGAAGACTAACGGCTCAAATCCGGCGTAACTGCAAGCTTATTGACGTACCGGCGCTTCTGCCTTCGCTCGTCGTCGCAGCTATTCATTTTAAGCTCTGTGTCATGGTTGAGCCTTACGCGAATGTGGTGTTTCAACATTGGTTTGATACGGGAGAGCGTGCGGCAGGTGCAGATGCGGTTATTGCATCAATAAACAACTTTCTTACAAAGCCGATACCGACAATCTTATTAGCGAATCATCCTGTTTCCCCATTGCCTCTTGCATGGTGGCTTGCTACCGCCGCGAACAGCATTCTGTGGGGAGCCTTCATATATGCCTGTTACATATTGCCGTCTTGGCTTTTCAAGCGGTTGAATATCAGCGGGCAGGTTCATTAAATATGAACTTTTTCAGATTCAGCTCCCAAACTGAGCCCTGATCAGCCTTGCCAGCGGTTGGACAGTTTCGCCTAAAATCGGCATAATTACCGCTTTCTAGCGCGACTGCTGGCGGGCTCTAGTGTACGGGAGCGTGCTTCCTGTGCGTCTTCGTTTGTTTGCGTGTGCCCGCGCGGGACGAGGCTCGCGCCGGTTCGCTACTCTTCAGACACCAACATCGGAAAGGAACTTCTCAGACGTGGATTTTAACAACCATTTTTCCAGCTTCGGGCTGACCGCGCGCCGTGCCGTGCTCGCGCTCTGCGCCGTCTTCGCGCTCTGCGCCGCCCTCTCTTCGACGGCGCTCGCGCAGCGCACGGATTCGTCCGCGCCGGCTGATGCGCGCGGCGTGGGCGCGCCTTCGCGGCAGGCGACGGCGCACGAGGCGGGCGGCGAGGCGAACCTCGTGCTGCCGAAACTTTCGGACGTGCGGTTTTTGAACGACCGGATCGACGGGCACACGCTGCTGTTGTCGGGGCTCGTCATCTGCGCGCTCGGCCTCGGCTTCGGGCTGATGATCTTCATGCAGTTGAAGAACATGCCCGTCCACCGCTCGATGCGCGACATCTCGGAGCTGATCTACGCGACTTGTAAGACCTATCTGACGACGCAGGGCAAGTTCATTCTGATCCTCGAAGCCTTCATCGCCGTCGTCATCGTGCTCTACTTCGGCTGGCTCTCGCCGCCCGCCGACCCGAACGCTTCGACGGCGTTGCGCGTCGTCGTCATTCTGCTCTTCAGCCTCGTCGGCATCGCCGGCTCCTACTGCGTCGCGTGGTTCGGTATCCGCGTCAACACCTTCGCCAACTCGCGCACGGCGTTCGCTTCGCTCGGCGGCAAGCCCTACCCGATCTACGCGATTCCGCTTAAAGCTGGCATGAGCATCGGGATGCTCTTGATCTCGGTCGAGCTGCTGATCATGCTCTGCATCCTGCTGTTCGTCCCCCGCGACTACGCCGGGCCCTGCTTCATCGGCTTCGCCATCGGTGAATCCCTGGGTGCGGCGGCGCTCAGAATCGCGGGCGGCATCTTCACCAAGATCGCCGACATCGGCTCAGACCTGATGAAGATCGTCTTCAAGATCAAGGAAGACGACGCGCGCAACCCCGGCGTCATCGCCGACTGCACGGGCGACAACGCGGGCGACTCGGTCGGCCCCTCGGCGGACGGCTTCGAGACTTACGGCGTGACGGGCGTCGCGCTGATCACCTTCATCCTTTTGGGCGTGCGCGATCAGGCGACCGTGGCGGTGCAACTCCTGGTGTGGATTTTCGTCATGCGCATCATGATGGTCATCGCCTCGGCGATCTCCTACTTCGTCAACGAGGCGCTGGCGAAGTCGCGCTACGCGGGCTCCGACACGATGAACTTCGAGAAGCCTCTGACCTCGCTCGTCTGGATCACTTCGGTCGTCTCCGTCGTGCTGACCTACGTCGTCTCCTACCTTATCGTGCCGGACCTGCGCGGCGATACGACGCTCTGGTGGAAGCTCGCGTCGATCATCTCGTGCGGCACACTCGCCGGCGCGATCATCCCGGAACTCGTCAAGGTCTTCACCTCGGTCGAGTCGCGCCACGTCAAGGAAGTGGTCACGTCTTCGGAAGAGGGCGGCGCGTCGCTCAACATTTTGTCCGGCCTCGTCGCCGGCAACTTCTCCGGCTTCTGGCTCGGCATCTCCATCGTCGCGCTGATGGCGATCGCCTACGTCTTCAGCCTCTACGGCCTCGGCGCGCTGATGGTCGCCCCCGCCGTCTTCGCCTTCGGTCTCGTCGCCTTCGGCTTCCTCGGCATGGGTCCAGTCACGATCGCGGTTGACTCCTACGGGCCTGTGACCGACAACGCGCAGTCGGTTTACGAGCTGTCGCTCATCGAGCAAGTCCCGAACATCGAGGCGGAAGTCAAACGCGACTTCGGCATCAACGTCAACTTCGACCGCGCCAAGCACCTCTTGGAAGAGAACGACGGCGCGGGCAACACGTTCAAGGCGACGGCGAAGCCCGTCCTGATCGGCACGGCGGTCGTCGGCGCGACGACGATGATCTTCTCGATCATCATGGCGCTCACCGCCGGCATGACGCAGCACGTCGAGAGTCTGTCGCTGCTGCACGCGCCCTTCGTGCTCGGTCTCATCACGGGCGGCGCCATCGTCTACTGGTTCACGGGCGCGTCGATTCAGGCCGTGACGACGGGCGCGTACCGCGCCGTCGAGTTCATCAAGCACAACATCAACCTCGACGCCGACAAGGCGAGCGTCGAAGACTCAAAGAAGGTCGTCGAGATTTGCACGAAGTACGCGCAGAAGGGGATGTTCAATATCTTCCTGACCGTCTTCTTCGCCGCGCTCGCGTTCGCCTTCGTCGAGCCGTTCTTCTTCATCGGCTACCTGATCTCAATCGCCATCTTCGG
>JBJMGS010000026.1:0-1729 GCA_045807785.1 Pyrinomonadaceae bacterium
AAGGCGTTGAGTCTTCCGAGAAGTTGGGTCGCCATCGTTGGGTGGTGGAAAGAACTCATGCCTGGCTCAACCGCTCTCGCCGGTTGAAGATTCGTTACGAGCGGTCAGCCGAAATCCATCTGGCGTTCCTGCAACTCGGCTGCGCGCTCATCTGCTGGAACTTCGTTCAGCAGTTTTGTTAGGGACTCTTAGTATATGAATCCGCGAAACCTAACAACGCCATGCACCCGACCGCGAATCGCGCGACTCTCATTCGTTAGCTCGGATGCTTGTCGCGTTGCGTGCGCGGACGGCTGATGGCGGGCGTTAGACGAATTCCACAAAATAACTTCTGTGAAGCGGCGATTAGAGTCAAGTGATTTCTCGACCTCTTTCCCTCTCTCGGATACACCTCAGCCGTTCAGCGAGTTTCATGTCAGCCTTCTGTCCGCGCTCATCAATGGGCGAGTTCGTGTCCCACCCGGCGCATAGTTGGATTCGATAGGCCGGCGGCACCATCTGTATTACGGCACTCGACCGCTGCCAAGTTATTTTCCGTGCTCGCCGCGCCGTGCTCTAAAACCCGCTGGAGTAATCTTGCCTTGTCGCCCGGCTCACGCCACGGCTGCTGTGAGGCCCACCTCCTCCCGCAGGGAATGAGCCTCGAACTTCGTACCGTCTCTCCACATCGCGTAGAGGATGCCCGCCAGCTTGCGCGCCAGGGCCACAACCGCGACCCTCGCGCCGCGCCGGCGGCGATGCTTGCGCCCCACTCGTGCAACGCCGCGTTGAGCGGGCTGCGTCGTCTCAGGATCGTCCACGCCGCCTCGACCAGCATGTGGCGTGCTCTACCGGGCCCCGCCTTTGAGATGTGCCCGCGCTGCTGACGCTCGCCCGAACTATGCTCCGACGGCACCAGCCCTAAGTAGGCTCGCGCCTGCTTAGCTCCCGCGAAGCGGCTCGCCTCATCGAGCGTCGAGACGAAGCTCGTCGCCGTCACCGGCCCCACTCCCGGCACCGTGCACAGACGTGCAACCACCTCGTCCTCTTTGACGAGGTGGGCGAGTTGCCCATCCGCCTCCTTGATCTGTGCGTTCAGGCTTTGCAGCCGTAGGATGAGCGGCGCTATCTCTTCGCGCAGCGCCGCCGGTAGTTCGACGCGCGCCAGTCGCTTGAGGAAGGCGGGCGCGTAGCCCGTGCCGATGCGCAGCCCGTCGCGCCTCAGCAGCGTTGAGAGGATCGAGATGTAGCGCGAGCGGGTGCGCACCATCGCTTCCCGGACGGCTAACTGCGCGCGGACGTGACGCTGGCGGTCGGAAGTACGGTGCGCCGGGCGGTACGCACCAAGCCGGCACGCCTCGGCGAGCGTGCGGGCGTCCCGCTTATCGGTCTTCACCTTGCGGCTGCGGGTGGCGTACATCGCAGCGAAGCTCGGGTCGGCGACGACGACCTCCAGCCCGAGTTCTTCGAGGTAGCGGGCAACCCACTCGCTCTCGGTCGAGGACTCGACTAGGATGCGGGCCGGGGCGCGCGTGCCGAGCAGCTCGGAGATGTGTTCGCGGTCGGTCTTGATGCGGCGCTCGATCAGTTCGCCGTCTTGGGTGATGATGCAGACCTGGCTGGAGACCTTGCCGAGGTCGAAACCGATGAAGTCCATAGCTAACTCTCCTTTTTATCGCGGTCAGTGCCGCAGAGTTTTAGGAGCAGTATGCCACCGACGAAGGTGGCGCTCAGCCGCTTCATCCAATCT
>JBJMGS010000027.1:0-8972 GCA_045807785.1 Pyrinomonadaceae bacterium
GCTAATAGCTAACGGCTCTCACATCCGCCTTAGATTCGTCCGCGTTGTACGGGAATGAGTCTTAAATCGGGCAGCCCGCCTCGCGTGTCGGGGCGGGCTGTGCCGTTTTGGCGTTCGCACGCCCCGGCGCGGCGCGGAACGCTGGGTGCAAACTAAGGAATCCTTATTCCAAGCTAAGGAATCCTTTTTGCGAGGAGCGACGAGAGATGGTCTTCCCGATTTCCGACGACAACTCCGACCGCACGACGACGCCCATCGTCAACTACGTCCTGATCGCCGTCAACGTACTCGTCTTCGTCTTTTTGCAGGGCCTCGGCTCGAACGACAAGTTCACCTATGCGTGGGCGACCGTCCCGCGCGAGATCGTCACGGGTCGTGACATAGATAAGCCGGTCACGGTGCGCGATCCGGTGACGAACGAGGTCGCGGGTCAGATCGATCTCCAGCCGACGCCCGGCTCGGTTTACCTGACGCTGCTCGTCTCGATGTTCATGCACGGGGGGCTGGCGCACATCTTCGGCAACATGCTCTTCCTCTGGATTTTCGGTGACAACGTGGAAGACCGCATGGGGCACGTGCGTTATCTGATCTTTTACCTCGTCTGCGGCTTTGCCGCGGACATGGCGCACGTCCTCACCAACATGAACTCGCTCATCCCCAGCCTCGGCGCGTCGGGCGCGATCTCAGGCGTGTTGGGCGGCTACATTTTGTTGTTCCCGAAGCGGCAGGTGCGCGCCATCGTCTTCCGCTTTCTGACGACGATCCCGGCGTGGGCGGCCATCGGCATCTGGTTCGTCTTCCAACTGATCAGCGGGCTCGGTCTGCTCGGCGGCGGCGGGGCGGCGGACGGCGTCGCCTACGCGGCGCACGTCGGCGGCTTCATCGCCGGGCTCGCCCTCGTCAAAGTTTTCCTCATCGGTCGCGGCGGCACGGGCGCGGGCGCGCCGATGTACTCGCCGCGTTTCTAGCGACGGCGCGCACCATCGTGCGCGTCCGTACACAGTGTGCGCGCGGCGGGCGCGTAAAATCACACACGCGCCAAAATTTTGTGACTGGCGACGGGTAGAAACCAACCCGTCGCCCGAATTTTTTTCAACCACACCAACACCAACAGACAGGGAACAAGGAGGAGAGTTATGGGTAGGGACAAGCGGATCGTCTGGGTCGCGGCCTGCGCGCTCGCCGGGTTGCTCATCGCGTTCGGCGGGCTGTTCTCCGCCAGCGCCGTGCAGCAGAACACGAACGGGAACTCGAACGGGAACACGAACACGGGCGGGACGGGTCACAACTCGAACTCGTCGCAGTCGGCGGACGCGAAGTTCATGACGACGGCGGCGCAGGGCGGACTCGCCGAAGTCGCGGCGGCGCGCGTCGCCCTCGATCGGGCGGCGAGCGACGCGGTCAAGCAGTACGCTCAGCGCATGATCGACGATCACACGGCGAACAACACCGAGCTGATGCAGCTCGCCGCGTCGAAGGGCATCACTTTGCCGACCGCCACGGACGCCAAGCACCAGGCGCAGTTGGACAAGCTGTCGCGGCTCTCCGGCGCGCAGTTCGACGCGGAGTACATCAAGAACTCGGGCGTCAAGGATCACCAGGCGATGGAGAAGCTCATGTCGGGCGAGAGCACGAAGGGCAAGGACGCCGACGCCAGAGCCTTCGCCGCCAAGACGCTGCCCGCCGTGCAGATGCACCTCTCGATGGCGCGCGGCCTGGCGACCAGCACGGGGGGCGCGAACGCGAACCGCGGTGGCATGAACTCGAACATGAGCATGAACTCGAACGCGAGCGGCAACATGAACGGGAACATGAACATGGGCGGGAACGCGAACCACAGCTCAAACACGAACCGCAACTCGAATCGCAACTCGAATCGCAACTCGAACGCAAACGGGAACAGCAACGGAAACTCGAACAACTCGAACCGTTAGCCGCACCGCGGCGGACTCGTCCGGCGGCGCGCATCTCACGCGCGCGGGGAAAACCTGACAAGAGGCAGACGTCTCAAGGCGTCTGCCTCTTTTTCGTCTGCGCCCGACGGCGCGGCGCTCGCCGTCGGCGCCGCGCGTTTGCCCGCTGCGCGCGCGCTCGGTTAACATCGCCTGACACGCACCAGTTAAGGAGTGAGACAGTTTTCATGGCAATTGCCGACACGCAACTCCCGCCCGTTAACCAGCAGAGTCTGGACATCCGCCCCACGCCGCGCGGGGAGATGAACCTCTACCCGCTCGACACTTTTCCTTACGAGTATGTCGGTCGAGAGATCACCGTCAGCTTCGAGATGCCGGAGTTCACGGCGATCTGCCCGTTCTCGGACTTCCCCGATTTCGCCGTCATCAAACTCTCGTACGTGCCGCATGAGCGCTGCGTCGAGCTGAAGAGTCTGAAGCTCTACATCAACTCGTTCCGCGAGGTGAAAATCTTCCACGAGCACGTCGTCAACGTCATCCTCGAAGACTTCGTCGCGGCGTGCGATCCCTTGCGCGCCGAGATCGAAGGCGACTTCCACGTGCGCGGCAACATCAAGACGGTCGTGCGCGCCGCTTACGCGCAACAGAAATAATGCTGACCGGCGGACTCGCCATCGCCGCCCTTGTGGCGGTCGTCGCTCTCGCGCTCGCCTTCGTCTTGGCGCGACGGGCACTACGCCTCTTCGTCAAGCTCGCCCTCGTCGCTGTGCTCGCGCTCGTGCTGCTTGGCGGCTACGTCTGGTGGCGCTGGCAGGGCTCAACCACGAGCACGCCGCCGCGCAACGAACGCCGGCAGAGTGCGCCCACGCGCCGCTGAAGCCGCACGCTCTTTCCCCGTCCATACAGTTCGTTGACTGAATGACAGAGACAGACACCGATCCAGCTGACCGCTACGACGCGGACGCGCGACCGACGGACGAGCGAGCGCCGGGCTTGTGGGGTCGCTACCGTCGCTTGCCCGCCAACGTCTTTTTCATCAGCCTCGTCAGCCTGTTGAACGACGCTTCGAGCGAGATCATCTACCCGCTGCTGCCGGTCTTTCTCGCGGGCGTGCTCTCGGCCACGCCCGCCGTCATCGGCCTCATCGAGGGCGGCGCGGAATCCGTCTCCGGCTTCCTCAAACTCTTCTCCGGCTACTTCAGCGACCGCCGCGCGACGCGCAAGAAGCCCGTCGTCTTCGGCTACGCGCTGGCGAGCGCGGTCAGACCCCTGCTCGGCTACGCGACGACCTGGCATCAGGTCTTCGCCGTGCGCCTCGCCGACCGCGTGGGCAAGGGCGTCCGCAGCGCGCCGCGCGACGCCATGATCGCCGACTCCGCCGCGCCCGAAGTGCGCGGGCTCGCCTTCGGCTTTCACCGCGCGATGGATCACAGCGGCGCCGTCATCGGGCCTCTCGTCGGCTATTTCCTGCTCAGGTCGATCACCATCGACCGTAACTCGCCGACGCACGTCGAGTACGAACACATCTTCCTGCTCGCCTCCATCCCGGCGCTCTTCGCCGTGCTCGTCGCCGCCTTCCTCGTGCGCGAGACGAAGGCGGCGCAGAGCGTCGGAGTCGCAAAGCTCGAAGCGACACGGGCGGCGCGCGCCGTCAGTGATTCGACGGACGACGCGACAGTCCCCGTCGTCGCGCCGCAGCGACTCTCGCTGCGCGGCTTCGATGCGAACTTCAAAATGTTTCTGCTCGTCGTCGCGCTCTTCACGCTCTCGAACTCGTCGGACGCGTTTCTGCTGTTGCGCGCGCAACAGTCAGGCATCTCGGTCGGCACGATCCCGCTGCTCTGGGCGGCGCTCCACGCCTCGAAGGTCTTAAGCTCGCTCGTCGGCGGCGACCTCTCAGACAGGCTCGGTCGCAAGAGTCTGATCGTCGCGGGCTGGCTCTTGTACGCGGCGGTGTACGCGGGCTTCGCCTACGTCTCGACGGCGGCGCAGGCGTGGTCGCTCTTTCTCATCTACGGGATTTACTTCGGGCTGGCGGAGGGCGCGGAGAAGGCGCTCGTCGCAGACCTCGTCGCGCCGGAGCGGCGCGGGACGGCGTTCGGCTTGTATAATCTCGCGCTGAGCATCGCGGTCTGGCCTGCGTCGCTGCTGATGGGCGCGCTCTGGCAGTGGCGCGGCGCGCCCTTCGCCTTCCTCGCCAGCGCCGTCGTCGGTACAATCGCCGCCCTGCTGCTATTACTGACGATCAAGACGAAGAGCGGATCGCTCGCGAGCGCCGCGAAGGCGTAGCCCGGAAACTTTATCTGCGCAAGAGGACTCATGCCCACTCCCGAATACCAACTCGTCACGACCGCCGACGCGCTCGGCGCCGCGTGTGGTGAACTCGCGCGCGCGGAGGTGGTCGGCTTCGATTCCGAAACCACCTCGCTCGATCCTCACGAGAAGGGTGCGCTGCTGCGTCTGATCCAGCTCTCCGCGCCGGACGGCAGGGTCTGGCTGATTGATCTGAAATGCTTCGCGGATGGCGACCTCAAGCAGTCGGCAGCGCTCGCCCCCTTGCGCGAGCTGCTCGCCGCCGCGCGCCCCGTCAAGGTCGCGCACAACGCGAAGTTCGACGCGAAGTGGACGCGCCGACACCTCGGCGTCGAACTCGGCGGCGTCTTCGACACGATGCTCGCGAGCCAGCTCGTCTCCGCAGGTGAGACGGAAGACCGTCACAGCCTCGCGGTCGTCGTCGAGCGTTATCTCGGCCAAGAGGTGGACAAGGCGCAGCAGCTCAGCGACTGGTCGGGCGAGTTGTCGGCGGCGCAGCTCGAATACGCCGCGCGCGACGCCGCCGTCATGCTCCCCTTGCGCGATGCGCTCATTGCGCGGCTCAAGTCCGATGGTCTCATCAAAGTCGCGCAGATCGAATTCGAGTGCGTGCTGCCCGTGGCGTGCATGGAGCTGGCCGGGATTTATCTCGATGCGGCGTGCTGGCGCGAGCAGGTCGAAGACGTGAAGAAGCGACGCGTCGTGCTCGCCGAAGAGTTGCAGTCGTTCCTCGCCGAAGGCGTCTCGCAGGGCTCGCTCTTCGCCAACGCGCGCGCCGACATCAACCTCGACTCGCACACGCAGCTCTCCGCCGCACTCAAACGCCTCGGCGTGCCGCTTCCAGACTCGACGCGCAACTGGAAGCTGCAACCCTTAGCCGCCGACTACCCAGTCATCGCGAAGCTCCTCGACTACCGCACCGTCCAGAAGTCCCTGACGAGCTACGGCGAGAACATCCTCTCCGACATCAACCCCGCGACGGGACGCATCCACGCCAACTTCCACCAGATCGGCGCGCCCACGGGTCGCTTCGCGTGTACCTCGCCTAACGTCCAACAGGTGCCCCACGCCGTCGAGTACCGCCGCTGCTTCCGCGCGCAGGGCAAGAATCGGAAGCTGATCATTGCAGATTATTCCCAAATCGAGCTGCGCATCCTCGCGCACGTGACCGAAGACAAGGGCTTCATCGAGGCGTTCAACTCGGGCGCGGACTTGCACCGCGTAACCGCCGCGCAGGTCTTCAATGTGCCGCTCGACGCGGTGACGAAAGAGCAACGCGACTTCGCCAAGCGTCTGAACTTCGGCGTGGTGTACGGCATCGGCGCGCAGCGCTTCTCGATGATGACGGGTCTGCCCTTGAGCGACGCCGAGGGCATCATGTCGCGCTACTTCCAGACCTACCGCGGTCTCGACGCGTGGCTGCGCGAGGCGGCGCGACGCGCGGTCAGGGAGAAGCAGGCACGCACGATGTCCGGCAGGCTCGCGCGCTTCAACTTCGACGCGGAAGACCGCCAGGCCGCCTCGCTCGCGCAGCGCAACGGCAAAAATATGCCGATCCAGGGGGCGTCAGCCGACATCCTCAAGCGCGCGCTCAGGCTGCTGCACGACAAATTGCGCGAGACGAGCGCGCAGGTAGTCAACATCGTTCATGACGAGATCGTCGTCGAGGCCGACGCCGACGCGGCGGAAGAGGTCGCGAAGATCGTCGAAGCGTCGATGTGCGGGGCGGGCGAAGAGTTCGTCACGCGCGTGCCCGTCAAGGTCGAGACAGAGATCGGCGACGCGTGGGTGAAATGAGGAAGGGGAAAGGCTGTCAGTGGTCAGTCGTCGGTGGTCGGCAGTTAAGCGATTAGCCGTCGGCGCGATCTCTAGCCTGCCGCTCGTCAGTAACGAGCGACGGGCAACCGACTACTGACCACCGACAAATTCTGAGGAGGACTCCGCCAATGCTTCTCGCGTCGAGGAATGTCGCGCGCGTCGCGGTTGTCGTTTCCGTTCTGTCGGTTCTGCTCGCCCCGTCGCGCGCGTCCGACTTCAGGCGCGAGGTCGTCTATCAGATCGTCACCGACCGATTCTTCGACGGGAGCGCGGAGAATAACGATCCCAGACAGAGCGCGGGGCTCTACGACAAGACACGCACGAACTGGCGCGCGTACTGGGGCGGCGACCTCCAGGGCATTCAGCAAAAGATGTCCTACCTCGCGGGGATGGGCGTGACCGCCATCTGGATTTCGCCGCCGGTTGACAACCTGAACGTCAACATCCCAGACGGCAGGAATAACCCGACCGGCTCCTACCACGGCTATCAGGGGCGCGACTTCAAACGGATCGACGAGCACTTCGGCACGGCTGACAACGGCTGGAAGGCGTTCGACGACCTGGTCGCCGCCGCGCACCAGAACGGCATCAAGGTCGTCGTTGACTTCGCCGCCAACCACACGACGCAGGACAACGCGGGCGAGTTCGGCGCCTTCTACGACAACGGCACGCTCGTCGGCAACTACACCAACGACCGCGACGGCTACTTCCACCACAACGGCAACATCTCCGGCGGGGGTTGGGACGACCGCTATCAGGTTCAGTATTTTTCCCTCTTCGACCTCGCAGACCTCAACCAGGAGCACCCGACCGTTGACGCTTATTTGAAGTCCGCCGCGCTCCTCTTCCAGCGCCACGGCGCGGACGGCTTCCGCCTCGACGCCGTGAAGCACACGAACTGGGGCTGGGAGTACAGCCTCGCTAATTCCATCTACACGAACGGCGACAGCTTCCTCTTCGGCGAGTGGTATCAGGCGGGCACGGGCGATCCGCTCTACCACGACTCCTACAAGTTCGCGAACAAGAGCGGCATCTCGCTGCTCGATTTCCCCTTGAACACGGCGATCAGAAACGTCTTCGGCTCTAACTCGAACTTCTCCGATGTCGACGCCGTGATTACGCAGGAGGGGCAGAACTTCATCTGGAAGGAAGACCTCGTCACCTTCATCGACAACCACGACATGGCGCGCTTCCTCTCCGTCAACAACAACAACAACCGACTGCACGAAGCTCTGGCTTTCATCCTCACCGCGCGCGGCATCCCCTGCATCTACTACGGCACCGAGCAGTACTTGCACAATGACACGTCCGGCGGCACAGACCCCTACAACCGCCCGATGATGAACGCCTTCAACACCGCGGCGACCGCCTACACGCTGACTAACAAACTCTCGACGCTCCGGCGCAACAACCCGGCCGTCGGCTACGGCTCGATGTCGCAGCGCTGGATGAATTCGGACGTGTACGTTTACGAGCGCAAGTTCTTCGGCTCGACTGTCCTCGTTGCCATCAACAAGAACGAGACGACCGCGTACCAGATTACGGGGCTCAACACCTCGCTCCCCGCGGGCACGTACAGCGACTACCTGACGGGCCTTCTTAGCGGCTCTTCGATTAAAGTCACGTCGGGCACGGGCGGGAACAACCCCGTGGCGACTTTCAGCCTGCCGGCGCACGCGGTCGCCGTCTGGCAGGTGACGGAAGGCGCGAACGCCGCGCCGGAAGTCGGCGCGATTAGTCCGACCGTCGCGCAGCCGGGCGTGCGCGTCACCATCGACGGCAGGAACTTCGGGGCGGTCGCGGGCACGGTCAAGTTCGGCACGACGCCCGCGAAGACGGAATCGTGGTCGCCGACGCGCGTCGTCGCGACCGTGCCCGCCGTCGCGAACGGCAACTACAACGTGACCGTGACCAACTCGGCGAATCAAGTCTCGAACGTCGTTCAGTTCACGACGCTCGCGGCGAAGCTCATCCCCGTCACCTTCACCGTCAACAACGCGACGCCGACCGCCACGGGCGATTACATTTTCCTGACGGGCGACACCACTGAACTCGGCAACTGGGCGACGACCTGGGACGGCGCGGCGGGACCCATGCTCGCGTCCAACTATCCGAACTGGTTCCTCACCGTGAGCGTGCCCGCCGGGAAAACGATCCAGTTCAAGTTCATCCGTGTCGCGGCGAACGGCACGGTCACCTGGGAGGCGGGCGCGAACCACACCTTCACCGTCCCCGCGAGCGGCACGGGCTTCGTCAATGTCAACTGGCAATATTGAAAACGAGTTAGCCACAGAGGGCACAGAGATCACAGAGCGGGAAACTGATCCGGGATTTGTTATCTGAAATCCCGAAGCCGGATGACAAGTGTCAGCCTCTCGTTTTCTCTGTGCCCTCTGTGGCTATTAATCTGCGCGCGCGCGTTTGCGCCAGAGGAAATAGACGGGGATGCCCGTGAGGACGAGTAGGTAGCCGATGCCGGAGGTGCGCGGCGTGAGGTACGCGAGATCGAGTATGACGAGCGCCGCGAGCGCGACGTAGAGCACGGGAACGAACGGGTAGCCGTGCGTGCGGTAGGGGCGCTCGGCGTGCGGCAGGCGGCGGCGCAGCACGAAAACGGCGCCGACCATCAGCGTGTAGAAGACCAGATCGGCGGAGACGATGTATTCGAGCAGTTGCGTATAGACGTTGCCGTAGGCGGTCGCGACCGCGCCGGTCGCCGCGTCGGTCGTTTCGGTCACCGTGCGCGGCAGCGTGAGCAGCGCCGCCCAGACGCCTTGCAGGACGAGCGCGAAGGCGGGGACTTTCTGCGCGTTGAGCCGCGCGGTGCGCGCGAAGAAGAGCCGGTCGCGCGCCATCGCGTAAGTTACGCGCGCGCCCGCGAGGATCAGTCCGTTGTTGCAGCCGAAGGTCGAGATGATGATCGCGACC
>JBJMGS010000028.1:0-15070 GCA_045807785.1 Pyrinomonadaceae bacterium
GACGCGGCGATACTCCGACTCGCGCACCGTGTTCAGCTTGTCCGAGTCCTTGTAGCCGAGCCGCTTCTTCAACTCGTTCTCAACCTCGTCGCGATACTTCGCATCGTCGATCAAGCCCGCCTGCTTCGCCTCTTCCGCGCGCAGCGGCGACTGGTCGATGAGCGCGCGCACGTCCGCCTCAGACTTGTGCCGCGTCGCACTGATGGTCGCGACGAAGCGGTTGAAGAATTCGTCGAGCACGGAGTTCAAGACTTCCCTGTTCGCCTCCGACATCTCCTTGCGCGTGTACTGTTCGGGCGCGGTCTTGTACTTACCGATCTGGTAGAAGTCTGCCTTGATGCCGAGCTTCTCCAGCGAGCCGCCGAGCGACATCACGTCCGCCGCCAGTCCGACCGTGGCCAGTTCGCCGATGGGCGCGACGTAGATGCGGTCGCACGCGGTCGCGACGTAATACTCCTTGTTCGCGCCGTACTCCATGTAGGCGTAAACCGGCTTGCCCGACGCGCGGAAGTCTGCGATGGCGTCGCGTATCTCGTCCGCCTTGCCCCAGCCGGTGCCGAGGATGTCGATATTGAGCAGCACCGCGCCGACGCGCTTGTCCGCCTTCGCCTTCCGCAGTTGCAGCAGGAGGCTTGAGAGTGAGTGTTCGTCGCGACCGAGCAGGCGGTTCAGCGGGTCTTCCGCCACGTAGTCGGGGAGCGACCCGCCAACTTCGAGGACGAGGACGCTGTTGTTCTTGACGGTGGGCTCGTTGTTGAACGCCGCGTAGAAGACGGCGATGCAGACGCCGAAGACAAGGACGAGCGTGATGAGGATGCCGACGATCCAGAGCGTTGCTTTACGTGCGCGTGACATTGCCATGATCTGTATAAACCCGTGATTGAAATTTGCCCGCGCCTGAAACTAGCGAGGCGGCGGGCAGCGTTGTAAATACGTCTTGTGGGGTTAAAAGTTTTAGGAGGGAGATCGAGCGCGGGAGCATGTCGGGATAAACTCTTTCGAGTTTTCGGCGCTCTCTGCGCCTACCGCGCGGCTTCCTTTTTAACCTTGATGCGCCGCGCGACCGTCTTCTCCGGCAGGACGGTCAGCGTGCCCTCAATCGTGTCGCCCCGGACGGCGAACTCCCAGACGCCCTTGTACCTGGGGCTTTCGAGATCGCCCGTGAGCGTCTTTTTCTCGCCGTCATACTTACAGCGAATGACGCCCATGTTCTCTGGCTTGCCGTCCACGATCTTGTCGGCGCTGATCTCCACGTTGCCCGCGGCGTCGGGCGGCTGCTTGATGCGGTAGATCACTTTCTCATCGTGGCAGGCGGGGTGATCGCCCACGCAGATGGATTCGCCTATCCAGTTGCCCACGAGCGCGGAGCCATCATTGGCAGATGTGAAGTTGGCGAAGGAGCCGCGTGCGCACGCGGGCAAGAAGACAAGCAGCGAAGCTAACACGCTCAAGAGACACGCCCCGCGACACTCGCTCACTCTCATCTTCCCTCCTTACTTCGCCTCGCGCTTCACGATCCAGCCGCCGCCCAGAACTTCGTCGCCACGGTAGAAGACGGTCGTCTGCCCCGGTGTGATCGCGCGCTGCGGCTCATCGAACACAACGCGCACGCGCCCTTCGCCGATCATCTCGACGGTCGCGGGCGCGGCTTCGTGTCGGTAGCGTACGCGCACCTCGGCGCGCACCGGCACCGTCGGCTCGTCGAACGCGATCCAGTTGACGCCCAGAGCTGTGAACTCGCGGCTCAGCAACTCTTCGTCGCCGCCGACGACCACGCGCCTGCGCGCCGCGTCGATCTGCACGACGTATAGAGGTCTTTCCGCCGATAGCCCCAGGCCCCGCCGCTGCCCGACCGTGTAGCGATGCACGCCCGCGTGAGAACCGATCTTGCGCCCGCTCGTGTCCACGATCTCGCCCGCGCCCGGAGCGTCCTCCGCACGATCTTCCGCGTCGAGGTAGCGGTCGATGAAGCCCGCGTAGTCGCCGTCGGGCACGAAACAAATCTCCTGCGACTCAGCCTTCTCCGCAACCGCGAGCCCGCTCGCGCGCGCGACGTCGCGCACTTCAGGCTTCGACATCTCGCCGAGCGGAAACATCGCGTGTGAGAGCTGCGCCTGCGTCAACTCCCACAGAAAGTAGGTCTGATCCTTGCGCGCGTCGCGCCCGCGCAGCAGGCGATAACGATCAGCCTTTTCGTCATACTCGACGCGCGCGTAATGTCCCGTCGCCACCTTGTCGCAGCCGAGACTCTGCGCGAGCCTGTCGAGCGACGCGAACTTCAGACGGCTGTTGCACGCCACGCACGGGATCGGTGTCTCGCCCGCGAGGTAGCTGCTAACGAACGGCTCGACCACATCGCGCTCGAACTCTTTTTCGAGGTTGAGGACGTAGAACGGGAAGCCCAGCTCTTCCGCCACGCGCCGCGCGTCGTACACGTCGTCGAGCGAGCAGCAGCGCGACGGCAAAGGCTCGCCGTCCGCGTCCACGTTCAGCCCCCGCCGCTGGTTCCACAACTGCATCGTGAAGCCGACGAGTTCGTGCCCCGCCTCCTTCAACACCGCCGCCGCCGCCGAACTATCGACGCCGCCGCTCATTGCCACCGCGATCTTCATCGTTCGTGAATCGTCAATCGTGAATCGTAACAAGGTCGGTTCGCCGCCAGCCTTCTCTCATTTGCCACTAGCTTCAGCTAGTGGGGAGTCAGCCTCAACAGGGGTTATCCGGCTTTAGCCGAATCTGATCGGACAGTCCGGCTAAAGCCGATAAGTTTCTCATCCTCGCCCCCACGAGCTAAAGCTCGTGGCAATTGAAAAACCCGCAATTGAAAAGCTCGTGGCAATCGATTCGAAGTCAAAGGGCACCAGTGAATCGCCATTAACCACGAATGATTTGCAATTCAAGCTTTATGCGCCTTTGCCGCCATTTTCGGGCGAATGTTAAGATGCTCCCTCAAGCGAGAAACATGTCTGCCGACTCAAACAACTAGGATACCCGAAACGGCGCGAAACTTCAGCCGGGAGACGAGTCGCAAAAGCGCGCCCGCAACATTCACACGCGACGGGAAACAATCATTCGACACATGCCCGAAGTCACACACAGCAGCGAGAGAGCAATTGAAGAGTACGTCGTCACGGACGAGCCTTACTACCTCGGCGTCGGTCAGGAGATCGAGCTGTTCGAGGCGGCGCACGCCGCGCGCCTGCCCGTCATGCTGAAAGGTCCCACGGGCTGCGGCAAGACGCGCTTCGTCGAGCACATGGCCTGGCGCCTGCGCCGACCCTTGATCACGGTCGCGTGCCACGAAGATTTGTCCGCGACCGATCTGGTCGGGCGCTTCCTGCTCGAAGGCGAGGAGACTGTCTGGCACGACGGGCCGCTCACTGCCGCCGTGCGTGGCGGCGCGATCTGCTACCTCGACGAAGTGGTCGAGGCGCGCAAGGACACCGTCGTCATCATCCACCCGCTGACGGACGACCGGCGGCGGCTGCCCATCGAGAAGCGCGGCACGATCCTCGACGCGCCGGACGACTTCATGCTCGTCGTCTCTTACAACCCCGGCTACCAGTCGATCCTGAAAGACCTCAAACAGTCCACGCGCCAGCGTTTCGTCGCGCTGGAGTTCGACTACCCGCCCGCCGCGCTCGAAACCGAAATCGTCGCGCGCGAGGGCGGCGTCGCGGAGCAGACGGCGCGCGACCTCATCCTCATCGGGCACAAGGTTAGAAATTTGCGCGGGCACGGACTCGAAGAGGGCGTCTCCACGCGCCTCCTGATCTACGCCGCGCAGATGATCGCGCGCGGCATCGCCCCCACCGCCGCCGCCGAAGTCGCCCTCTGCACGCCCATCACCGACGACCGCGAGCTGCAACGCAGCATCCGCGAGATCGTCACGACCGTCATCTAAACCCTCCCCGGAAGAACGAAGATGAACGAAGAGCTTGCGAAGCATTATCTGGAAGACGCGCTGAAGATTTTCCGCAACTACAAGCGGCTCGGCGACGGGGCGATGGCGCAGTTGAGCGACGATGAGTTTTTCCGCGCGCTCGACGCGGAGATGAACAGCGTCGCGCTCAACGTCAAGCACATCGCGGGCAACATGCGCTCGCGCTGGACAGACTTTTTGACGACGGACGGCGAGAAGCCGGATCGCGACCGCGACTCTGAGTTCCGTCTCGACGAGAACGTGACGCGCGCGGAGGTCTTACGCTGGTGGGAAGAGGGCTGGCGCACGGTCTTCTCTGCGGTCGAGCCTTTGCAGCCCGCGGATGTCATGCGCGAGGTGACGATCCGCGGCGAGCCGCACACGGTCTTGATGGCGATCAACCGGCAGCTCACGCACTACGCCTACCACATCGGACAAATTGTTTTTCTGGCGAAGCACTTCAAGTCCGAGACTTGGCAATCCTTGAGCATTCCGCGCGCGCAGTCGGACGCTTTCAACCAGAGGATGCGGGGCGGGAAGTAGTGAGCGAGCGCGAAGAGACTCCAGCGCCGGGCGAAGAGGCGCGCGCGGTTGAAGAGTCGCTCGCCGAGCGTCTGGGCGTCGTCGAGGGTGAGCGCCACAACTTCGCGCAACTCGCGCGCGCAGTCGCGCAGCTCCCGGCGGATCGCGCCCGCGCCGTCGTTGAAGTCAGCGCGCAGCTCGCGACGCTCAGCCTCCGTGTGAGCAAGGAATTCTTGCGCGCGGCTCCGCCGGCGGCGGGGCTGCTTGGAGCCGAGGAGCTGAAAGCTTGGGGCGAGCTGGGCCGGCGGCTGGCGATGGCGGACACAGAGACGGGCGCGAACTTCTTCGCGGCGGGCACGCCCGGACTGGAAGATGTGCCGCGCCAAGCGCGCTCCGCTCTGTTCCAACTCTGCGAGCGGCAGATGTCGCTCTCCACCTCCATCGCGGTCGAGACCTTCCGCTCGGCGCACTTGGCGGCGCGCGCCGTCGCCGACGCGGAGATGACCGCCACACTCTTCCGCATCGCCGTCGAGATCGCGCGCCGCTCCGCGCGCCACAGCGCGGACTTCCTCGCCTCCGCGCCGTCAGTCTTCTCCCACTTCGAGAAAAATTTCGACGCGGCGGATCGCGCGCGCGTCGCGCGCGCGTCGCTCGCGTTCGTCGAGACGTTCGCGGCGCGCGCCGGCGGCATGGCGTCGGACGTGTGGGCGGCGCTGCCCGCCGCGACCGAGGGCCTGAGCGCGGAGCAGACGCTCGCGCTGCTTGAGAGCGCGGGCGGGTTTCTGGAGCGCGGCGGGGCGTCTGCGCTGCACGTGACGCTCGCGGGCGGCGAGGTCTTGCGGCTCGCTCCCGAAGTCTTCTCCGATTGGACTGAGTTGCTGCGCATCGTCGCCGAACAGGGCAACGCCGTGCTGGTCGCGCTGGCGCGTACCTCCCCCAACTTCTTCCGCGCGCTCACGCGCCGCGCCGGGCGCCGAGACGCCGCAGAGCTTTCGCGCCGCGTCCTCTCCGTCGTCATGGAGATCGCGCGCGTCGATCCGGAAGCCGCGCTCTCTTGCCTGCGCTCCGCGCCCGCGGCGCTCGCCGCGACGACCGTCGAGCAGTTCGAGCGTTGGGCGCGCGAGGGCCTCGGCGACAAGAGCACGGACGCGCGCCGTCGCCGCAGCTACTACGCCTTGGAGACGCGCCGCAGCAACGACGCCCTGCGCGGCGGCGCGGGAACAACTGCGGGGCTCGCGCTCGAAGAGGTGGCGCAGACCTTGCGCCTCTACGTCGAAGGCTTGACGGGTCGCGCCGTCGATGTCGCGCCGCTCGCCGCCTACACCGAAGAGTCGCGAATCAACGACGGGCACACGATCCAACTGCCCGCCAACGTCTCGGAGTTCACGGGCGCGGAAGCGAACTTCCGCCTCTACAAAGTCCTCGCCGCGCACGCCGCCGGTCAGATCGAGTTCGGCACGCGCGCGCGCGCCGGGGGCGACGAGGCGCAGCCCGCAACGAATCACGAACTGCGCGCAGCGTTCGACGCGCTCGCCACGCTCTACGATCCGAACACGGCAGACGCACGCGACGCCTTCGCGCTCGACGGCTACATCAACGATCCTAACAACTCCGAGCGCGCGCTCGCCCCCGAAGAGGAAGCACGGCGCGCGCTCGAAGAACGAGCACGGCGTGCGATGCCCGCGGAGGCAGACTACCGCGCGGCGCTCGCGCTCTTCCCAGACGCGGGGCTCGCCGCGCGCATCTTCGGCACGCTCGAGAACGCGCGCATCGACCGGCGGCTGCGCCACACGTACCGCGGCCTGGCGCGCGATCTCGACATCGTGCGCGAGCACCTGCGCACGCACCGCCCGCCCGTCTTGTCGCTGCCCACACACCTCGTCCCCTTCGAGCTGCTCTTCCAGATCACGCTCTGCGGCGGCGCGCTCGACGACGCGCGCACTTTCTACTCTCAGGTCGTCTCCGAACTCGAATCAATCGTCGCGGACTACCTGTCGAGTGCGGACGCAACGGTCGCCGACACACTGATGGCGACGGCGCGCGTCTATTCGCTCTTCCAGTCGGTCGTGCCCGCCGAGACGGAGCAGCAGACGACCGCAGGCGAGGGCGATGACGCACAGAGCGGCGCGGAGTCGAGTCTTGAGCAGGAGCGCGAGCCGGGCGAGAAGGGCGAAGCCGACGATAAGCCTTCGCGCGACGCACGGCGCGATGCGCGCGAGCTGTTCAACGCGTGGGCGAAGTCGAGCGCCACAGAGGGCGACGCCGAACAGCTCACGGGCGCGGAGCGCTGGACGCAGAGTGAGAGTTTCGAGCAGGAGTTGGAGCCGGACGACGTCGCCTTCGAGTACGACGAGTGGGATCGCGATCTCGCGGACACGCGGGTCGGCTGGTGCCGGGTCGTCGAGCGGGCGGGGCGGCGCGGCGACGCCTCTTTCGTCGAACTCACGCGCACGCGCTACCGTGGCGTCATCTCGTCAATTCGTCACCAGTTCCAACTGATGAAGCCCGAAAGCCTCACGCGCATCAAGAACGAGTTGGACGGCGACGACTACGATCTGGACGCCGTGATCGACTACGTGGCGGA
Source organism: Pyrinomonadaceae bacterium (assembly GCA_045807785.1). GTDB lineage: Bacteria > Acidobacteriota > Blastocatellia > Pyrinomonadales > Pyrinomonadaceae > JAIVGV01. The sequence continues at coordinate 7,029 of JBJMGS010000028.1, forward strand.
TAGGCGTGCCGACGGTCGGCAGTCCGAGCGGCTCTACATCAAGCGGCTGCGGCGCGAGCGCGACGTGGCGGTCTCGTTCCTGCTCGATCAGTCATCCTCAACGGCGCGCACCATCGGTCGCCACCCCTTGCAGCCCTACACGCATCCGGGGCGGCGCATCATCGAGATCGAGAAGGAGGGCTTGGTCTTGATGAGCGAGGCGCTGGAAGCCGTGGGCGACGCTTATGCGATCTACGGCTTCACCTCGGAGGGACGACGCAACGTGAAGTTTTACGTCGTCAAGGATTTCGGCGAGCGCTACACGGACGAAACCGCGCGGCGCATCGGCGGCATCAACTACCAGCACAACACCAGATTGGGTGCGGCGGTGCGCCACGCCGCCGCACGCTTGGCCGCGCAGGACGCGCGCACGCGCTTGCTTATTGTCCTCTCCGACGGACGCCCCTACGACCACGACTACGGCGACGCCCGCTACGCCCGCGAAGACACGCGCTCGGCATTGCACGAAGCGCGCACGCAGGGCATCACCCCCTTCTGCATCACCATTGATCGAGACAGCGAAGCGGAGCTACGCGACCTCTACGGCGAAGTCGGCTACACGATCATCGACGACGTGCTCTCGCTCCCCGAACGAATGCCCGCCATCTACCGTCGGCTGACGACGTGACCGACGCGGGATTCCGGTGTTAAGCCTGAGCGGTTTAAGCTATACTTTTCGGCGATGAGTCAGGCGACGAACACAGTGCCGCTGTCCATGGATCAGGCGGGCGTCTTGCGCGTCGCGGGCACGCGCGTGTCGCTCGATTCAGTTATCCACGCCTTCGACGAAGGCGCGACGCCCGAAGAGATCGCCCAAGCCTACCCGACGCTCGATCTCGCCGCCATCTATTCCGTCATCGGCTACTGTCTACAGAACCACGCCGAAGTGGAACAGTATCTTGAGCAGAGAAAAGTACAGCGCGAGGAAGTGAAGAAAGAGATCGAAGCTCGTTTCAACCCTCACGGATTGCGGGAACGCCTTTTAGCCCGCAAGCGGTAATACCGCGCCCTTCACACCACGAACCGAATATCCGCACTTCCCCCTCACTTTCGTGACGTGGAAATCGGAGACTCGACGGACGTAATTTTAGACCTGCGGGAGGGGGCAATCATGCCTGACGAAAATAAGACGGAGTTGAATGATCGCGAGGGGAGCATCAAAAAGCTCGCCGAGATGATCAGGGAGATCGATTTCGCGATGCTGACGACCGCCGAAGGGGACGGCAGCCTGCGCAGCCGCCCGATGTCCACGCAGCGGCGGGAGTTCGACGGCGACCTGTGGTTCTTCACGCGCGAGAGCGCGCCGAAGGTCGGCGAGATCGAACGCGAGCAACAGGTCAACGTCTCATACGCGAAGCCGGAGGATCAGCGCTACGTCTCGGTCTCGGGGCGCGCGACGGTCGTGCGGGAGCGCGCGAAGATCGAGGAGCTGTGGTCGCCTGAGTTGAAGGCTTGGTTCCCGGAAGGGCTCGAAGACCCGGACATCGCGCTGCTGCGCGTCGCGGTCGAGCGCGCCGAATACTGGGACTCGCCGTCGAGCGCGGTGATGCACGCCGTCGGCTTCGCCAAAGCCCTCGCGACGGGGCAGACCTACGAGCCGGGCGAGAACGAGAAGATCGATCTGGGGAAGTCCGCCGGGGCGCGGGGCTGAGAAGCGTCGCCGCGGTAGTTCGTAAGCCGCACGCCGCGCCGGGCTGGAAGGCTCGCGCGGCGTGCGGTATCATTTTCAGCGCAACTTCGGAGGCGTAGGCTAATTGGTAAGTCACCAGTCTTGAAAACTGGCGCGCGAAAGCGCTTGGGGGTTCGAGTCCCTCCGCCTCCGTCACCGTTAATCACGTTTAGGTAAGAGCCGCCCCCGCTCTGAAAAGATCGCGGGCGGCTTTTCTGTTTTCGGGCGCGCGTCTTGGTTAAGCCGCGCCGCCGCTCTTCGTGCAAGGAGGTTGAAGATGTTCGTTCTCAATCGCGTCGTTCTGTTCTACCTGTGGCTGTGGCAGACGGCTGCGCCCGCCTTGCCTGCCGCTTCGCCGTCGCAGCAGCCGACCGCCCCGCCTGCGTCGCCGGAGGCTGCCGCGCCGGTGGCACAGAAGGTCGATTGGTTCGCGCGCATCTGGAATGACTACGTCAACCGCCCCTTCCAGATCGGCGACACGCTGAAGGTGTCGGTCGCCACGCTCGGCTTCGCGCTCGTCATCCTGCTCGCCGCCTTCATCATCTCGCGCTGGCTGCGCCGCTTCCTCGAAATGCGCTTCAGCACGCACCGGCGGCTCGACGCCGGTCTCCAGTACACCATCCTGCGCCTCACGCACTACGTCATCATCGCGCTCGGTCTGCTCTTTGCGCTGCGCGTCGGGTTCAACGCCGACCTGACGTCGCTCGCCGTTGTCTTCACGGCGCTCTCGGTCGGCATCGGCTTCGGCTTGCAGTACATCGCGGGCGACATCGCCTCGGGCTTCATCCTGCTCTTCGAGCGACCCGTCAGAGTCGGCGATTTCGTCACCGTCGGCGTGGACAGCAAAACGGTCGAGGGCAGGGTCAAGAGCATCAACCTGCGCACGACCACCGTCATGACGAACGACCGCATCGCCGTCATCGTGCCCAACTCGAAACTCGTCAGCGACAACCTCGTCAACTGGTCGCACCCAGACCAGCGCTCGCGCATCGCGATCCCGGTCGGCGTCGCCTCCGACGCCGACCCCGATCTCGTCACAGAGACCTTGTTGCGCGCGCCCGCAGGCATCGAGTACATCCTCGCGGAGCCGAAGCCGAGCGTGCAGTTCACCGGCTTCGGCGACTTCACCAACGACTTCCGCCTGCTCGTCTGGACCGAGCACCCGCGCCGCAACGTGAAGATCAGGAGCGACATCAACTACCGCATCTTCCGGCTCTTCAAGGAGGCGGGCATTGAAATCCCCAACCCGCAGCGCGACCTGAACGTGCGCGGCGGCAGGCTCCGCGTCGTCACCGAGCCGGGCGGCGACCGCGACTCGCTCGACGGGCACGACCTCGACGATCGCGAGGAGAGTTACACGAGGGGGTGAGGCGGGCACAAATCTGTCGCCCCTTTCAGGGGCTTCACTGTTTGCCTTTTGCTCGCGTCGAGGGTTACGCTTGCCCGCGCCGCGACTGAATGAACCGTCACTCAGGGCGCCGCCAGCAGGTGAAGAATCCCCGATGCGTTCAGCCCGCACACTTAACCCGACGCCGCGCGCGCCCGTCCCCGACAAGCGCGAGGCCATCCTGCGCGCCGCCACCAAAGTCTTCGCCGAGAGCGGCTACTTCAACTCGAAGGTGGCCGACGTGGCGCGGGTCGCGGGCGTCGCCGACGGCACGGTCTATCTCTACTTCAAGAGCAAGGAAGAAATTTTGCGCTCGATCTTCGAGCGCGGCGTCGGCGAGATGCTGGCGGAAGCCCGCGCGCGCATTCAGGGGCTGACCGACCCGCGCGCGCGCCTGCGCGAGATCGCCCGCCTCCATCTCGAAGCCTTGAGCGCCGACCGCGACCTCGCCATCGTCTTTCAGGTCGAGCTGCGCGGCTCGACCAAGTTCATGGAGGAGTTCTCCGCCGCCGGCCTCGCCGAGTACCTGCGCCTCATCCGCGAGACGTTCGAGGAGGGGCAGCGCGCGAAAATTTTCCGCGCCGACCTGAACGCGAAGATCGTCGCCAAAGTCCTCTTCGGCGCGCTCGACGAGATGGCGACCAACTGGATTCTCTCACGCCGCCCCTATAAGCTCGCCCCGCTCGCCGACACCGCGCTCGACATCATCCTCGACGGAGCCTGCGCCAGATGACCCATTCCCCCGAATCGCCCGTCGAGCCGACGACGCTTCCCGAAATCTTCCTGCGCGCCGCGCGCGTCCACCACAAGCCCGACGCGCTCAACGACAAACACGACGGCGCGTGGCGCGCGATCTCTTCGGCGGAGATGATGGGACGCGCCCGCCACATCGGCCTCGGACTTCGCGCGCTCGACATCACGCGCGGCGACCGCGTCGCCATCCTCTCCGAGAGTAAGCCGGAGTGGGTGATGACCGACGCGGGCTGCCAGCTCGCAGGTGTCGTGGACGTGCCCATCTACCCGACGCAGGCCACCGCACAGGTCGGTTACATCCTCAACGACTCGGGCGCGCGCGCTCTCTTCGTCCAGCATCGCGCGGCGTTCGACCGCATCGTCGAAGTCCTCGGCGAATGCCCCGCCCTCGAACACGTCATCTTCTTCGACGGCGCGGAAACGGAAGACGCGGGCGACGTGTTGACGCTCGACGAACTCGCCGCGCGCGGGCGCGAGTTGGAGCGCGAGCAGCCCCACCTGATCGACGAACTCGCCGCGCAGGTGCGACCCGAAGATTTGGCGACGATCATCTACACTTCCGGGACGACCGGAGAGCCGAAAGGCGTGATGCTCACGCAGTCGAACCTCGTGACGAACCTGATCGACAGCGCCGGCCACCTCGCCTTCTCAGAGACGGACGTCGTGCTCTCGGTGCTGCCGCTCTCGCACGTCTTCGAGCGGATCGGGATGTACATGTACCTGCACCACGGCATGAGCGTCTATTTCGCCGAGTCGATAGACAAGATCGGCGACAACATGCGCGAGGTGCGCCCGACCGTCATGCTCTGCGTGCCGCGCCTCTTCGAGAAGATTCTCGCGCGCGCCAAGGAGCGCGCCATTTCGCAGGGCAAACGGAGCGCCGACATCCTCGCGTGGTCAATTGATGTCGCAAAGCGCTGGGCGCGCCACACCGTCGCGGGCGAGACGGTCCCGCCGCTCTTAGAGCTGCAACACGCACTCGCCGACGCGCTCGTGTACAAGAAGTGGCGCGCGGGCGTCGGCGGTCGGATGCGGCTCTTCGTCTCGGGCGGCGCGGCGCTGCCCGAAGAGCTGGGCTACACCTTCCTCGGCGCGGGGCTGCCCATCGTGCAGGGCTACGGGCTGACCGAGACCTCGCCCGTCATCGCGGCGGGGAATCTGGAAGAGAACCGCATCGGCACGGTCGGCAAGCCCGTCAAAAACGTTGAGGTCAGGATCGCCCCGGACGGCGAGATCGAGGTCAAAGGCCCGAACGTGATGCGCGGCTACTACAACAAGCCTGAGGAGACGCGCGCCGTCTTCACCGCCGACGGTTGGTTTAAGACGGGCGACATCGGCGAGTTCGACGCCGCCGGGTATTTGCGCATCACGGATCGCAAGAAGGAGCTGCTCAAGACTTCGGGCGGCAAGTACATCGCGCCGCAGGTCGTCGAGCAGTGCATCAAGCGCTCGCGCTTCGTCAGTCAGGTGGTGCTCATCGGCAACGGGCGCAAGTTCCCCGCCGCGCTCGTCGTGCCGAACTGGACGGAGCTGCGCGCCTACGCCGCCTACAAGGGCATCGCCGCGCAGACGCCCGAAGAGTTCTGCCGAGACGAGCGCATCCGCGATCTCTTCGAGCGGCAGGTCGAGACGCAGTGCGCGGAACTCTCGCGCTACGAGCGCGTCAAGCGCATCGCGCTGCTGCCGTGCGAGCTGAGCATCGAGGGCGGCGAGATGACGCCGACGCTCAAGATCAAGCGCCGCGTCGTGGACGAAAAATACCGCGACGTGATCGAGCGCCTCTACGCCGAGAACGGCGAAGCGGAGGGGCGCGGCCGATGACGACCACGCCCACACGCGGACGCGCCGTCAACCGCGCCGCCATCGCGGAGGTTTACGACGTCATCCGCGCGCACGTCCGCCGCACGCCCGTCGTCGAAGTTGACGGCGCGGATTTTCGTGCCGACGGCGCGCGCCTCTCTTTCAAGCTGGAATCGATGCAGCACTCCGGCTCGTTCAAGGCGCGGGGCGCGCTGACGAGCCTGCTGACGCGCGGAGCGGCTCCGGCGGCGGGCGTGGCGGCGGCCTCGGGCGGCAACCACGGCGCGGCGGTCGCCTACGCGGCGCAGAAGCTCGGCGTCCCCGCGAAAATTTTCGTGCCTACCATCTCGTCGCCCGCGAAGCTGGCACGCATCCGCGGCTACGGCGCGGAGCTGGTCGTCGTCGGCGAGCGTTACGCCGACGCGCTCGCCGAGAGTGAGGAGTGGATCGCCACCTCCGGCGCGCTCGCCGTCCACGCCTTCGATCAGGCGGAGGCGCTGCTCGGACAGGGCACGGTCGGCCTGGAGTTGGAGGAGCAAGCCCCGCAGCTCGACACCGTGCTCGTCGCGGTCGGCGGCGGCGGACTCGTCGGCGGCATTGCGGCATGGTACGAGGGCCGGGTCAAGGTCGTCGCCGTCGAGCCGGAGGCAGCGCCGACGCTTCACGCCGCGCTCGCCGCCGGTCGCCCGGTGGACGCGCCCGCGGGCGGCGTCGCCGCCGACTCGCTCGCGCCGCGCCGCGTGGGCGAGCTGGTCTTCCCGATTGCGGAGCGCCACGTCGCAGGCGTCGTGCTCGTCACGGACGACGCGATTCGCGAGGCGCAGCGGCATCTGTGGGAGACTTTGCGCGTCGTCGCAGAGCCAGGCGGGGCGGCTGCCACGGCGGCGCTCCTGTCGGGTCGCTACGCGCCGCGCGCGGGCGAGCGCGTCGGCATCGTCGTCAGCGGCGGCAACACCGTCGCGGTTGATTTCGACCGCTGAGGAGTTCAGGTAAGACTCACCGCCGTAGACGCAGAGGGCGCAGAGATGACGCAGAGAAAACATTTCTTCTCTGCGTTTCCTCCGCGCCCTCTGCGTCTGCGGCGGTGAATTCTTATGCCCGCTTCCCACGCCTCTTGACTCTGTGTCGTGGATGACCTAAAAACTGTTCGCTGCTTCAGTCGTTATTTCCGTCCGCGTTTGCCGCAAGGTTCATCGAACATTTTAGGGACTCATGCCGAATACAACCGACTTCGCCCACCTGCATTTACACACTGATTACAGTCTTCTGGACGGAGCCATCCAGATCAAGCCGCTCGCCAAGCGCGTCGAGGAACTCGGCATGAAGTCGTGCGCCATGACGGATCACGGCAACATCTACGGCGCGGTCTCCTTCTACTCGGAGATGAAGGCGCACGGCATCAAGCCGATCATCGGGTGCGAAGTCTATCTGGCGCCGACCTCGCGCTTCGACAAGCCGGAGACGCGAAAAGGGGAGAAGCCCTACAACCACATGATCCTGCTGGCGAAGGATCGCGAAGGCTATCACAACCTCACGCGCCTCACCTCTCGCGCGTTCAAAGAAGGTTTCTACCGCAAGCCGCGAATTGATCGCGAACTCTTGTCCGAGTTCGGCGGCGGGATCGTCGGCCTGTCGGCGTGCCTGTCGGGCGTGCCGCAGGCGCACCTCAAGAACGGCAAGCTCGACGAGGCGGCCAAGTGCGCGCTCGAGTTTCAGGACATTCTCGGTAAAGGCAACTACTTCCTCGAAATTCAGGATCACCAGCTCGAAGACCAGCAGAAGATCAATAAGAATTTAGTCGCGCTCTCGAAGCGTACCGGCATCCCGCTCGTCGCCACCAACGACGCGCATTATCTCTACCGCGACGACTACGAGGCGCACGATGTGATGCTCTGCATCGGCACTGGTCGAACCGTCAACGACACTGACCGGATGAAGTTCGGCGGGCCGCAGTGGTACGTCCGCTCGCCCGAAGAGATGGCGCAGATTTTCGCAGACCTCTGCCCCGACGCCGTGGGCCGCACGGCGCAGGTCGCAGAGATGTGCGACCTCAAACTTCCGCTCGGCGAGAACCACCTGCCCGTCTTCCCCATCCCGAAGGCGGAGGGCGACCTGACGATTGACGAATACTTCGAGAAGGTCGTGCGCGAAGGCTATGAGAAGCGGCGCGCGACCGTCTGGGATCGCCTCCAGTCTGACGGTCAGCTCAAGCACAGCCTCTCGGAATACCAGGCGCGCGTCTCGCGCGAGATCGCGATGATCAAGCAGATGGGCTTCCCCAGCTACTTCCTCATCGTCTGGGACTTCATCAAGTTCGCGAAAGACCGCCACATCCCCGTCGGCCCCGGTCGCGGCTCCGCCGCCGGCTCGCTCGTCGCCTATTGTCTGGAGATC
>JBJMGS010000029.1:0-2661 GCA_045807785.1 Pyrinomonadaceae bacterium
GCTGCACCGGCTGGAGAACGAGGGCGACGACATCTACCACACCGCGATCGGCGAGCTGTTTCGCCGCGAGTCAGACCCGCTCACCGTCTTGAAGTGGAAAGAGATTTACGAGAAGCTCGAATCCGCCATCGACCGCTGCGAAAACGTCGCCAACATCATCGAGAGCGTGATCATCAAGCACACGTGAGGAGCTGTTAGCGATTAGCTGTTAGCTTTTAGCCGGAATTGCTCAGCTCATAGCTCCCAACCCGTCTCAAACTCGATTTTGCTAACAGCTAATCGCTAACAGCTAATCGCTAACAGCTATTCCCATGACTGCCAGCTTCATCTTCGTCCTCTGTCTCATCGGGCTCGCGCTCGTCTTCGACTACATCAACGGGTTCCACGACGCGGCGAACTCGATTGCGACGGTCGTCTCGACGCGCGTGCTCTCGCCGGGCGTCGCCGTGCTGTGGGCGGCGTTCTTCAACTTCGTCGCCTTCGCGGTCTTCGGCACGCGCGTGGCGAAGGCCATCGGCGACGGCGTGCGGATGGACTTGATCGCGCCCGAGTGGCGGCTCTACGTGCTGCTCGCCGCGCTCCTCGGCGCGATCATCTGGAACTTGATCACGTGGTGGCTGGCTCTACCCACCTCCAGTTCGCACGCGCTGCTCGGCGGCTACGCGGGCGCCGGCATCGCGGCTTACGGCGGCTTCCACGGTCTGTTGAAAACAGACGTGTGGGTGCGCACGATCAAGTTCATCGTGCTCTCGCCGCTCATCGGCGCGGTGCTCGGCTTCGGGATGATGGTGGCGGTCAGTTGGATTTTTCGCCGCTGGTCGCCGCACCGCGTGGACAAGTTTTTCCGGCGCGGACAGCTCTTCTCCGCCGCCGCCTTCTCGCTCGGTCACGGCGGCAACGACGCGCAGAAGACGATGGGCATCAAGACGGCGGTGCTCGCCGCCGGTGGCATCCTCTCATATGGACCGAATGGTACGCTGCCCGGAATCCCGATCTGGGTCGTGCTCGCCGCGCACGCGGCCATCGCGCTCGGCACGCTCTCAGGGGGCTGGAGGATCGTGCGCACGATGGGGACGAAGATCACGAAGCTCAAACCCGTCGGCGGCTTCTGCGCCGAGACGGGCGCCGCGCTGACGCTCGCCTACGTGACGCTGACCGGCACGCCCGTCTCGACGACGCACACGATCACGGGCGCCATCGTCGGCGTCGGCGCCACCCGTCGCCTCTCCGCCGTCAAGTGGGGCGTCGCCGGACGCATCGTCTGGGCCTGGGTCTTGACGATCCCCATTGCCGCCTCCATTGCCGCCCTCTCGTTCCTCCTCATCAGGCTCGTCGTCAGCCACACCTGAACTGACATGGCGCGGCGCACTATTGTCATCGGCGACATCCACGGCTGCTACGATGAGCTGTCGGACTTGCTCGACCGCGTCGGCGTCGGCGCGGACGACCGCGTCGTCGCCGTCGGCGATCTCGTCGTCAAGGGCGAGAAGAACCGCGAGGTGCTCGATCTCTTCATCAGCGATCCGCGCTTCTCCGCCGTCATCGGCAACCACGACCGCGCGCTGTTGCGCCACTGGCTGCGCGTCGAGAAGTCGCACAGCAAGGCGCATAAAAAGGCGCGCAAGGAACTGAAAGATGGACGCGCGCTCTACATGGCCTACCTCGCCTCGCTGCCGACGACGATCGATCTCGGCACGCACCTCGTCGTCCACGCCGGCCTGCGACCGGGCGTGCCCTTGAGCGAGCAGACAATCGAAGATTTGACGGAGCTGCGCACGCTCGGGCTCGACCGCACGAGCCGCTTCGGCGTCCCCTGGTACGACGTTTACGACGGCAGGCAGATCGTCCTCTTCGGCCACTGGCCTGCCAATGAGCCCCGCCGCGCCAAGCGCGCACTCGGCCTCGACACCGGCTGCGTGTACGGCTACCGGCTCACCGCCTACGTCGTCGAATCTGACGCGCTCGTCAGCGTCCCGGCGCGACGCGCCTACGACCCGCCGCGCAAACCCTCAAAGCGCGACCGCGCCGACTAACACAACTTACAAGTCACCTGATCCCTTCTCTCCACTGTTTGCGCGTTAGTTAGATGAGAGGCTGTGAGGCCCGCGCTGAAGAGTCGCCGGGCTTCCGTTGAACAAGGAGAGAAGATCATGAGTACGCAGTTGCAACACCCCATCATTATCCCGCCCGAAGCGGGAAGACTCTGGGAAGTTCTCGGGACGCTCATCGAGTGCAAGATCGATAGCGAGGAGACCGGCGGCGCATACGCGATCGTGGAAGCCATCGTCCCGCCGCAGGGCGGCCCGCCGGCGCACGTCCACCACAACGAGGACGAGATATTCCACGTCCTCGAAGGCGAGTTCGAGGTTCGCTGCGGCGCCGAGACGCTCAAGGCGATGAAGGGCGCGACGGTGGTACTGCCGCGTGACATCCCCCACTCGTTCCGCAACGTCGGCGCGGGCGAGGGCAAGCTCCTGACCACAATCACGCCCGGCGGCTTCGAGCAGTTCTTCGCCGAGGTCAGCCGCGAGGTGCGCAACATGCCCGCCGACGCCATGAAGTTGATGGAGATCGCGCGCAAGTACGACGTGGACTTTCTGGGTTAAATCGGCGCGGGCGGGGCGCGGGCGCCGATCCCTTAAGTTTAAGGGATCGGCGCCC
>JBJMGS010000030.1:0-46502 GCA_045807785.1 Pyrinomonadaceae bacterium
AGTAGGGCTTCTCGGCAGTCGCCGTCACGTGGATGTCAATCTCTTTCGCGTAGGCGATCAAGTCGCTCCGACCCTTGAACTCCCACTCTCTCAACGGCGCGACGACCTTGATGTCGGGCTCAAGCGCGTAGTAGGTCAGCTCGAAGCGCACCTGATCGTTGCCCTTGCCCGTCGCGCCGTGCGCCACCGCGTCGGCGCCCTCGCGCCGCGCGATCTCGATCTGCCGCTTCGCGATGACGGGTCGTGCCAGACTCGTGCCGAGCAGATAGACGCCCTCGTACACGGCGTTTGCCTTGACCGCAGGCCAGACGTACTCGCGCACGAACTCGTCGCGCTAGTCTTCGACGTAGAGCTTCGACGCCCCCGTCGCCCGCGCCTTCTCGTCGAGCCCGGTCAGCTCCTCGCCCTGCCCCACGTCGGCGCAGTAGCAGACGACCTCGCACCCGTAGCGCTCCTTGATCCAGCGCAGCATGACCGACGTGTCGAGCCCGCCCGAATACGCCAGCACAACTTTTTTGATCTGATTCAGCATTCCACTCCTGGCAATTAGCTGTTAGCTGTTAGCTGTTAGCTGTTAGCTGTTAGCTGTTAGCTGTTAGCCAAATAGTATCTCCCACCCCGACATTCAACCTTCCGGCTGATCGCTAACAGCTAACAGCTAACAGCTCTATTGAAACAACGTCCAAATCTTCTTCACCGCCGCGCGCTGCGCCTTCGCTTCACGGACGGCGACGAAGATCGTGTCCTCGCCCGCGATGGTGCCGACGATTTCGGGGATCGCCGCCGCGTCGATCTCGACCGCCACCGCCGACGCCAGCCCCGGCTCGCAGCGCGCGACGACGAGCGACGAGCCCGCCGTCTCCAGACTCAACAGCCCGCGCGCCTTCGCCGCATCGGTCGCCTGCGGCACGACGTAGCGCCCACGCCGTTTGACGACGCCCAGCTCCGCGATGTCGCGCGAGACGCTCGACTGCGTGACGGCGAAGCCCGCGCCTTCGAGCAGCCCCGTCAACTCGCCCTGTGTCCCGACCGGCTTGGCGCGGATCAGGCTCAGGATTTTCTGGTGTCGCCGTTCCCTCTCAACCATAGTCTTGATATGCAACAAATTTGCATATTGTATGCATAGATGCATAAAATAGCAACTTTGTTGCTCAGGCGCAAGGCGGCAGGGTAGAAACTCTCGCGGGTGTGGGGTGAGAAAGATGGCTGACGACGATCAAAAACTCTGGGGCGGGCGCTTCACCGGACGGGCGGACGCCGGGTTCGCTGCCTTCAACCGCTCGTTCGACTTCGACCGCAGGCTCTTCGCGGCGGACGTGCGCGCGAGCCTCGCCCACGGCGAAGCTTTACGTGCGGCGGGCGTGCTGACCGACGCGGAGTTCGCGCAGATCAAGAGCGGTCTCGAAACGCTCGGCACGCGCGCCGAAGCGGGCCCGAACTTTCTCGACGACCCGCAGGCGGAGGACGTTCATTCCTTCATCGAGTCGCGCCTCGTCGCGCTCGCAGGCGACGCCGGGCGCAAGCTCCACACGGGGAGGAGCCGCAACGATCAGGTCGCGACCGCCATGCGGCTGTGGCTGCGCGAGGAGATCGACGAGATCGACGCCCGCGTGCAAGACGCGCAGGCCGCGCTCGTCGCTCTCGCCGAGGCGCACCGCGACGCAGTCCTGCCCGGCTACACGCACCTCCAACGCGCGCAGCCGGTGCTCTTCGCCCACTGGTGCCTCGCCTACTTCGAGATGCTCGCGCGCGACCGCGACCGGCTCGCGGACGCGCGCCGACGCACGAACGTCTTGCCGCTCGGCTCGGCGGCTCTCGCCGGGACGAGTTACGCGATTAATCGCGCGGGGGTCGCGCGCGCGCTCGGGTTCGAGTCCGTCTCACGCAACAGCCTCGACGCCGTGAGCGACCGGGATTTCTGCGTCGAGTTCTGCGCCGCCGCCTCACTTGTGATGGCGCACCTCTCGCGCCTCGCGGAAGATTTGATCCTCTACTCGACGACCGAGTTCGGCTTCATCGAGTTGGGCGACGCGATCTCGACGGGGTCGAGCCTGATGCCGCAGAAGAAGAACCCGGACGCGTTGGAGCTTGTGCGCGGCAAGGCGGGGCGCGTCTTCGGCCACACGGTCGCGCTGCTCACGGTCATCAAGGGTCTGCCGCTCGCCTACAACAAGGACATGCAGGAGGATAAAGAGGCGGTCTTTGACACGGCGGACACCGTGCGTGCCGCGCTCGAAGTGACGGCGACCGTCTTGCGCAACATTACCTTGCGCGAAGACCGCACACTCGCCGCCGCCGCGCGCGGCTACATGAACGCGACCGAACTCGCGGATTATCTCGCGCGCCGCGGCGTCCCCTTCCGCGAGGCGCACGAGGCGGTCGGTCGCGTCGTCCTGCGCGCGATAGAACTGGGCGTGGAACTCGACGAGATGCCGATCGAAGAGATGCGCGTCGTCACCCCGCTCGTCGAGACGGATGTGCGCGACGCACTCTCGCTCGAACAGACGCTCGCGACGAAGACGCAGGCGGGCGGCACCTCACGCGAGCGCGTCGCGGAAGCCCTCGCCGCCGCGCGCGAGTCGTTAGGCTGAGCGAGATTTGGAATGGCAGGGGCAGGGCTTGTCCCTGCCCGCCCGCGCGATAGCGCGGAACGAAGAAGCGCGGCCATACAACATTCAATGGTCGCGCTTCTTGATCTAGCCAGCTTCGCTCGCTGCGGGCAGGGACAAGCCCTGCCCTTACGACTATTCATCATGTTGTCGCTTGCTATTGTCGCCGCGTGCCATCGCCCATTTGAGGGCGGGGGGCGTGGCGAGCGTGGTGAGGAGGACGGTGGCGACGATGGCGCCGTAGGTGTCAGGCGAGACGACGGATGAAGGCGTGCCCGCGGCGTTCGCGACGAGCAGCGTCGCGCCGAGCCCGGCGTAGATGAGCGAGACTTCGCCGCGCGGGATCATGCCGATCCCGATGGCGACGCGGTTCGTGCCGCGCCCCCAGACCGCAAGCGCGCACGCCTGTTTGCCGAGGACGGCGGCGAGCGTCAAGACCAGGGCGAAGGCGAGCGCGGATGCGCGCGTGAAGATCCGCAGGTCAACCCGCAAGCCGACGAGCACGAAGAAAATGGGCACGAGCAGTTGGCTGACCGGCGCGAGCAGTTCGACGAGATCGTGCTTGGTGTGATGTGGGAGTTTCTCGAAGTGCGCCTCTTCGAGTAACAACCCGGCGGCGAACGCGCCGATGATCGCCGCGAGCCCGACTGCCGCGGCGGCCCACGCCAGCGCGAAGCAGATCGAGACGGAGAGCGCCAACAAGACACCGCGCCCTTCGAGTCGGCCAGCGCCGCGAAAGAGCTGCGGCACGACGAGCCTGCCGACGAGCACCGCGCCGACTAAAAACGCGACCGCCTTCAATGCGACTATGGCGACGCCCGCGACCGAGACGCCCCCGCCCGCACCGGCGGATTCGACCGCGCCCTTCATCACGGCGAGGACGACCAGACCGATCACGTCATCTATGATCGCCGCGCCGAGGATCGTGCGCGCCGTCCGGGTCTGCAACTTTCCCGCGTCGCGCAGGACGCGCGCCGTGATGCCGACGCTCGTCGCGGTGAGCGCCGCGCCGACGAAGAGCTGTGTGAGGCGCGGCGCTTCGGGCAAAAACAGCGCCGCCGCGCCCCAGCCGAGCGCGAAGGACGCGACCGTGCCCGCCGCGGCGACGAGCAACGCCGTCGCCCCCACCTGTAGCATCTCCCGCAGATCGGATTCGAGCCCGACCTCAAAGAGCAGGATGATGACGCCGATCTGTGCGAGCGCGTCGATGACGACATCCGTCTTCAACGACGCGAACGCGCCGACTCCTGCGAGCGCGAGTGCCGCGAGCAGCATCCCGCCGAGCAGCTCGCCGAGCACGGCGGGCTGACCGCGCCGCTCGAATAGCTCGCCGCACAGCTTCGCAACGACCAGCATCGCCGCGACGCCAACGAGCACGAGTGGATCGAGACTGTGTGCAGCGTCCATCACTTAGGAGAGTAGTACGAACGGCGGCAATGTGTGAAAAGAAGAAGGGCTGGGCCGCCGTTGGATCGGCGGCCCAGCCCCGTTCGTATGTGCGCCGGAGGTCGAGCTAACGGTCGCCTTTGACGCGCGAGTCAACGGGTTGCGCCGGAGAGCCGGGGGGCGTGTCCGGGTCGCCATAGCCCGCGCCCGCGACGCCGTGCGCCGCAGCCTCGTGCATGGTGTGTCCGCCGCCTCCACCGCCCGACATGACGCTGTGCCTGCGCCCGTAGAGGAAGTAGATGAAGAGGCCGACGGCGAGCCAGACGATCAGTCGCACCCAGTTCTCATAAGGGAGCGAGAACATCAGGAGCAGGCAGGTCAGGATGCCGAGGATGGGCACTAAGGGTACGAACGGCGCGCGGAAGGGTCGCTTGGCGTTCGGGTTCGTCCGGCGCATGACGAGCACCGCACCGCAGACGATGACGAAGGCGAACAGCGTGCCGATGCTCGTCATCTCCGCGAGAATGCTCAAGGGGATGAACCCCGCCATCGCGGCGACGAACAAGCCCGTCAGGATCGTCGATTTCCAGGGCGTGCGGAACTTCGGGTGGATGTCGCCGAAGAAGCCTTTGGGGACGAGACCGTCGCGCGCCAGCGCCAGCATCACGCGCGGCTGGCTGAGCATCATCACGAGCAGCACCGAGGTGATGCCCGTCATCGCGCCCGCCGCGACGAGGTACTGCATCCACGTCAGGCCCGCGCGCTTGAAAGCGTCCACTACGGGCGCGTCCACGTTGATCTCTTTGTAGGGCACCATCGCGGTCAAGACCGCCGAGACGGCGATGTAGAGGATGGTGCAGATGATGAGCGAGGCGATGATGCCCGTGGGCACGTCCTTCGACGGGTTCTTCGCCTCTTCCGAGTGGACGGAGACCGAGTCGAAGCCGATGTAGGCGAAGAAGATGATCGCCGCGCCCGCGAACATCCCCAGAGGCTCGCCGGTCTTGGCCGTCTCACCGAAGATGGTCTTGCCGAAGAAGCTGACGCCCGTGTAGCCGTAGGGCGCGAACGGATGCCAGTTCGACGTGCCGTAAACGGTGAAGACGAGATAGCCGCCGATGCCGATCACCATCAGCACGATGACGAGCTTGATGGCCACCATGAAGGCGTTGAAGCTCGCGCTCTCCTTAATGCCTTTGACGAGCACGATCGTGATGAGAAACGTGATCAGCACGGCGGGCAGATCGAAGTACGAGCCCGTCGAGACAAAGCCGGTGTGCGGGCACCCGGCGCCGACACTCAGGCAGTAGTTGACGGGGGCGGAGCGGATCGTGTCCGGCACGTGGAAGCCGAAGAGCGGCGTGAACTCCTGAAAGTGCGCCGACCAGCCGTGCGCGACCGTGGCGGAGCCGACGGCGTATTCGAGGATCAAGTCCCAGCCGATGATCCATGCGAACAGCTCGCCGAGCGTGGCGTAGGCGTAGGTGTAAGCCGAGCCCGCGACGGGCACCATCGAGGCGAACTCCGCGTAGCAGAGCGCGGCGAAGACGCAGGCGAGTCCCGCCATCACGAACGAGAGCATGAGCGCGGGGCCGGTGCGCTCGTGCGCCGCCACGCCCGTCAGGATGAAGATGCCGGTGCCGATGATCGCGCCGACGCCGAGCGCCGTCAGTTGGACGGGACCGAGCACGCGGTTGAGGCGGTTGTCGCCCTCCATCTCCGCGAGCAGCATCCCGAGTGGTTTAGTTCTCATCAGTGGACTAGCCATCAATTAACCTCCGCGAGTTTCGGGGGACGCAGGCTTTAGCCCCCGCCCGTTTGAAGTTGGTGAACGTCTGAGATCGGGTTAGTGGTCGCCATTATTGCCGCCGCGCGCGTGTTCTGGCAACGCCCGCGTGCGTGAACCTTTTAAGCCGCGTCGCGTCGCGCCTCGCCTTCGAGCGCCGACCCTTCCATCGGCACGCCGACCCTGCGCCAGATGAGATAGACCGGGATGCCCGTCAGGACGATGATCAGGCCGGGCCACGTCTGCGCCGTCTGATAGACGAAGAGCACGACGAGGATGACGCTCGCGCCGACGACGTAGAGCGCCGGGACTAGAGGGTAGCCGAAGGCTTTGTAGGGTCGCTCGGCGCCTGGGCGTTTCCGGCGCAGCATGAAGATGCCGATGATCGTCAGGATGTAGAAGATGAGCGCGGCGGAGATGACATAGGTCAGCAGGTCGTTGTAGAGGCTGCCGTAGGTCGGCGCGCCCGTCGCCTTGTCCGCGCCCGTCACGACGCGTGGCAGCACCAGGAGCACCGCCCAGATGCCCTGCACGACCAGCCCCCACGCGGGCACGCGCCGCTCGTTGAGTTCGCCCGTGGATTTGAAGAACAGGCCGTCGCGCGCCATCGCGTAATAGACGCGCGCGCCCGCGAGGATCAGCCCGTTGTTGCAGCCGAAGGTCGAGACCATGATGGCGATAGCCATGATGGTCGCGCCGACGCTGGGGAAGATCACGCTCGCCGTCGCCGAGGCGACGCGGTCGAGCGGCACGCCCGTCTGCATCGTCTCGAAGGGGAGCGTGACGAGATAGGCGACGTTGGCGAGCAGGTAGAGCCCGATGACGATGAACGTGCCCAAGGCGAGCGAGAGCGGGATGTTGCGTCGCGGGTCTTTCACTTCCCCGGCGGTGAATGTGATGTTGTTCCAGGCGTCGGCGGAGAAGAGCGAGTTGGTCTGCGCCACGCAGATCGCCACGAAGAGACCGAAGGCGGTCGCGGCGGTCAAGCCATGCCCCACGTCTTGCAGAGTGCCGCGCACGCCCCAGAAGTCGCTGAAGTTGAGGTGCGCGGCGTTCGTCGAACTCAGGCCCACGATGATGCCGAGCACGACGAGCGCGACGAGCGCGCCCGTCTTCGCCGTCGTGAAAATATTCTGCACAAGCTTGCCGAGTCGCAAGCCCCTTGTGTTCATCCACGTCAGCAGCACGATCATCACAACGCCGACGAGTTGCGCCGTCGAGAACGAGACGGCGTAGTTCGAGCCGATGCGGATCGGCGGGATGAGGTAGTTCTTCTCCGAGATCGAGGGGACGAGCACGCCGAGGTATTTGGCGAAGCCGACGGCGACCGCGGCAATCGTGCCCGTCTGAATGACGAGGAAGAGCGTCCAGCCGTAGAGAAAGCCCCACATCGGCGAGAACGCTTCGCGCAGGTAAACGTACTGCCCACCGGCCTTCGGCATCATCGCGGCGAGTTCGCCGTAGGAGAGCGCCGCCATGAGCGTGAGCAGGCCCGTGACGATCCAGACGACCAGGAGCCAGCCGGGCGCGCCGGTCTGCCGCGCGATGTCCGCCGAGACGATGAAGATGCCGGAGCCGATCATCGAGCCAGCGACGATCATCGTCGAATCGAGCAGTCCGAGGCCACGTATGAAGCCCTCGCGCCGGTCCTCTGCTTCAGCTTCAACGCCGATAGCGTCCGCCATGTTTCTCCTTCGATCCCCGCGCGCCGCACCGCTAGAACGGTGAATTACGCACGCGACCTGCGCGGGTGCTTATCCTTTAAGTTGTGCAAAACTTTCCCGTGTGGGCTGGTAAAGACAGGGAGCGCGCGCATTATACCGTTTTAGCCAACCGTGTCGAGAACTAAAATCCGCCCGGGCGCGAGCGGTGCAACTCGGCGGGCGCGGGCCAATCCGCTCTCCCGCGCAGTGGGGCCGACTCGCCGCACGCCGCCCCGGCCGACACGCGCCGACCCCCGCCGGGGGCGGCACACGACACGCCGTTGATTGATTCTTCCCGCGCTGAGTGATATATGCTCGGCGCGCGTTTGTTCAGGACTCAGGCGCGGACACGAAAGGAGAAGGGTGTGAAACTGACTCACGTCGTCATCTGTCTCTGGGCGCTCACCTTCCTGGCGGCGACTCCCCCGCGTGTGGGCGGCGTCGCGACCGCGCCCCTCGCGCTGCCGAACCCTGTGATCGTCTTCATGGGCGCGGAAGAGTTTGATTCGGGCGGCAAGAAGTGGACGCGGTACAAGTACGCGGTGGACAACCGCGCTGAGTACCCGAACGAGCTGTTCGCCCCCTCCCCGGAGTTGCCGCCCTGCGGTAACAACACGAAGCCTGCGCGCACGTGGGTGGACATCTACGAGCAGGACGGGAAGCGGCTCTACGGTTTTTGCGCTCTCGCCGACCACGACGGGCTCGGCCAGCTCTGGTTTTCTCTGGAGAGAGACACGATCCCGCCCAGCTGGGTTTACGTCGAGCTGACGGACAGGAAGACGAACACCAAGTACAAGTCGAATCTGGCCGAAACCACCTTCTAGATTCATCGAACAGCACCGAGTCGGCGGATGGAGGCGTCGTCGAGAGCCGCCTGACCACGCCGCGCTCCCGCCGCGCGATCTGCCGCCCCGCGCGGCATTTGCTGCCCGGTGCCGTAGTTCAATCGCGCCGCGCGAGTACGACAATGCGTCGGGCGCCGATCTTTCACTCGGGCTCATCACTCGCCCCAGAGATGCCGATGCTCATCTCCATCATCGTTCCCGCCTATAACGAGGAGAAATACGTCGGGCGAACTCTCGCGAGCCTCAAACAGGCCGAGCGTCTCTTGCTGCATGAGACGGGCGTGCCCATCGAAATTATCGTCGTCGATGACGCCTCCACGGATTCAACCGCCGCCGTCGCACGGTCGTTCGGGGCGGTGGTTTTCCCAGAGCCGACGCACAACGTGGGGCATGTGCGTAACGCCGGGGCGAGTCGAGCCGGCGGCGACATCCTGATCTTCGTTGACGCCGACGTGATCGTCCCGGAGAGTCTGTTGTGCCGCATCCACGAAGCGATGTCAGACGGGCATTGTCTCGGCGGCGCGGTGGACACCGATTACCAGCCGGCTAAATTTTCCGTCAAAGTCTATCTGGGAATGTGGCGGCTCGTCGGTCGGGCGGCGGGCATGGCGCAGGGGGCGACGCAGTTTTGCCGTCGCGACGTTTACGCTTCGCTCGGTGGGTACGACGAGACGCTCTACATGGGCGAGGACGTTGATTTTTACTGGCGGCTGAAGCGGCTGGCGAAGCAACGTGGCAGCTACGTTCGATTCATCGAAGACCTCCGTGTCTCGCCCTCAAGCCGCCGCTTTGACACGTGGTTGTTCTGGCGCACTTTAGTCTGGACTAATCCGATGTTCATTCTCGCCTTTCGCCGTCGCAAGAGAGTCTGGAGCGGTTGGTATGGGGCGACGCCGAGATAGCAGTTGCCACGCGCGCCCGAAGAATTTAAGCTACGCCCATCCTGACACACGCGCGAGGTACAGCACAGATGAGCAGTCGCAAAACATCCGGCGAGATTCCGCGCCGCGCGTTGGGGCGCACGGGCGTCGAAGTCTCGGCCATCGCCGTCGGCGGGTATCACCTGGGGCTCGCTAAAACCAGACGCGAAGCAATCCAGATCGTCCGCGAGGCGCTCGACGCGGGCGTCACCTTCATGGACAACGCGTGGGAGTACCACGATGGCAAGAGCGAGGAGATCATGGGCGAGGCGCTGGCGGGTCGCCGCCACGAAGTCTTTCTCATGTCGAAGGTCTGCACGCACGGGCGCGACCGCAAAGTCGCCATGCGCCAGCTCGAACAGTCGCTGCGGCGTTTGAAAACTGATCACCTCGATCTGTGGCAGGTTCACGAAGTCGTCCACGACAACGATCCCGATCTGCACTTCGCCAAGGGCGGCGTCATCGAAGCTCTGGAGCAGGCGAAGCGCGAGGGCAAGGTGCGCTTCGTCGGCTTCACCGGGCACAAAGACCCTGCGATCCACCTCAAGATGCTCGCGCACGACTACCCCTTCGACACAGTGCAGATGCCGCTCAACTGTTTCGACGCCACCTTCCGCAGCTTCGAGCAGCAGGTCTTGCCGGAACTGCTGCGCCGCGGTATCGCGCCCCTCGGCATGAAGAGCATCTGCGGCACGGGCGATCCCATACGCAAGCGCGTCGTCACCGCACCCGAAGCCCTGCGCTACGCGATGAGCCTGCCCGTCGCCGCGACCGTCAGCGGCATGGACTCTCTGCGCGTGCTCCGGCAGAACCTGCGCGTCGCGCGCGACTTCGTGCCGATGAGCGACGCGGAGATGCGCGAACTGCGCCGGCGCGTCGCTCATGATGCGGCTGACGGTCATCTCGAACTCTACAAAACCTCGAAGCACTTCGACGGGCCGCCCGGACGCAAGCAGCACAAGTTCCCTCCCCTCGAAGAGCTGGCGGCGTGAGCGCCCGCTGCCTCTTCATAAACACGATGACCAAAGAATCAGAGGACGGACGAGGCTTTGCGCCGCCGCTCGGCGACATGAGCGCGGCGGAGTTTCGCCGCTACGGTCGGGAAGTCGTCGAGTGGATCGCCGACTACTTCGAGTCAATCGAACAGCGCCCCGTGCTCGCGCAGGTGCAGCCCGACGAGCTGATCGCGAAACTCCCCACCGCGCCGCCCGAACACGGCGAGCCGATGGACGCGATTCTCGCCGATGTCGATCAACTCATCGCGCCCGCGCTCACACACTGGGCGCACCCTTCGTTCTTCGCCTACTTCGCCACCTCCACTTCCGCGCCCGGCATCTTCGGCGAGATGCTCTCGGCAGCCTTCGACGCCAAAGCCCTGCTCTGGCGCACCGCGCCCGCCTCGCAGGAACTCGAAGAGGTCGCGCTCTCCTGGCTGCGGCAGATGATCGGTCTCCCGGAAACTTTCGCCGGAATCATCTATGACACCGCCTCGGTCTCAAGCCTCCACGCCATCGCCGCCGCGCGAGAGAGTCTTAACTTACGCATCCGCGAAGAAGGCATGAGCGGGCGCGCGGACTTGCCGCTGCTGCGCGTTTACTGTTCCGAACAGTCGCACTCGTCCATCGAGAAGTCTGTCATCACGCTCGGTCTCGGCCAGCGCAGTTTGCGCAAGATTCCGACCGACGCGGAGTTCCGCATGGACGCAGAAGCCCTCGCCCGCGCCGTCGAGGAGGACAAGCGCGAAGGCTTCGTTCCCTTCTGCGTCGTCGCCACCGTCGGCACGACTTCGACGACGAGCGTCGATCCGGTCGAGCAGATCGCTGACGTCTGCGAGCGACACAACCTCTGGCTGCACGTGGACGCGGCTTACGCCGGATCGGCGGCGGTCGTGCCGGAGTTCAGACACTTCCTCGCGGGCTGCGAGCGCGCCGACACGCTCGTGATGAACCCGCACAAGTGGTTGTTCACGCCCTTCGACCTCTCCGTGCTCTACTGCCGCCGGATGGACGTGCTGCACCGCGCCTTCTCGCTCGTCCCCGAATACCTGCGCACGCTCGAAACCGGTTGGCAGCAGGTGCGCAACCACAGCGAGTACGGCATCCAGCTCGGTCGCCGCTTCCGCGCCCTCAAGCTCTGGATGATCATCCGCTACTTCGGGCACGAAGGCTTAGCCGCGCGCATCCGCGAACACTGCCGCCTCGCGCGCCTCTTCGCGTCGTGGGTCGAAGCCTCGCCGGACTGGGAGCTGCTCGCCCCCGTGCCCTTAAGCGTCGTCTGCTTCCGCGCCGCCTCTACGCGCGCGGGCGAGACCGACGCGGAGCGAGAGGCGCGGCTCGATGCTCTCAACGAACAGATCATCAACGCCGTCAATGCGGGCGGCGCGGCATTCCTCACGCACACCAAGCTCGAAGGGCGATTCACCATCCGCCTCGCCGTCGGCAACATCCGCACGACCGAAGCGCACGTCCGCAAGGCGTGGGAACTTTTACAAGAGCAATGCGTGAGATTATCGGGCGGGTGAAGAAATAGCGGAGAAGCTCTGCGGACAGAAGAGCCCCTGAAAGGGGCGGGATATTTGTAGCCCACGGCGCGAGCCGTGGGCACATCGCGCGAAAGAGTTTGTAGCCCCTGAAAGGGGTGAAAGAATCTCGACGTTAAGCTCTTTCGCCCCTTTCAGGGGCTCGGCGATTATTACGATTGCTGAGTTCCCACGGCTCGCGCCGTGGGCTAATTTATACCGCCCCTTTCAGGGGCTACGTTCGACGCTTCAGCCTCTTCGAGAAACGCGATAACCTGCTCGCGCTTGACCGTGGGGAAGCCGTCGAGAAAATCGTCAATCGTCTCCCCCGCCTTGAGGTAATCAAGGAGCGTCTGGACGGGCACGCGCGTCCCGGCGAAAACCGGCGTACCACCCAGCACATCCGGTGTCGCGGTGATGATGTAATCGCTCATGGCTCATGCTAGTCGCAATTAGTTTCCGAGATCAAGATTGACTGGAACGAAAGCCTCTCGCTCGATGAGAAAACTTACTGCAACGATCTTGCTCGCATCGTCGCTCTTCTGCCTGTGCCACAGAGACGCGCACGCGCAGCGCGGGATGACGCCCGAAGACACTCTGCGCGTGGCGGCGGTCGCGGACGCACAGGTCTCGCCGGACGGGAGCCGCGTCGCCTACACGGTCTCGACCGTCGTCGGCAACGAGACGCGCACGACGCTCTGGCTGGCGCGCGCGGATGATCCACGCCGCGCTGCGGGGCAACTCGTCGTCGCCGATTTTAACCCCACGCACCCGCGCTGGTCGCCCGACGGCACGCGCCTCGCCTTCCTCGGCACGCGCGGCGAGCAGTCGGGCGTGTTCGTCGTCTCGCCGGAAGGTGCGGGAACGCGCCTCGTCGCGCCCGTGCGCTCTACGAACTTCTTCATCACCTACGCGGGCGAGCCTTTCGCGTGGTCGGGCGATTCGCGCCGCATCGCTTACGTCAGCGCGAGTGACGAGCAGGTGACGCCCGACGTGGCGGACAAGAGCTACCAGCGCGAGAAGCCGGAAGTTGATCCACGCGTGATTGATCGCCTGCAATACAAGTCGCGCACAGGCTTCGCGGATCGCCAGCGCACGCACGTCTGGGTGGTGGACATCACCAACCCGCTGCCGCGTCAGCTCACCTTCGGGCAGGCTTACGATCACGCGCTCTCCTGGAACCCGCGCACAGATGAGATCGCCTTCCTCTCGAACCACGAGCCCGACCCGGACGCAAACAACAACTCAGACATCTTCGCCGTCTCGGCGGCTGACGGGCGCGTGCGCCAGCTCACTAACACGCGCGGCTGCGAGTACGAGCCCGCGTGGTCGCCCGACGGCGCGAGCATCGCCTACGTCGCCACTTCGCGCGAGGTGACGACCATCGACAGCGTCGCCGAAGACGCGCACGTCTTCGTGCTCGACGTCGCGAACGGCGGCAGGCGTGACCTGACCGTTCAGCAGGACAGACGCGCGCGCTCGCCGCACTGGTCGCCCGACGGCAACTCGATCCTCTACCTCGCCAGCGATCACGGTCGCACGACGATCTACCGCATCGCCCTCGTCCTCTCCGCGCGCAACTCACGCCTTCAGACGTTCACCCTCTGGGGCGATCAGTCAGGCGAGACGCGTGCGATCTTCGTGCCGGAGACACAGTCGCTCGCCAACCCCGACGGCGCGCAGAACCTGCGCCCTTTCCAGCCCTTCCAGATCACAAGTTTCAGCGTCGCGTCGAAGCAGATCGCCGCGCCTCCGCCCACACGCGGCTTTGCTCCTTTGCCGACACCCATCGTCGCCTTCACGCTGACCGACGCACTCTCGCCCGCCGAAGTCTTCCTCGCCGCCGGGTCGAGCTTTCCCGTCCGGCGTCTCTCGGCGCAGAACGATCAGCTCGCGCGCTCGACGCGCTTCTCCGAGATGGAGGAGTTGAACTTCGAGAGTTCCGACGGCACGCCGGTGCAGGGCTGGCTGATGAAGCCCACGGGCTGGCGCGGCGAGCGCGCGCCGCTTATCCTGAGCATCCACGGCGGGCCGCACGGCGCTTATGGCTACTCGTTCAACCCGACGTTTCAGGCTTACACCGCGCGCGGCTACGCCGTGCTATTGATTAACCCGCGCGGCTCCGTCGGCTACGGCCAGAAGTTCTCCGACGGCACGCTGCGCGAGTGGGGCGGCGGCGACTATAAGGATTTGATGGCGGGTGTGGACGCTGCGCTCAGGAAGTACCCCTGGCTCGACGAGAACCGGATGGGCGTGACGGGCGGCTCCTACGGCGGCTTCATGACCAACTGGATCATCACGCAGACGCCGCGCTTCCGCGCCGCCGTCTCCGCGGCGTCCGTCTCGAACCTCGTCAGCTTCTACGCCACGTCGCTCTATCAGGATTTGATCCACGCCGAGTTCGGTCTGCCGTGGGACGACTACGATCTGCTCTGGCGCTGGTCGCCGCTGCGCTACGTCCGCGACGCGCAGACGCCCACGCTCTTCATCCACGGCGAGCAGGACAACGACGTGCACATCACGCAGGCCGAGGAGATGTACATGGCGCTCAGGCGGCGCGGCGTCGAGACGGTACTACTTCGCTACCCGCGCGAGGGTCACGGCTTCCGCGAGCCGCGCCACCGCGTTGACGCCCTGGAGCGCACGCTCGCGTGGTTCGACAAGTATCTGAAGTGAGCAGTTAGCGATTAGCTGTTAGCTTTTAGCCGGCAGCTTTGGCATGATTGCCCGTGCCTGAACACTGATCATTAACACCGAACCGGATCGGCTAATCGCTAACAGCTAATCGCTAACAGCTACCCATGCTCACCCACATCGTTATCTGGAAGTACCGCGCCGAGGCGACACGAGAAGAGCGCGAGGAACACGTCGCGCGGCTGCGCCGCCTGCCCGCCTTTATCCCGCACGTCGAGAGCTTCACCGTCGGCTTTGACGAGCTGCGGCTCCCGCGCTCTTACGACACCGGGCTCGTCGCCACCTTCCGCGACCGCGCCGGGCTCGAAGCCTATGACCAGCACCCGGAGCACATCCTCGTCGCCACCTACGGGCGCACCATCTCCGAGCACGTCGCCTCCGTGGACTTCGAGACGGATGACGTATAGCGGCAAGGCGTGCCGCTACTCGGCGTGCGCTGTCAGTCCCGCCTGCTGCAAGCGGGCGGGTGACGTCTCGCGTTGAGACCCGCTACCGCAGGCGATACTGACCAGCGACTATGCGCCGCTCCTTAAAAATCCTCCTCGCGCTCCTCGTCCTCTGCGCGATCTCGCAGATGCCTTTCATCTACCGACGCCACCAACTGGCGCGGCTCGACGCGGCGATCCGCCAGCTCAACTCCGAACGCGCGGCGACCGACGACGCGGGGCTCGCTGACTACCGGGGCGCGCTGCACGTCCACTCCTCGCTCGGCGGTCACAGCACGGGCACGCTCGCCGAAGTAGTCGCGGGCGCAAAGGCGAGCGGACTGGCCTTCGTCGTCATGACCGAACACCCTTCGTCGCTCACCGACACGCGCGCGGCGACCCTTTCGGGAGTTCACGACGGCGTCCTCTTCATCCCCGGCAACGAGACGAGCGAGTCGGAGCGCGACCGTCTGCTCACCTTCGGCGGCGCGCGTGCGTCGAACGAGGCGGGCGCTGCTGCCGCGTCGTCTCAACCGGCGGGCGCGGCTTCGACTCAACAAATCATCGACCGTGCGAAGTCTGCGGGCGATCTCGTCTTCGTCGCGCACCCCGAAACTTTCCAGAGCTGGCAGACGGCGCGCGGCTTCGACGGCATGGAAATCTATAACCTGCACGCCGACGCCAAACACGTCCGCCCCTTCGTGCTCTTCTTCGACGGCCTCTGGTCTTACCGCAGCTTCCCCCAACTGCTCTGGACGCGTTTCCACGAAAGCCCGACCGACAACCTGCGCCGCTGGGACGAACTGACCGCCGAGGGTCGCCGCGTCGTCGCCGTCGCGGGCAACGACGCGCACGCCAACGTCGGCGTGAGCTTGCAGGATTTGACGGGCAAGCCGCTCTTCCGGATCACGCTCGATCCATACGAGCGTTCCTTCGGCGTCGTCCGCACGCACGTCCTCGTCCCGCGCGAGCAAACCCTTGACGCCGGAACGCTCCTCGCCGCGCTCGCCGCCGGTCACGCTTACGTCTCCTTCGACGTGCTCGGCGACGCGACGGGCTTTCGGCTGACGGCGACGAACGGCGCGGCGGACGTGATGTTGGGCGACGAGATCAGCCTCGCGGGCGGCGTGCGCCTGCGCGTCGCCGTGCCGGTCGAGAGCCGCGTCGTCGTCGTCAAAGACGGGCGGAAGTTTGATGAGAAGTTGACGAGAGGAAACGAGTGGGCGCTCAGCGAGCCGGGTGTCTATCGCGTCGAGTGTTACCTGCCGCAACTGCCCGGGCCGTTGAGCGGGACGCCGTGGATCATCTCGAACCCGATCTACGTTCGTTAGAGACAATTTCGCCCCGCCTGACTTACGCCGTGCGGGGCGAATGTTGCGAGCCGGAAAGCTCCTGACTCAATTTTGCGGAAGGGCGCTTCGAAGCCGCCGCGTCTGTAGAGAGCCACGTGTTTGACTCTTCGCACGCGACATTCTCAAGTGTCAGAGAGGCGCGTGTACAGCTTCCTAGTTAGCATTTGCACGTGAGTTTATTGATGAAATATTTAACTGTCAAGGTTCACTTTGACCGTCTCTCAGCCATACAAGCCCGCGAGTCCTGATCAAGGCGAAACCGTGCCCAGTCGCGACTGATTCGCGCGACAGCCCTACGCGATTCTTCAAGTCGAACCGGGAAAAATGCCTCAAGGATGCTCGACGGCGGGTCGCAGTGAGGAAGGTTCGGTGTTGGTGTCGTGCGCGGGCTCGTCCGAGAGCGCGGCGGCGGCGGTGAGCACGAGCGCGATCCAGAAGAGGTCTGCGACGAGCAGGTGCGCAAGCTGCACCCAGACGGGCGCGAGCAGCGTGACGTTCATGATACCAAGTACGATCTGTATGACGAACAGGGTGGCGAGCGTGGAGCTGAACTTTTTGACGGAGCGCGCGGGGCGCAGGAAGTTTGCCGTGTAAGAGGCGGCCATCACGCAGTAGCAGCCCGCGACGACCGCGAGCGCCGGGTGCAGCACGCGCAGCCGCAACAGGAAGTGCGCCGCCGGCGACAAATCCTGTCGCAAACCTTCGACGAGCGTGCGCGCGGGAAAGAGCGTGTCGCCGAGCGCCGTCAGCGCGCCGCTCACGGCGATGGTAATCGCGCCCGCAAACGCGACGAGGAAGAGCGTCCCGACGCTTCCCTGCCCGCGCAGGCGCAACACGCCGCCCCCGCCCGCCCACCAGGCCGTTAGCGCGAAAGAGCCGAGCAGCATGAAAGTGTTGACGAGGTGCAGCGACATGACGACGGCACGCGCCGCCGAAGCGTCCGTGACGACGAGGCCGAACTTGACGAGCGCCGCGCCGAGCAGCGCCTCGCAGCAGATGAAGACGAGCGCCGCGACCGCGCCGCGCCGCACGCGATGACCCTTCGGGTACACGCGCCAAGCGGCGACAACCAACCCGACGACGAGCAGGAGCGCCACGCCGCTCGTCGCGCGGTGGGCAAACTCGACGAGCGTCTTGACGAGCGGGCTCGCCGGGATCACGTCGCCGTTGCACAGGGGCCAGTGGTTGCCGCACCCGTCGCCCGAGGCCGAAGCGCGCACGTAAGCCCCCCACACGATGACGAGCAGGTTGAACGCCGCGACGAACCACGCGTAGGCGGCGAGCCCGCGCCCGGGCTTCACACTGTCAGTTTGCTCTCTCACGAAAATTGTTCCGCAGGACGTTGGTCGGTTCGCACGGATTATAAGTCACGCGCCGACGCGCCGTCATCGCGACAGACTGAGGACGTGCCGCAGCGCGCCGTCGAGCTTCGGGTACTTGAACTCGTAGCCCGCCGCGCGCAGACGCTCCGGCAGGACGCGCTCGCTCGCGAGCAGCAGCGCGTCGGCCATCTCGCCGAAGGCGAGGCGCAAGCCGAAGGCGGGCGCGGGAAAGATCGTCGGGCGACCGAGCGCGCGACCGAGCGCCTTCGTGAACTCCGCGTTCGTCGCGGGCTCTGGCGCGACGACGTTGACCGCGCCGCTTAAATTGTCGTCGGCCAGCGCGAGGTGAATGATGTCCACGACGTCGTCGAGCGCGATCCAACTGTAGTACTGCTTGCCGCTCCCGACGTTGCCGCCGACGCCAAGCTTGAACGGCAACAGCATCTTCGCCAGCGCGCCGCCGTCCGCGCTCAGGATCACGCCGAAGCGCAAAAGTGCCGTGCGGATACCAGCCGCGCTCGCCGCCTCGGTCGCCGCTTCCCACTCGCGGCACACGTCGGGCAAGAACCCCGCGCCGGGCGCGCTCGCTTCGGTCAGAATCTCATCGCCGCGCTCGCCGTAGTAGCCGATGGCCGAGGCGGAGACGAACGCGCGCGGTTTCGCGTTTAACTGTGCGAGCGTTTCGGCGAGAAGCCGCGTCCCCAGCACGCGGCTGTCGCGTATGCGTCGCTTCTTCTCGTCCGTCCAGCGACCGCCCGCGATGTTCTCGCCCGCCAGGTGTACCGCTGCGTCGTGACCTTCCAAGCTCGCCGCGTCGATCTCGCCGCGCTCCGGCTGCCACTCCACTTCGCGCACGCCCCCACCTGCGTCCTTCGACTTGCGACGCACGAGTTGCGTCACCTCGTGGCCGCGCCCAACGAGCGACGGCACGAGCGACGATCCGACCAGCCCGCTCGCGCCCGTCACGATGATCTTCATCTTCTCCGTGCCCCCTCCGCGTCCTCTGCGTCTGCAGCGGTGAACCTTTTTTCTTACGCACGAACGCGGCCCAACTCTATCAGCTTTCGCACGCCCCACACAGCCGCGACGAGCGCGAGCGACGGCAGCCACACCCACACGAACTCGCTCGCGAACACTTCCGCGCCGCGCCCGCTGAAGAACCCCAGACCGATGGGCGAGACCTCAATCGGTCGCCACGGGAAGAAGTAGCGCCGCGCGTCGAACGGCGCGAAGAAGGCGACACCGAGCCCGCCATTTGTCAGCGCGTCGAGCGCGCCGTGCGACGCTGTGACGACGAAAAAGTAGGCGACGAGACCGAGCCGGCGGCGCGTCGAAGTTTCGACCTCACGAAACCAGAGCTTGACGACCGCGAAGCCCACACAGAGCGCGAAGGCGAGCGAATGCGTCAGACCGCGGTGACCGAGCACGTCGCCGTAACGCACGCCGAACGCCAGGCCCAACACGTCCGCGTCCGGCAACATCGCGCAGGCCGCCGTCAGCAGCCAGAACCTCGGCGGCACGGGCGCGCGCGCATAAGTTTTGCCCAACGCGACGGCGGCGACGGCGTGGGTGAAGATCGTCGGCATAGAGCTATATGGGAATTTGGAAGTTAGCGCCGCCCTGAAAAAGAGTCGGACGCGCGGGAAAAGAATTGGACACGCGGGCTGTCCGCGTCTAACGTACACGCACCCCGGAGCGCGTGCCGCGTGCCGCGTCAACATCCGCCGGACTCTATTTCCCGATCACCAATGCGAAAACTACTCACCGCCTTCTTACTCTGCTCCGCCTTGGCCGCGCAAGCCGCGCGCGCGCAAAGCCAGCAGACGGACAAGCCCGCCGCGCCTGACGACGAAGTACTTAGCGTCAACACCGCGCTCGTGCAGACCGACGTGCGCGTTTACGACCGCACGGGTCACTTCGTCGATAACCTGCGGCGCGACCAGTTCGAGCTGCGCGTGGACGGCAGGGTCGTGCCCATCTCTTTCTTCGAGCTGGTCGAAGCGGGCGGCGCGGCGGAAGCGCAGCGGCTGCTCGCCGCGTCACGCACGGCGCGGACCGAGGGCGCGACGACCAGCGCGGCGAGCGGCGCGTCACCACCGCCGAGCAGCGGCGCGCGGTCGCGGACGTTCTACTTCTTCGTGGACGACATGCACCTCTCGGTCGACAGTCTCATGCGCACGCGCAAGGCGATCCTCAACTTCGTCGAGCACGAGATGACGGAGACGGATCAGGCGCTCGTCGTCTCGACGACGAACTCGCCCGGCTTCCTGCAACAGCTTACGGGCAACCGTGCGGCGCTTGCCGCCGCCGTCTCCCGGCTCAACTTCCGCGGCGGGGTGGTGGAAGATGCGGAGCGACCCGCGATGAATGACGTGCAGGCGCAAGCCATCGAGCGCAACAACACGGACGCCGTGCAGTACTTCGTGGACGCGACGATGCGCGAGAGCGCGGGGTTCAAATCGCGCTCGTCGGCGGAGCTGAACGTCAGGCGGCGCGCGCGGATGCTCGTCGAGCGCTCGGTCTCGGTGGCGGACGTGACGCTCGGCGCACTGCGCGACTTCGTCGGCGTGATCGCCCGGACGCGCGGGCAGAAACTCGCCTACTTCATCTCCGACGGCTTCGTCATCGACACCGTCCGCTCCGACACGACCGACCGTCTGCGTCGTCTGACCGACGCCGCCGCGCGCGCAGGCGTTGTCTTCTACACGCTCGACGCGCACGGGCTCGACGTAGGCTTGCCCGACGCGTCGGGCAAGTATTCGGCAGACGTTCGGGGCTTGCTCGCGCGCTCCGGCGTTAACGAGACGCTCGAAAGGCAGGACGTGCTCCACGCCATCGCCGTCGATACCGGCGGGCGACCCATCCGCAACACGAACGCGCTCGGCGCGGCGCTCACGTCGGTCGCCGCAGAGACCTCGCGCTACTACCTGCTCGCGTGGCGGCCCGAAGACGAAGAGCACAAGGGCAAGTTCAAGCGGCTGGAGGTGCGCATCGCGGATCGCCCTGAGCTGACCGTGCGCGCCCGTGGCGGCTTCTTCGACGCGACAGCCCCGACCGTGCCGCGCGGCGGCGAGTCTGCGAAGACAAGTCCGAACGTCGTTACCACTTCGGCTGACGCGTTGAAGGCGGCGCTCGGCGGGTCGGACGTGCGGCGCGAAGTGCCCGTCTCGCTCTCAGTCGGTTACATGAACGTCGGCGGGCGCGGGGCGGCAGTTGTCTCGCTGCAACTCCCGCGCGAAGTTGTCGCCGGCGCGGAGTTCGATGTCGCCTGCGTCGTCTTCGACGACAAAGGCACGGGCGTCGCCAGCTTCAGGCAGAAACTCGGCGGCGCGGGCGAGGCTGACGGCGCACGCTCTGCGCCCGTCGGCTATAGCCAGTTGCTTCCGCTCGCGCCCGGCCTCTACCAGATTCGCGTCGCCGCGCGCGACCCGCGCGACGGGCGCGTCGGCGTGGCACTCGACTGGCTGGAAATTCCCGACGCCGCGCACGAGCGTTTCGCCCTGAGCAGCCTCTTCGTCGGCGAGCGCGCGGACGAGTCGCCCGCGGCGGGCGACTCGACGCCGGTCGCCTCGATGGGCATCCGGCTCAACGCCGACCGGCGCTTCGCGCGCGACTCGCAACTGCGCTTCATCGCCTACATCTACAACGCCGCGCGCACCGCCACGGGCTCGCCTGATCTGACCATCGCCGCGCGCGTCACGCGCGCCAACCAGACGATCATCGACTCGCCGCCGCGCCAGCTCCCGACCGCGAACGTCGCAGACCCCGCGCGCATCCCCTACGGCGCGGAAGTCTCGCTCGCGGGCTTGCCGCCCGGCTCGTACACACTCGAACTCACCACCGTGGATCGCGCACGCCACGCGACCGCGACGCAGCGCATCGTCTTCGTCATCAAATAGCCGGAACAACTTCTGTCTTGGAATGTGGGTTTCTGCTAGGCGGGTTCGGGTGCGCGCGCCGCGTCCGGCTTGCGGAGCGTGAAGCGCGTGCCGCCTGCGTCGCGCCGCTCCCAACTCACTTCAGCTTCAATGAGGCTGGCACGGTCGCGTATGCTGGCGAGCCCGCGACCGCGGCGCGCGCGGCGCGTCTGCGGATCGAAGTCCGCGCTGCCGTCGTCTTCGAGCGTGAGCATTAACAGACCTTCGGGCGAGAGCCGGATGTCGAGACTGACGCGGCGCGCGGCGGCGTGGCGGCAAACGTTCGTGATCGCCTCCTGCGCGATGCGATAAATCTGCATCCGCACGCCGGGCGCGAGCGAGAGCCGTTCGTCGAGATCGTCGTCCGCGCGGAACGCATGCTCGAAGCGCGTGGGCGCGGGGCAGTGCGCGGCGGCGTTCGAGAGCGCCCATTCGAGCGCGGCGGCGAGCCCGACGTTATCGAGCGCCGACGGGCTTAGGTCTTCGCAGATGCGTCGTATCTCGGTCGAGATGGATTCGATCTCGGTGCGGAAGGTCGAAGGGTCAACCGCGTCGCGCTGGCCAGCGGCGCTCGACGGGAGTTGATCGGTGAGGAGCATCAGGCTGCGCAGGTCTGCGAGAGTCTGATCGTGCAGGTCGCGCGCGATGCGTCGGCGCTCGCGCTCGGCTTCGTTGGCGAGGTTGAGTCGCGCGCCCGCGAGCTGGTGGTTGGCGTCGGCGAGTTCCGCCGTGGCGCGCGCCATCTTGCGGTTCTGCCACGCGCCCCATCCGAGCGCGACGAGAGCAATCCCTAAGAGTGACGCGAGCAGGACGGTCGTGCGCGGGAACGGCGCGCGCCCGACCGAGAGATCGAAGCGCAAGGGCGCAGACGCCACCAAGTCCTTCGTGAAGGCGCGCGCCTCGACCGTGTAGCGACCCGGCGACAAGTTCTCCATCAAAAACTGCGCGTCGGCGCCGAGCTTGCGTTTGACCTCGCGCCCGCCGCCGTCGCGTAAGGTAAAGGCGTAGGTGAACTGCTCCGGGATAGTGCGGCTGCTCTGCGCCGCCACGTCGAGCGCGAGACTGTTCTGCGGGTACGGCAGCGCGATCCCGGACGACAACTCGAACGCCGCGTGCAGGCGACGACTGAGGACGCGCGTCGCGACGAGCGCAGGGAGTCGCGCGCCGGGACTGTAACGCACGAGCCCGCGCGATGTGCCGACGAGCAGCGTCTCGGAGACCGCAGTCGATCCCGTCTCTGCCTCCGGCGCAGTGTCGCGCGACGCAGCGACACCGCTCGACGCTTCCGCGTGCGCAAGCTTCCCCTCCGCCACGCCATGGTCGTTCGCGCTTTCGAGCAGCGCCGAGGCGAACGACGAGGCGAGACCCTGCTCAACGTCGAAACGCGAGATGAGCACGCCGAACTGCGCGTCGATCTTCACGCGCAGCAGCCCGGCGGTCGCCGTCGCGCACCACGCCGCGGGCGGCGACTCGCCGTTCGCCTCCGGCTGACCGTTTCCCGCGCTCGCGATCACGGCACGCGCGTCTATGTTCGGGACGATGGGCTCGACCGCTGCGCCGACGCGGTAGAAGTAAAGCCCCGCCGCGCCTGCGATCCACAGCCCGCGCTCTGATGTCCCGTCGAAGCCCCACACCGCGCCCGCGCGCAGTCGCTCGAAGCCGTGCGCGTCGAGCGGGCGCGCCGCGTCGCCTTCGATGACGAAGACGCCCGCGCGCGCCGTGCCGATCCAGAGGCGCGCGTCGCCTTCAGCGTAGAGACTCGTCACCTCGCGCAGGCGCGCGTCGGCGTTGCCCAGGGGAAAGACCGGCACGCGCCGCGCACCGTCGAGTCGCTCGACGCCGCGACCGTAGCTCGCGACGTAGGTCGCGCCGCGAAAGACACGAATCGCGCGCACGCTCTCGCCGCCTCGATCTTCATCTTTCTTCTGCGCCTCGCCCGCCGCGCCTTCGTCTCGATTCTCGCCCGCGCTTTTTTCCTCGCCGACGCTTTTGCGCTCGCCCGTGTCCGCATCACTTGCCACGCCCGCGTCGGCATCTGCGCCCGGCGGCTTCGATGCGCTCGCGTTTGCTCTTCCCTTCTCAACTTTTCGCGCGCCCGGCTCGACGCCCGTGAGGAGACCCGTTGAAGTGCCGACGAGGAGCGCGCCGTGTTCGTCTTCGGCGACCGCATAGACGCTCCGTTTCGTGAGTTCCGCGACGGGGCTCCAAGCCGCGCGCCGCTCGTCATAGACGAGCAGCCCGCGGTTCGTGCCCGCGAGCAGTTCGCCGCGCTTCGTCCGGTAGAGCGTGCGGACGAAGTTGGCCGCCGCATCGCCGCCGAACGTCTCCGTGCGCGGCGCGGCGGGGTCGTAGCGGCAGACGCCCCTGTCCGTGCCGAACCAGACGACGCCCTCACGGTCGGTGAAGATCGAGAAGACGCGGTTCGAGCGCAAGCCACCAGCCGTGTTCTCGAACGTGAAGTGCTCCGCCTGTTGCCCGTCGCGGAAGCGGAACGCGCCTAAGCCTTCGGTGCCGACCCATACGTCGCCCGCCGCGTCGCGCCGCACGGCCTCCGCGGTCGAGACTTCGCCGAGGCGACGCAACGACGCCGCATCATTCGACTGCGCTGGCTCCGACGCGACGTACAGCCCGCCGTCCGCGCCGCGCGCACGCGCGCCGAGCCACAGCGCGCCGCGACCGTCCGCGTCGAGAGCCTCGACGAAAAAGGGGCGCGGGCGGCTCGACACTTCGCGCGCGCGCTCGCCGTCGAACGCGAGCAGACCGCGCGAGTGTGTGCCGACGTAGATCACACCGTTGCGTCCCTGCGCGAGGCTCGTCAGTTCGAGCGCGCCCGGCTTGCCTGCGTCGGCGCTGCGCAGAGGCTCCTGCGGGAACGCGCGCGCGCTCAGCGTGCCGTCGAGATTGATGGCGCAACTGTAGAGCTGCCCCGCGTCGCTTGTCATGACGGCGCGACCGCGCCCCTGCGTGATGATCGCCGTGATGGATTTGCCGCGCGTCTCTTCGAGCGCGCGCGCCGCGCCGTCGCGCATCACCGCCGCTCCCGCCGCTGTGCCCACCCAGAGCGCGCCCGACTCGTCGAGTTTGAGAGCGTTGACGCGCCCCTGCGCGAGCCCCTCGATGTTGACGGTCTGCGTACGCCGCCCGTCGTACCTGGCGAGCCCGCCGTCGGTCGCGAACCACAGAGCGCCTTCGGCGTCCTGCTCGATGGCGCGCACGCGATCCGACGGCAGCCCGTGAAAGAGCGTCACCGCACCCCACCGTTGCAGGTTTGGCGCGCGCGGGTCTGGAGTGTCGCTGGAGTTTTGCGCCGACGAAATGGCGAAGGCAAAAGTAAAAAGGCAAAGGGCAAGAATGAAGGCTGCTGCTCTCACTTTTGCCCTTTGCCTTTTTACTTTTGCCTTCAACATCAGTGCTTCTTGCGTTCCGCTTTCTGCTCCTCGTTGAAGCGCACGCGGTCGCGCACGATCCACGCTTCCAAGTCGTGCTCGGCCTTCTCCAGCTCGTCGGCATTGATGAGGCCCCGCCGGAGCGCTTCGAAGAAGGCGCGCGTGCGGATGTTGTAGGCGAGCTTGTCGTAACTCTCGTGCGGCGTGCCTTCGGCGGTGGTGACGAACAGTTTTTCGTAGAGTGTGGCGAGCCGACTCTCGACGCCGCGCAAGCTAAGGCTGCACTTGCGCGCGATGAGCCAGTTAGAGAGCCCGAGCGCGAGGTAGTAGAGCGCCTCCGCCTCAAACTCGGTGAGGAGCGGTCGCTTGAACGAGTCCTTGAACGCCGGGTCGATCATGTCCGCGCCGTCTTCGAGGACGGCGGCGACGAAGCGCAGGAAGCGCGACTCCGGGTTGTTCTTGTGGATGAAGCCGTAGGTCGGCGCGGGCTCGACCTGCCGGATGATCTTCCTGATCTCGTTGATGTAAATCTCGTCCGGGAACTGCGTCCAGAAGATGACGCGCGCCTGCGGCGACTCGCGCCAGATCGCCCGCGCCGCCTTCACGCCCGAGAGCCGCGGCATCTGAATGTCGAGCACGCACAAGCCCGGCTTGTGCTTCGCGGCGAGCGCGACCGCCTCCTCGCCGTCCGCCGCCTCGATGACGGGCGCGTGCGCGGCGAACTCCCGCTCAAGCAGCTCGCGCAGGTAACGACGCTGCGCCACGTTGTCTTCGGCGATCAGGATGGACATAGAAGAAGGAGGACTGACTCTCGCGTTCGGCGTCATTGTATCACCTGCCAACCGTTGATTAACTAACCCCGCACAGACTCCGCCATCCGCCTGCGACGGTCAATGTGGCTCTCCACACCCGCGCGCTCGTAGGCACACACGCGCCGCCCCCGCGTTAACCTGCGCCGACGCTGTTCGCCCCCGCGTCGCGCCCGCACAGGAAGTGGCGCAGCATCGCCGCGTAATTTGACAGAGACAGTTCACGGAGAATGATCCGATGCGCGGCACGTTGCCAGCACGCCCGACACGAAAGGTTTTGCTCGCGATCTCGCTCGTGCTCGCGGCTTCGCTCGGCACGGTCGCGTGGCGTCGTGCAGCGCGACCGCGCGCGTGGAAGGTGGGCGAAGTGCCGGTGGCGTTCTGGGTGTGGTCGAACGAGCTGCCCGCGGAGGTCGAGGTCGAGAGCGCGGCGGCGGGGACGAAGGCGCGCGTGCTGTTCGTGCGCGCGGGTCAGTTGCACGCTGAGGGTGGTCGCGTCGCGCGTGTGCGCGCGCCGGCGGGCAGGTTCCCTCGCGCGCTCCCGATTCACCTCGTCTATAACGGCACACACGCGCTGCTCAACTCGTTCGAGCAGCTCGACGCTGGCGCCCTCGCGACTTCGATCAGTGACACTTATCGCGGCGATCTGAAGCGCGCTGAAAACGACGGGGCGCGCGTCGAAGGCTTGCAGCTCGATCTCGACGTGCCGACGCGACTGCTGCCGCGCTACGCGGGGCTCCTGCGCGCCCTGCGTGAGAAGTTGCAGCAGGGCACGCGGCTCTCGGTCACGGGACTGACGACGTGGATGAGTTCGCGCTCGCTCGCGGCCCTGCTCGCCGCCGTCGATTTCTGGGTGCCGCAGTTCTACGGCGCACGCATTCCAGAAACTTTGGGCGAAGCCCTGCCCGTCTCTTCCCCAACAGCAGTCGCGGCTGATGTCGCACGCGCGCGCGAGTTACAGCGCCCCTTTTACGCGGGGCTGTCGGCTTACGGCTATGCCGCGCTCTACTCGAAGACGGGCGCGCTCGTCGAGCTACGCGGCGACCTCGACCCAGACAAGGTAGCGCGCAATCCGAACCTCGAACTCGTCGAGCGACGCGCCTTCGACGCGAACCCCAACTTTGCGACGGCGCGCGCGGCGGATGAGCCTGTGGCGAGCGAGTGGCGCTACGTCTTCCGCGCGCGCTCGGACGCAAGCATTGGCGATCTTGTCGTGCGCGAGGGCGAGCGGTTGATGCTCGACGTGCCGAGTGCCGAGTCGCTGCGCGCTTCCCTCAGAGCGGTGCGCGAAGAGGCCGGCGCGCAACTCATCGGTGTCTGCCTCTTTCGACTCCCGACCGAAGGCGATCAGACCGCGCTCACGCTCGCGCAAATCTCCGCCGCACTCGCAGACCGCACGGCGACGAGCGAGACCTCGGCGCGGATCGAGCGCAGCGACGCGGCGGACGCGTCTGCGCGCGAAGAGGTGGCGACGCGACTCACGGTCAGTGTCTCGAACGGCGGCGAGAGCGGCGCACTGCTCGGCGAGGCACTCACGGTGACGGTCGCCGTGCCCGCAGGGAGCCTGCGTGGGATCGGCGAGTTGAAGAACTTTGCGGACGTGGAAACGCTGTGCGGCGACGTGGCGCGGGGGGGTGCGCTGGCGCCGTGCGGTGCGCGCCGGGCGGACGCCGTGCGACTCCTCGCGCGGTCGTGGCGTCCCGGCGCGAAAGCTCTGGCGGTGTTGACGGTCGGCGGCGAGTTGCCGCGGGTTCTGCCCGTGTCGTTCGGCGTGCGTGTGGACGACGGGCGGCTGTGGCGGAGAGACGAAGAAGTCCTCGTCGGCGACGGGCGCGAGCGTTGATTCAAGGTTGGACGGGGCAGCTATGAAGTTGGACGGTGTGATTGTGAAAAGTTGGACGGTGTGGCTATGAAGATGAGCGGCAGGATGGTTAATGAAAGTTGGCGCGCGTGGCGTCGGCAGATCGTGTGGCATCGGCGGATCGCGTGGCATAGCAACATCGCGCGCGGCGTGTCCGGTCGTCTTTCCAACTCGGCGCGTGTCGCGCTCGGCGCGGCGGCGTGCGCGAGTGTGGTCGCGGGCTGCGGCTGGTTTGGCCCGCCCAACTCCGTGCGCTTCATGGGCTGGGAGGGCGAGACGAACGAGCGCCGCTACTCGCGCCTGCCGCGTCTGAGCGTCGGCGGCGAAGACGACTTCGCCAGGCGCGGGATCGGCGAGTACACCGCCGAGAGCTATAAGGACGAGCAGCGGCGCGCGAAAAAGTTTTACGACTTGTGGCAGAGCGCGACCGACCCGGAGCGAGCCACGGATCGCAGAGGGATCGGGCAGGCGCGCTCCGACTTACGCACCTACCTCAATGAGTCCGGCGAGACTAAAGAGCACAGCACCGCGTTCGATCTGCTCGACGCTTTCACGGCACTCGACGAAGGCTCATCCCCCGCGGCGATTCAAGCCTACATGAAAGCGCGCCGCGCTTACGACGCTTGGGTCGCCGCTGGCGCGCCTTCGCCCCAGTACGTTCTCCGGGAACCTTCGGAACGCCCCGCGACGGAGATCGAAGTCGATAAAACCGGGAAAGCCGAGGCGCTGCGGCGCGTGCTCGGCGAAGTTCCGGCTGATCGGAATCTGGCGGATAACGTCGCCTACCTGCGCGCGGCGATCAGTTACCGTGCGGCGGATTATGACGACGCGGCGCGCGAGTTCGCTTCGCTCGTCGCCCGTTTCCCGCGCAGTGAGAAGCGCGAGGCGGCGCTGCTCATGTCGGGGCTGTCGCAACTGAAGCAGAGCGGCAGCTACAACGACGGCGACGAGAGTGCCGTCTCGTCCGACCCGTGCGCCGACTGCCGCGACGCCGGGTGGGCGGCTGCGCGCGCCGCCTTCACGCGGCTGCTCAGGGAGTACCCGCACGGGCGCCACGCGGCTGACGCGCGCGGCTGGCTCGCCTATCTCTCGCTGCGCGTCGGCGACACCGGCGCGGGGCTCACAGAGTATTACCGCCTGCTCGCCGACGACGCTGACGCGGGCGCGCGCACAGAGGCGCTCACCTCGCTGAGCCTCGCGCGCGGTAAGGCTGACGACGCGGCGATGCGCGAGGTTGAGGCGCAGCTCTCAGACGAGCCGGAAGCCGCGCTCGCCTACGCCTACCACGAGATTTATAACCACGCCGCGGGGCTCGACTCCTGGGACTTGCCGGCGGACGAAGACGACTCGTCTAACGGGAACGAGTCGCAGTGGGAGACTGCCGAGCGAGAGAAGCGCGACGAGCGGCGCGTGCGCGACGTGCGGGAGAAGGAATTGGGGCGCGTCGTCGAGTTCGCCGCGACGATGCTTCGTCGTTACCCGCGCACAAGGGTTGGCGGCGAGTTCGCGCTGCGTCTCGCCGAGGCAAACTTCGAGTTGGACAAGGCGTCGGAGGCGCGAGGGTTTGCCGTGCGCGCTCTCGGCGCGAATCTGACCGGCGCGCGGCGCGCGGAAGCGTTGTGGACGAAAGGGGTAGCCGAATACCACCTGCGAGAGTATGATGCTGCGCGTCGAAGTTTGAAGGTGCTGATCGGGGAAGCCCCGCGCGGCAAACTCGCCGCGGGCGCGCGCCGCCTCGTCGCGATGATCTCCGAAGACATGGGCGATTTAGACTCCGCGCTCGAACAGTACCTCGCGCTCGGCTACAAAGAAGACGCAGCCTACTTCGTGGACGTGTTGATGACCCCCGAACAACTCGCCTCGTTCAACGGACACCACCCAGACCTCCCGCAGCGCGACGAACTCGACTACGCGCTCGGCGTCCGCTACCTGCGCGACGGTCGCTACGCCGAAGCACGCGCCGCCTACGCCCGCGTCCGCACGACGAAGACGGGCGACCATCTCTGGGATCAAAACACGGAGTGCGGTGATAATGAGACCGTCTGGGAGAACGTCAGATGCGGCGGCGTCAAAGAGTGGGTGAGCGATGATTATGCGCAGCCGCCCGGTCTCGTCTCGTCTTCGACTGATATTCAAGAGCGTTGGGTCTTGCGCGATCTGCAAACTGCCAGAGACCTCGAAGCGTTTGACCGCGCCTACGAATCCGCCGTGGGCGAAGAGGCGAAAGCCGAGGCGCTCTACCAGAAGGCGAGCTACCTGTTCGAGTCCGATCTACTCTTCTACAATCCGGCGGCGTGGCAGGGCGTTCGCTTCTGGAATCTCTCAACCCTTGAGCAGAGCCACCTCTTCCGCGCGCCGGGCGAAGCCGCGCTGCTCTTCCGCTACATGCAGCAACACGACATGGCTGCGCGCGCGCTCGACGTTTACCTCGAAGTCTTTAACAAATTTCCGAAGACCCGCGCAGCGCGCGACGCGTTCTACACCGCCGCCGTCTGCCACGAGCGGCTCGCGGACTACAACGAATACTGGCGCGACAAGTACCAGACGGGTCTGCACGCGGGCTCGCGCATGGTGACTTACGCAGACGTGCGCGCCGCCTACCCCGACTATCGTCTCCCGCGCGGCACTTATGGCTGGCAGCCCTCGACGCGCACGGTCAACGGCAAGCCCGGATGGGACGCGCCGCCGAAGCCAAAGCAGTTCACGCGCAGCGAGCGCGCCGAACGCTATATCGATCACGGCTGGCGCGTCGCCGGTCGCGTGTGGCAGCCGGTCTCTTCGTTCATAGTGAGTCAGTGGCAGAGTTGGGCGAAACGCTGGCTGCTCGCCGCGCTGATCTTAGTCTGCGCGATGAGATGGCGCCGCCCCGCCTCACGTTCGCGTACACGTCTGCGCGAACAGTTCGTGCGACTCAAACCCGCGCGCGCGCAAGTTGAGGTCGAAGCGGCGCCGACTTTCGTCGCGCTCCCCGCGCCGTGGCTCGTGGGGCAAGAAGGCGAAACGGGTCGGGCGAAGCGCGCCGCCAAAGCCGCGCGTCGCGTGTTCCGGGTCGCGCGCGTCACTGCGCGCCCCGCCTGGCAAAGGTTTACGCCGCTGCTCCGCGACGCGGGCGGTCGCCGCGCGCTCGCCTCGTTCGTCGCGACGCACAGCCTGCTCTTCGCGCTGTTCGTCATGTTGCTGCACACGCTCCGGCTTGGCGGTTGATGAACCGCGCCGCATCCGCTCCTATCGTGCGACACCTGCTTAACGTCAAACTCTGCTGCGCGCTGCTTGCGTGCCTCGCGTGCGCCGCCTGCGGCGCGTCGCAGGCGCGCACGCCCGCCGATGCCCGCCCGGACGACGCGCCGAAAGTTGCGAACGCGAAGGACGTGAGCGCGAAGGCGGAGACGGTCAACACGGTCGTCGTCGGCTCGATTGACGCGGACGCGGACGGCATCCCGGACGCGGCGGAGTTGAAGTCCTTCAATGATCGCGATAACTTCCGCCGCTGGTTTACAGGGATCGCCGAACAGCAGTTCTACGGCGAGAGCAAGGAGTGGAACGCAGAGCAGCACGACTGCGCGGGTCTCGTGCGCTTTGCGTGGCGCGAGGCGCTGCGCGCGCACGACCGCAAGTGGCTCGCGCGGATGGGCTCGGCTTACGAAGCCTTCGCGCCGGACGTGCGCGCCTACACTCTGGAGCACAGCCCCGTCGGCGAGAAGTTGTTCCGCACGACCTTCGGTGAGTTTCGCGAGACCGATCTCCGCGACGACACCTTTTCCGAGTTCGCCGACGCGCGCACGCTCAAAGAGTTCAACACCGTCTTCGTCAGCCGCGACCGGCGCGCGGCGCAGGCGGGCGATCTCCTCTTCTTCTTCCAGCCCGGCGCGCACAAGTACCCGTATCACGTGATGCTCTTCCTCGGCGCGGCGCGCGTGGACACAGAGGGCGCGAACGACTGGGTCGTCTATCACACGGGCTCGTCCGCCGCCGACAAGGGCACGGTCAAGAAGGTGCGGCTCGCCGTGCTCGATCACCACCCGGACGCGCGCTGGCGCCCCGTCGCGTCGAACAGGAATTTCTTAGGCTTCTACCGTCTGAAGATTTTGCAGTGAGCAGAGGGGAGTGCGCAGTAAGAAGTGAGCAGTGAGCAGTTGGTTGTCAGCTTTACCTGATTCTCGTCAGTGGTTGCAAGCGCCGATTGGTGAGTCAAGCTCATGAACACGAAAAAACTTTTAACCTCCGCCGTCATCTACCTCGCCGTCCTCTTCTGCGTCTTCTCCTTCTCGTTCTGGCGTCTGCGCGCGCTGGCCGAAGGCTACTCGGCGGGCGAGTGGTTCGCCGAGCAGGAGTACAAGGAGCGCGACCCGACGAAGCCCGCCAAGCCCTTCTTCTCGCTCCTGACGAACCGCAACTACGGCACGAACGAGCGCCCGCGCCTGTGGCTCAACTACCGCGACATCGACGCGATTGATTTCCGCGTCTATCGCGTCAACGATCCGTCGAAGTTCTTTCACCAGCTCGAAAACCCACACCAGTTCGGCGAGGACGAGCAGAGCGAGTTCGAGAGCTACTACCGCAAGCGCAAGCCGACTTTCCTGGAGAAGGTGCGCCACTTCAAGGTGGCTTTCTACACCTGGGGGCGCGACT
This sequence comes from Pyrinomonadaceae bacterium, assembly GCA_045807785.1. Taxonomy (GTDB): domain Bacteria; phylum Acidobacteriota; class Blastocatellia; order Pyrinomonadales; family Pyrinomonadaceae; genus JAIVGV01. Next base: position 32,163 of record JBJMGS010000030.1, read on the forward strand.
ACTTCCGCGCGCAGCTCAAAAACAACTCACGCAAAACTTTCAACCAGCGCTTCCGCAACCCCGACGAGGAACTCGAAGCCCAGCGCTCGCCCTTGAACGTCGCCGACTACGCGCGCGTGCCGCTTTTGAACCCGGATCAGATGGTCACGAGCTGGCGCGAAAAGCTGCCGCCGCTCGACAACGACTACGACCGGCGCGCGATCCCCATCGGCAAGCGCGAGCCGGGCGTGTACGTCGTCGAGGCGGTCAACGGAGACCTGCGCGCCTACGGCATCGTGATGGTCACGGATCTGACGTTGGTCGAGAAGACTTCGAAAGACGGCCAGCTCATGATCTACGCCGCGAACCGGCAGACCGGCGCGCCGCGCGCCAACGTCAAGCTCGACATCACGCAGGGCAAGGACGCCGTTACCTCCGGCGCGACCGACAATCAGGGCATCTACCGCACGACGATCAAGCCGAAGAAGACGCCCGCGAACGCCGACGCGAACGCCGGCGAAGAAGGGGGCAGCGGTGACGAAGAGGGCGGCGGCGAAGCCGAGACAACCCCGTCCTACGTCGTCATGGCGAACGAGGGCGGCAACTTCGCCATCTCCGATCTGGAGTCCTACTACTTCGACAGCGGCAGTGGCGGCGGGGGCGACGAAGAGGGCGGTGACAGCGGCGATCTGACGAGCTTCGTCTATACGGATCGCCCCGTCTATCGCACGAACCAGAAAGTCTATTTCAAAGGCATCCTGCGCAAGCGCACGGAGAAGGGCTACACGCTTCCCAAAGGCGCGGTCAGCGTCAGCGTCGAAGACCCAAACGGCGCGAAGGTGTACGAGCAGGAGGTGACGCTCTCCTCGCGCGGCACGTTCAGCGGCGAGGTCAATATTGACGAGGACGCGCCGCTCGGCAGCTACAGTGTCACCGCCGAATCTGAGAACGGCTCGGCGCGCGGCAGCTTCGAGGTGATGGAGTACAAGAAGCCGGAATACAAGGTCACGGTCTCCGCGCCGCAGAAGTTCCTGCCCGTCGGCTCGGCGACGAAGTTCACCGTCTCGGCGCGCTACTTCTTCGGCTCGCCCGTCACCAAGGCGGACGTCAAGTATTACGTCTATCGCTCGCGCTACTACCCTTCCTTCTTCCAGCAGGAGACCGACCCGCTCGCGGACTTCGGCGTCGAAGACTCGACCGAGGACGAGAGCAGCTACTACGACGGCGGCGACTCGATGGTCACCGAGGGCGACGGCAAGCTCGACTCGAATGGTCAACTGCAAGTCGATTTCAAAGTGCCGGAGCCCGGCGAGAAGCAGGCATGGGACTACACCTACCGCCTCGAAGCACAGGTGACGGACGCCGCACGCCGCGAGATGTCCGGCACGGGCGAGTTCACCGGCGTGCGCGGCACGACCGTCGCCGACGCCGAGACCGAGCGCTACGTTTATTATGAGGGCGACACTGCACGGATTCTCGTCCACACGCGCGACTACGATGGCAAGCCGAAGCCTGCGAGCGTGACGTTGAAGTTCGTCGAAGACACCTGGGAGAAGATCGAGAAGAACGACTACGGCAACACCTACTACGACTACAAGCTCAACGAGAAGGAACTCTCGACGGCTTCCGTCCAGACGAACGAGCAGGGCGAGGCGAGCCTCGACTACAAGGTCGATCACCCCGGCGACATCCAGATCAAGGCGGTCATCAACGAGAACGGCAAACAGGTCGCCACGCTCGGCGGCTCGCTCTGGGTCGCGGATCGCGAGGGCGCCTGGAGCGACTACTCGTATCAGGGCGACGATCAGATCAAGCTCGTCCCAGACAAGAAGTCTTACAAGGTCGGCGAGACGGCGCATGTCCTCGCGCTGCTGCCGAAGGACAAGGCGCACCTGCTCGTGACGACCGAACTCTCGACCGTCATGAGCGTGCGCGAGCTGGACACGGCGGGTCGCGCCGTCGTCATCGATGTGCCTGTCGAGGCGAAGTTTGCGCCCAACGTCTTTTTAGACGTGACCTACGTCCGCGGCGGCGAGATGTACACGGCGGAAGAGTCCATCGTCGTCCCGCCGCGCGACAAGCTACTCAAGCTCGACATCATCCCGAATAAGAGCGAGTACAAGCCGCGCGAAACGGTCTCTTACACGGTCGTCGCGCAGAACGGCGACGGCAGCCCGGCGGCGGGCGCGGAGGTGAGCCTTGGCGTGGTGGACGAAGCCATCTACTCCATCGCGCCGGAGAACGCGGGCGACATCCGCCGCGAGTTCTACGGTCGCCGCTACAACGAGGTCAATACGACCTACTCGACCAACTTCAGCTTCACCGGCTACGCGGGCAAAGACGCCATCAAGCTCGCCGGGAATAAGCGCGCCTACCAGCTCGCCGACTTCAAGAATGACGGCACGGCTCTCGTCGAGCCCGTCGTCAGAAAACTGTTCAAGGACACGGCCTTCTGGCAGCCCGCGGTCGTCACAGGGCCTGACGGCAAGGCGACGGTCAACGTCCAACTGCCGGACAACCTGACGACGTGGCGCGCCACCGCCCGCGCCGTCACTGCGGACACGCGCGTCGGCGTCACGACGAGCAAGGTCGTCGAGCGCAAGGACGTCATCATGCGGCTCGCCATGCCGCGCTTCCTGACCTCTGGCGACACCGTGACGCTCTCCGGCATCGTCCACAACTACCTGAACGAAGACAAGACGACGCAAATCTCACTCAACGTCAACGGCGCGCAACTGCTCGATCCCGCGCAGCAGACGGTGACGATTCCGAAGAACGGCGAGTACCGCGTCAACTGGCGCGTCAACGCGCAGCAGACTGGCGAGCTCACGTTGCTCGGCAAGGCGCTGACAAACACCGAGTCGGACGCGGTCGAGATGACGATGCCAGTCGTCCCGCGCGGGTTGAAACAGACGCTCGGTCAGTCCGTCACGCTCTCAGGCGACGCGGACGAGGAGAAGACGTTCACGATCAACCTGCCCGCGAACGCAGACCCGCGCTACCGCACGCTTCGCATCGAAGCCGCGCCGTCGGTGGCGGGCTCGCTCTTCGGCGCGCTCGATTACCTGACGAGCTACCCCTACGGCTGCACGGAGCAGACGATGTCGAGCTTCCTGCCGACCGTCATCGTCGCCAACACCCTGCGCGACGTGCAGCAGGCTTCGATCAGCGACAAGAACAACATCGGCCGCAAGGTGAAGAAGGGGCTCGACCGGCTCTACAAGTTCCAGCACGACGACGGCGGCTGGGGCTGGTGGAAGGACGACGAAACGGACGCCTTCATGACGGCTTACGTCGTGGACGGATTATTCTTGGCGAGCAAGGCGGGCTACGAGGTTGACGATCAGCGCATGATGAAGGCGCGAGAGAAACTGGGCGGGCTGATCATCAACGGCAAGACAGACGACGGCAAAGACATCGACATGGAGACGCGCGCCTTCATGATCTATTCCTACTCGGAGACGGGCGGCGTTGACGCGCGCTACGTTGACGATCTCTTCAACAACCGCGGGCGGCTGCAACCCTACGGGCGCGCCCTGCTCGCGCTCACACTCAAACAGCGCGGCGACATGAACCGCGCGCGCGAAACGGTCTCGGAGATCGAGCGCACGGCGGCGCAGTCAGACTTCGACGCGCACTGGGAATCGAAGCGCAAGCCGATGCTCGACTTTACGGAGGAGAACAACATCGAGGCGACGGCGCTCTCGGTCAAGGCGCTCGCGCAAATCACGCCGCAGTCGCCCGTCTTGGCGAAGGCGGCGCGCTGGCTCGTCTCGAACCGGCGTAACGGCTACTACTGGCAGTCCACGAAGCAGACCGCGTTCGCCATCTACGGCCTGACCGACTACCTGAAAGTGAGTCAGGAACTCTCGCCCGACTACGCGCTCGAAGTCTATGTGGGCGACGAGCAGGTCGCGACGCAACAGGTCACGGCAGCAGAAGCTAAGTCGGGCAAGACCTTCGTCGTCACGCGCAAGAACGAGCAGGTCGGCGGCTCGACGCAGGTGCGCGTCGTCAAGCGCGGGCACGGAGTTCTCTACCTCTCCGCCGCGCTTACCTTCGCGACAACCGAGGAGACGACCGCGCCGCAGAGCGCGTCAGGCATCAAGATCACGCGCGAGTACCTGCGGCTCGTCATAGACGACAGCGGCGACACGCCGAAGTGGAAGACCGAGCCGCTCGGCAGCGAGCTGCATTCGGGCGACACCATCGTCTCGCGCTTGACGATTGAGGGCGGCGCCGCGCAGTACCTGATGATCGAAGACCCGATCCCGGCGGGGTGTGAGCAGGTCGAGCAGGTCGGCGGCTTCAACCTCGACCACACCGAGCAGGGCTGGACGAACTGGTACAGCAACCGCGAGTTCCGCGACGAGCGCACCGCGATCTTCCTCAACTACTTCGGCGGCACGAAAGCCGTCTTCCAGTACGCCATGCGCGTCCAGGAGCCGGGAGAGTTCCGCGTCGCGCCCGCGCGCGTCGAGTTGATGTACCAGCCGTCGGTGCAGTCGAACACGGCGAGCGGAAAACTGACGATACTCGACAGGAAATGAGAGGTTATGCTGTCAGCCTTAGCACAGTGCAAGGTGATTCGTTTGTCGCTCTGCTATGCGCTGGCAAGTTTGCAACTTTCGCTCACAGCTTGCGAGCCTAAAGCCGAAGTGCAGTTGGAAGGCGGCACTCCGCCAGCGTTCTCGATCACTGGAATGGGAAAGCTGTGGTTCGTCTCCGTAGGCGAGTACACGGATGACAGATCGCTGAAGCCTTCGGATCGCTGGCGTGAACTCTGGCGCATTGAGCCTGAAACACCGCAGTCGGGCAAAGACCCGGCGGAACTTGCGAAGTTGACTTACGGGATCGTCCCGGCAGGCTACAGGCAGCTCACACCCGCGAGAGGTGAAGCTCCGCAGTTGATCCCTGGTAAGGATTACACATTCGAGGTAAAGACCGACTGGGGAATGCCAGCAACAGGCGACTTTGAAATTCGTGACGGCAAAGCCGTGCGAATCAAAAGTGTGGGGATGTGTTTACGGGAATCAAACGGCAAGACGACAGAAGTGCCGTGCGAGGATACCGATCCGCAGTAGTCAGTCACTGCATTGAGTAACATTAAGGTGAACCGATGACCAAGAACGTGCTCTCCGCACTCTTCTCTGCCGCGCGCGGCCTGCTGCGCAACTTCGGCGCGCTCGTCGTGCTCGGCGTGCTCTACGCCGCGACGATCATCGCAGCTGTCCTCTTCGTCACGACGCGCGAGGCGAGCGTCTTCCAGATCGGGCTGACCGCCGCGTGCGCCGTCGCCGCGCCCGTGCTCTTCTTCCTCGTCGCGGCGGCGGCAGCTTCATACGCGGTCGGCGAGTCGCGAGCTTTAGGCTTGCTCGGTCGGTCGGCGCGAAACTTCCTGAAGGTGCTGCTGGTGAGCGTGCCCATGCTCGCGCTCGTCATCGGCACGGTCTGGGGGATGAACAAGCTGGAGAGCCGCGTCAGGCACGACCCGCGCGAGGAGGCGAGCGTCGAATACCCGACGCCCGACGAGAGTGGCGACGGCGCGTCGGACTCGGCGGAGCAACCGAAGCCGCACGTCCACTGGCATTACGTCTTCTACTCGGCGCTCCGGCTCTTCCTGCTCGGCTTCGTGCTGCCGCTCGTCGCGATACACCTCTGGATCGTCGCCGCGCGCGACGGGCTGAAAGCCGTCATCGTGCGTCTCCACCGCATCATCGCCCGCGCCCTCTCCGCGCGCGCCATCTTCACCTACGCCGTCGGCATGATCGTCTTCGCGCTCCTGCCGTACTTCCTGATCATCAAGCGCACGCCCGCCAGCGCGGGCACGGTCGAACTCTCCCTGCTCGGCATACGCCTCTTCGCCGCCTTCGCGCTCTCGCTCTTCGGCTTCATCGCCACCGTGACCGCGCTCGCCCGCGAACGCGGCGACGCGACCACGACCGCCCCCACGCCCCAGCCCGCGCCGCCGCCACGCATCGAAGAGACGGCCAGCGCGACGAGCTAATAAAGGATGAAGGATGAGGGATGAACAAGCGGTTACATAGGTTGAAGAGCACACTTTTATTCTTCAGCCTTCAGCCTTCATCCTTCCTCTTCGCCGCCTGCCTCTGCATCGGTGTCGCCTTCCTGTTCATCAGCGCGTCGTCATCCGTCTCCAGCCGACGCGCAGACGCGCCCGCGCCGCGCGGGGCGAGCGCCGAAGAAGTGGACGCCGCTTTGCAGCGTGCGGCGGCGCTCGCGCTCGGCGGGCGCGAGGGCACCATCGTCGTGTTGGACGCGCAGACGGGTCGCATGCGCGCCGTCGTCAACGAAGACCTCGCGGCGTCCGCCGCCTTCCCGCCCGGCTCCGCCGTCAAGCCCTTCACGCTGCTCACGGCGCTGCGTGAAAAGATCGTTGACGCAGACACGCGCCTGCTCTGCCGCAAACACTACCGGCGCGGCGCGACCGAATTCACCTGCTCGCACCCCGTCTATAAAACCCTCTTCGATCCGGCGCACGCGCTCGCGCACTCCTGCAACTACTTCTTCGCGCACCTCGGCGAACGCCTCGACGCCGCCGACTTCACCGCGACGCTCGCCGCTTACGGCCTGGGCGCGGCGACGAACGACGCGGCGCGCGCGTCGAACGAAAACGCGACCCGCGCCACCGTTAAGACGAACTTCTCCCGCGCCTCCGTGCGCTTCGCGCACAAGACTTCAAATGACGTGGCGCACGCCGACGCGTCACTCGCGCCGCGTCTGCCGCGCGGCGCGTGGCGCACCGAAGACGCGCTCGGCGAGGGCGGCGGAGTGCTCGTCACGCCGCTCCAACTCGTCTCGGCCTACGCCGCGCTCGCCAACGGCGGCCACCTCTTCGAGCCGCAGCGCGCCGCGCCCGCCGATTTCAGCCCGCGCGAAAAGGCACGTCTTACGATCTCGGACGAAGAGCGTGCCGTGCTCGTCGCGGGGATGCGCGGCGCGGTCAGCTACGGCACGGCGGAGCGCGCGCGGCTCGACGCTCTGCCGCTCAGGGTTTTCGGCAAGACCGGCACGGCGACCGAGATCGGCGGCTTCCGCACGCACGGCTGGTTCGTCGGCTTCGCCTCTGACGCGCCGAACACACCTAATACAAATGTCCCGCTCGACGCAGACGCGCCCGTCGGCGCGCTCGTGCCGGACGCGCTCGCCGCGTCGCCCGCGCCAATTCGGAACGATCAGCCCGCGCCCGCCGAGGTCAAACTCGCCGTCCTCGTCTTCCTCAAACGCTCGCAGGGCAAGGAGTGCGCCGCAGTCGCGCGCCCCATCTTTGAAGAGTACGCGCGCCTGACGCACGGCGCGGGCGACGCGGCGCGCACGCCATCAACGAACGACGCACCAGCCGCCGCCACGGACGACGCGCGAAGCGGCGCTGTCAACTCCGAATCGCGCGAGGTGCGCGCGGGCGGCTCGGCTGACGACACAATGACTGTGCGCGTGCGGCTCGCGCGCGACGGCGAGATTGTCTCGATGCCGCTCGGCGACTACCTCTTCGGCGTCCTTGCGGCGGAGGCGAGCACCGAAGACGAGTATGCGGCGATCAAAGCTCTCGCCGTTACGAGCCGCACCTACGCCCTGACGAAACTCGCACGCCACGCGCGCGACGGCTTCGACTTCTGCACGACCACCCACTGTCAAAGATACCTTCGCGTCACCACCCAAAACGCGCGCCCGGATTTTCACGCGATGCTGCGCCGCGCCGTCCAGGAGACCGCGGGCGAGACCCTGCGCGATTCGCGCGGGCGTCTCGCCGAAGCCTACTTCAGCGCGTCGTGCGGCGGCATGACCGCCAACGTCCAGACGCTCTGGGGAGTTCAGGCGCGCGAGCCCTTCGAGCGCGGCGTCACTGACGAATATTGCGCCGCGCTGCCACAGACGCGCTGGACTGATGCCATCTCTGCGCGGCAACTCGCCACGGCGCTACGCGCAGACCCGCGCACGGACGTGGGCGCGCGCCTCTCGTCCGTCGCGGTCGTCAAACGCGACGCGACGGGACGCGCCGAACTCGTCTCGGTCGAAGGCGAACGGCGAAAGATTTTGCGCGGCTGGGATTTCAAGATCATCGTCGGGCGCACGCTCGGCTGGGGCACGCTCAAAAGCTCGCGCTTCACGGTCGAGCGCGCCGGGCAAAACTTTATCTTCCGCGGCACGGGCTTCGGTCACGGCCTCGGACTCTGCCAAGCTGGCGCACACGTCATGGCGCGAGGCGGCGCTTCCTACCTGCAAATCCTCGCGCACTATTTTCCCGGCGCAACCGTCGGACGACGCGCGACAGCCAACAACGATCACGCCGTGAGAGACGACGCGCCGACGCGACCGCGAGCCGACGCGACCGCGCCGCTCTTCGAGTCTGCCGCCTTCGAGTCTGCCGCACGCGTGCCGTCAACGCTCAAACGCGCCGCGTCGCTTCAACACGCTGGCGTGCGCGCACGACTCACGATGTCGAGCGAGCACTTTCGCGTGAACTGTCCGGCGCGCGTCGCGCGTACAGACGTTGAGTCCGTGCTGCGCACGCTCGAAGCGGCGCGCGCAGACATGGCGCGGCGGCTCGACGCGGCGTCGCTCACCCAGCCTTCGCTGCCCACGCTCGAACTCAACTTCAACGAGACGACCGCCGATTTCGTCGCGGCGACCGGCTTCCCTTCCTGGGTCGCCGCCGTCACGCACGGCGCGCACGTCGAGTTGCAGCCGCTCGCCACCCTCCAGAGGCGAGCCGCGCTCAAACAGACCCTGCGCCACGAGTACGCACATGTTCTGATCGACGCGCTCTCACACGACTCCGCCCCGCTCTGGCTCGCCGAGGGGCTCGCCATACGCTTCGCGGGCGAGGGCGCGGTACTCGCGAGCCAGCCGCCCACAATGAGAATGTCGGTTGGCGAACTCGAACGTCGATTGAACGCTCGCGTCCCCGCCGAAGAGATGCGCTCGCTCTACGCCGCCGCCTACGCGGAAGTCAGTGCGCTCGTCCGCACCGAAGGCGAGTCGCGCGTCTGGCGCCGCGTCGCGGGCAGATAGACGCGCGCAGCTTCGGCGATCTTGCAGGGCGGTTGAAAGTCGCGCGCCCGCGCCTGTAAACTCGCACGCACTTTGAGACAAGCGACCATTGACGAAACGGGCGCACGAGATTCAGTTCTCGACCACGCGCTCGCGCCACACTTCCCCGCGCTGGCGCAGTTCGATTCGACGCGCGCCCTGAAGTCTTCCCCGCTCTACGCGCGTCTGCGATCCGAAATCGAGAGAGTTGTTGGCACGGTCGCACAGGAGAATTTCGCGCGCGCGGGTGCGACGCCGCACGCCGCTTCGCGCGACTCGATCCGCGCGACGGCCTGGAACATCGAGCGGGGCAAGCGACTCGCGGGCGTCGTCCGCGCCCTGCGTGAGCACGCGGAACTGCGCGCGTCGGACGTGCTGCTCTTAACCGAGTTGGACTACGGCATGGCGCGCACGGGTAATCTTTTCGTCGCGCGCGAGATCGCGGAAGCCTTGGAGTTGAACTACGCCTTCGCGCCGTGCTACATCGCGCTCAACAAGGGGAGCGGGTTGGAGTCGGAGGTCGAGGGCGAGAACACTCTGGGCTTGCACGGCAACGCGATCCTGTCGCGCTTCCCCTTGCGCGGCGCCCACTCGCTCGCGCTGCCGAACGGTAAGGACAAGATGCGCGGCAAGGAGAAGCGTCTGGGGAGCCAGCGTGCCGTCGTCGCCGACATCGAGCACCCGCGCGGCAGCTTTCGCGCCGTCAGCCTCCATCTCGACGCACACTCCACGCAAGCGCACCGCGCGCGGCAGATGCGCCTCGTGCTCGAACATCTCGAAGGTTTGACGCCGCGCCTGCCGACCCTTGTCGGCGGCGACTGGAACACGACGACCTACAACTCGCGCCGCGCCGCTTACGCCATCCTCGGCTACTTCCGCCGCGTCGCGATGGGCGTCTCGCGCGTCGTGAAAAATCATTACCCGCACCCCGACCGCTGGTTCGAGCGCGGGCTCTTCCGCGAGATCGAGCGGCGCGGTTTTGTCTATCGAGAGTTAAACGCGACGGGCGCGGGCACGCTCCACTACGACGTGACCGACATTGCGACAAACACGAGCCTCGGCGACTGGGTACCGGCGTGGTGCTTCCCCTTCATCCGCTGGGCGCTCGCCGGACACGAGGGTCGTTGCTCGCTCAAGCTCGACTGGTTCGCCGGTCGCGGCATTCAACCGACCTCGCTGCCGCGCGTCGTCGGCGACCTCAGAGACGACGCGGGCGCGCTCTCCGATCACGACGCCATCGTGCTCGACTTCCTGCCTCTCAGTTGAACTGATAATTGTTCGGAAGGTAACTACTGCGCCGCCGTGCGCGGCTGCATCTTCGGCTTGGGTTTCAACAGGCCGAAGACGAGGCGCGCGCCGAGCAGGACGGCGAGCGCGGCGGCGAAGGCGATCTGCGTGTTGGTGATCGCCTTGACGATCATCCAGTAGTGGATGACGCCGCCGATGGCCGCGACGTAAGTGAGCTTATGGAGACGCGCCCACTGCTTCCCGCCGAGCCGCTTGATCATGGCGTTGGTCGAGGTGAGGGCGAGTGGGATCAGCATAAGGAAGCTCGCCATGCCGACGAAGATGAAGCGCCGCTGCCAGGTGTCGCGCACGATCTCGGAGAGGTTGAAAACCTTGTCGAACCAGACGTAGGTCAGCAGGTGCACAGCCCCGTAGAAGAAGGCGAAGAGGCCGAGCATCCTTCGCAGTTTAACGAGCCAGTTCGCCTTCGTCAGTCGCCGGAGCGGCGTGACAAGCAGCGTGGCGAAGAGAAGGACGAGCGTGAGCACGCCGGTCGCGCGCGTGGCGAACTCGAAGGGATTCGCGCCGAGATGATGGTGATAGGCGTCCCAGCCAAGCAGCGTGAGCGGCACGACGGCATTCGTGAAGAGGACGAACTTGCTGAACTCTGGATCGGGTGTGGCAGCCATCACGCTAAACGCGCCTCAGAAATTCTTTCTCAAGTCCATGCCCGCGTAGAGCTGCGCGACCTCGTCGCCGTAGCCGTTAAACATCAAGGTGTCGCGCCGCCCGAACTCGCCGATGCGTCGCTCGGTCGCCTGACTCCAGCGCGGGTGATTGACCTGCGGGTTGACGTTCGAGTAGAAGCCATACTCGTTCGTCGCGGCGAGGTTCCAGGTCGTCGGCGGCTCGCGATCGGTCAGGCGAATCTTGACGATGCCCTTCGCGCTCTTGAAGCCGTACTTCCAAGGCACGACGAGCCGGAAGGGTGCGCCGTTCTGCGGCAGCAGTTGTTTGCCGTAGATGCCTGTCGCGAGAATCGTCAGCGGGTGCAGCGCTTCGTCCAGACGCAAGCCTTCGACGTAAGGGAAATCGAGCGTGCGCTCGCGCTGACCCGGCATCTCCTTCGGTCTGAGGACTGACTCGAACGCCACGTACTTGGCGCTCCCCAGCGGCTCGACCTCGCTCAGCAGTTTCGCCAGCGGGAAGCCGACCCAGGGGATGACCATCGACCAGCCCTCGACACAGCGGAAGCGATAGACGCGCTCCTCCTGCGTGAACTTCAACAGGTCTTCGATGTCGAAAGTTTTGGGCTTCTGCACGAGCCCTTCGACCGAAACCGTCCACGGGCGCACCGTGAAGTTCTTGGCGACGCGCGCCACGTCCTCCTTGTCGGTCGTGAATTCGTAATAGTTGTTGTAGTTCGTGATCTTCTCGTAAGGCGTCTGTGCCTCGTTCAAGGGCGGCGGCACCGAAGGCGAAGACTTGACGTCCTCGATGCTCGCGGCGACCTGCGCCGGCATGGGCGTGGGGATCGCGAAGCGGCGGTAGAGGAAACTGGTCGTCGCGACCGTGCCGGTGACGACCGCGGCGCGCATGAAATTGCGCCGGTTGAGAAAGACGTGCTCGTCCGTGATCTCGCTCGAAAAGATGTCGCCGGGCTTCTTGATGACCAAAACTTCGCGCCCCCTCTAACGCCTGTGCCTCTTCCCTTCGCCGCCTGCCACAAAGTACGCGCACGCAGGCGCGCACGGTTTTCACCTCTCGGTGACGGCGCGCTGGGCGTTCGTCGCTGACAAGTTTGAGTTGCGGCGCGGGTCGTCAGTGTTGCCCGCAGCCGTCCGAGCACGCGGCGGCGGCGATTTTTAGCGCGCGAGTGCGGTCTGCAACTTGGCGAGCGCGCCGTCCAGCACGTCGTCCTCACGCGCGATGCAGATGCGCATGTAGTCATCCCAGGTGTCGCTGTCGGCGAATGCGCTGCCGGGGACGGCGGCGACTCCGGCGGTCTTGATCAGTTTTTCGTTGAGCGCCATCGCGTCGCCGTGGCCTGCCGGGATGCGCGCCCAGACGTAGAACGCCGAGCCGGAATCGTAGACGCGGAAGCCGAGACTCTCCAGCACCGCGACGGCGCGCTCGCGCTTGGCAGCGAAACGCTCACGCAAGGAAGGGTAGTAGTCCGGGTCGGCCATTAACACTTGCGCGAGCCCTTTTTGCAGCGGCGTGGGCGAGCAGACGTAGAAGACGTTGAGCGCGTTGAAGAGCGGCGCGACGAGCCGCGCGTCGCCGTAGGCGTAGCCGAGCCGCCAGCCGGAGATGTTCCAGGACTTCGAGAAAGAGTTGCAGGTGACGGTGCGCTCGCGCATGCCGGGCAGCGAGGCGATGGACGTGTGCGGCTTTTCACTGATCACGTAGTGCTCGTACACCTCGTCGGCGACGCAGATCAGATCGAGTTCTTGGCAGATGTCCGCAATCGCCGCCAGTTCTTCGCGCGTGAAGACCTTGCCCGTCGGGTTGACGGGCGTGCAGGCGATGATCGCGCGCAGGGGAAACTCGGCGCGGCTTTTCAGCTCGACGCAGCGCGCGCGCAAAGCTTCAGGGTCGAAGGTGAGCGCATCGCGTTCGAGCGCAAAGGGCTCGGTCTTGCCGCCGAGTTCCTCGATGATGCGACGGTGGTAAGGGTAGTAAGGCTCGAAGACGAGCGCGCTGGCTCCGACGAGGTGCGTGCGCGCGACAGCGACGAGCCCGCCCGTCGCGCCGGGCGTGATCAGGAGTTCGAGCGGCTTCGCTGCGGCGTCCACCTCGACGCCGTTGAAGGTCTTGATCTTCTCGGCGACGGCGCGGCGCAGCTCCGTCGCACCTTCCGCAGGGCTGTAGTGATTCTGGCTCGCGGCGATAACTTCGGCGGCGGCGCGTGCGAGCGCAGGGTCAATCGCCAACTCCGACTGACCCTGCACGAGATTGCCGTCCGCCGGCACGAGCCGCGTGATGGCGCGTATGTCTGGTTTCGTCCGCACTTTAGTCTCTGCTCTTGCCATGATGTGCTTTTACCTTCGTTGAAGATTAGAGAACGCCCATGCGTCCGACGATGCCGTTGACGAGGAAGGCGATCCCGGAGGCGTTGGGCGGGGTTGATCTGCGCGCTAACAGCGACATGGCTGCCACTCCTTGTCCGTCCGACGTTGCCGCGAGGAAGCGACAGATTAGAGCACACGCCGGAAGAAACACAAACGCCGGGCACGCCCCGCCCTCTCCCGCCGCGCGGGATGAATCTTCGCGCCCGCCTTTGCTATACTTCGTGCCATGACGAACAAGAAGGACGGCGAGAGCGTCCGCGTCGGGCTCGTGCAGATGACGTGCGAGCCGGAACCGGAGCCGAACATGCTAAAGGCGATCGAGCGCGTGCGCGAGGCGGCGGGGCGCGGCGCGCAGGTCGTCTGCCTGCAAGAGCTTTTCCGCTCGCAGTATTTCTGCCAGAAGGAAGACATAGACCTCTTCCAACTGGCCGAGCCGATACCGGGCGACTCGACCGCACGACTCGGCGCGTTAGCCAAAGAGCTGAACGTCGTCATCGTCGCGTCGCTCTTTGAGAAACGCGCCGCCGGTCTCTATCACAACACGGCGGTGCTGCTCGACACGAGCGGCGAGATGGCGGGCAAGTATCGCAAGATGCACATCCCGGACGATCCGCTCTACTACGAGAAGTTCTACTTCACGCCGGGCGATCTCGGCTTCAATTCGCACGACACGGCTTACGGTAAACTCGGAACGCTCGTCTGCTGGGATCAGTGGTTCCCCGAAGCCGCGCGGCTCACCGCTCTGTCCGGCGCGCAGTTCCTCTTCTACCCGACCGCCATCGGCTGGCTCCCCGGCGAGGAGCAGGAGATGAACGACGCACAGCACGAGGCCTGGCAGACCATCCAGCGCGCGCACGCGATCGCGAACGGCGTCTATGTCGTCGTCGTCAACCGCGTCGGCAGAGAGGGCGAGTTGCAGTTCTGGGGTCAGTCGTTCGTCGTCGATCCGTTCGGGCGCATCATCGCGAAGGCTTCCGCCGACAAGGAAGAGATACTGATCGTTGACTGC
>JBJMGS010000031.1:0-6908 GCA_045807785.1 Pyrinomonadaceae bacterium
CCCCGCCTCTCTCCGGTTATCCCGACGAATTCTCAGCGAGTCAGTTTCGCCAGCGCCTCGCGCGCGACTTCGCGGTCGTCGAAGTGGAGCGTCTGGTCGCCGACAATCTGATACGTCTCGTGCCCCTTGCCCGCGATGACGACCACGTCGCCCGCGCGCGCCTCTTGAATTGCGCGCTCGATTGCCTCGCGCCGATCAATCAACTTCAGATAAGGCTTCCCTACTTTCTGCAAACCGACTTCTGCATCGCGCAAGATTGCTTCCGGGTCTTCCGTGCGCGGGTTGTCCGATGTGAGCACTACTACATCGCTTAACTCCCCCGCCGCTTCGCCCATGGGCGCGCGCTTGGTGCGGTCGCGGTCGCCGCCGCAGCCGAAGACCGTGATGACGCGCGCCCCTTCGCGCACGACTTCGCGCGCCGAGCGCAGGACGTTGCGCAGGGCGTCGTCGGTGTGCGCGTAATCGACGACGACCGTGAAGTCTGCGGTGTGCGCGACGCGCTCGAAGCGACCGGGCGCGCCCGCGCAAGTCTCGACGGCGCGCGCGACAGTGTCGAGATCGTAGCCGAGCGCGTGGGCGCACGCCGCCGCCGCCAGCACGTTATAGACATGTGGCTGACCGACGAGCGGCGAGGCGATCTCTCTCACGCCCGCGGGCGTCCTCAACTCGAAGCGGTTGCCGCCCAGCGAGTAGTTAACATTTCGCGCCGTCACGTCCGCCTCGCCCTTGAGCGCGTAGGTGATGACGCGCGCGCCCGACTCTTGGAGCGTGCGCGCGAGCCGCACGCCGTAGTCGTCGTCGAGGTTGACGACCGACACTTCGGGGCGCGAGCCGGTGCGCCCGTCGAAGAGCCGGAGCTTGGCGTCGAAATAGTTCTCCATCGTGCCGTGGTAGTCGAGGTGATCCTGTGTGAGGTTCGTAAAGACCGCGACGGCGACGGCGAGCGCGTCGCAGCGGCGCAGATCGAGCGCCTGCGAGGAGCTTTCCATGACGGCGACGCCACAGCCCGCGTCAACCGCGCGGCGCAGGAAGCGCTCGACGTCCGAGGCTTCGGGCGTCGTGTGCGCCGCGGCAAAATGTTCGTCGCCGATGCGGTAGCCGACCGTGCCGAGCACGGCGACGCGCTCGCCCGCCGCCTCGACGATTGACGCGACGATGTGCGCGGTCGTCGTCTTGCCGTTCGTGCCCGTGATGGCGACTAGTTTCAGCGCGCGCGATGGGTGGCATTGCACCTCCGCCGCGGCTTGCGCGAGCGCGCGCCGTGCGCCGGCGACTCTGAGCCACGCGCCCTTGAAGTCCGCCGGTCGCGCGCGCTCGCTCAAAACGCCGACCGCGCCCTGCCGTATCACTTGCGGGACGAATCTGTGCGCGTCGAACTTCTCGCCGACAATGGCGACGAAGAGGCTCCCCGCGCGCGCCTGCCGCGAGTCGTGCGTCACGTCCGAGACTTCCGCCGCGCCGTCGCCGCTCAACTCCGCGCCGGTCGCGCGCGCCACGTCGGCGAGCGTGGGCGCTCTTTGTGTCTGGTTCCCATCGGTCATGCGCTTAGATTGTAGCTCCGGCGTCACACGTGGCGCATGAAGCAAGGAAGATTCACCACAGAGGCACAGAGGACACGGAGATCACACAGAGGCTTGAGCTGCTCTGTGCCCTCTCTGTGTTCTCTGCGCCTCTGTGGTGAGTTCTCTGCCACCGCCTCTTAAACCTTGATGTAAATCTTCTTCTTGTAAAGTATCCCCATCAGGCCGAGCCACAGCAGCACGAAGCAGACGGCGAAGGCGAGCGAGGCGTTGACGGGCGAGAGCCACGAGGCGAAGGCGCGCTGGTAGATGAAGGTCTGCAAGTTCGCGCCCGTCGTGCCGTCGGTGCGCGTGAAGTTCCACCATTCTTTGATCGTCATGACGCGCGCCATCAAGCCCGTGAGGACGAAGACGGCGAGCGCGTTGACGCCGAAGACGCGGAACGGGAGCGACCAGCGCCGGTAGCCTTTGATGTCAATGAGCCAGTAGCAGAAGGCGAGCAGTTGCAGCCCGAGCCCGGCGGTGAAGAGCACGTATGAACTCGTCCACAGCGCCTTGTTAATCGGGAAGAAAGGGTTCCAGCACCAGCCCGCGACCACCCCCAAGACGCCCGCGACGAAGAGCCCCGCGACCTTCTCGAAGTCGCTCACACGCCGGCGCAGCCAGTGGCCGGCGAGCACGCCGAGAATGGTCGTGGCGATGGCCGGGAAAGTGCTCAGGATGCCTTCCGGGTCGTAAACCTTGTCGCCGCCCTTCCAGATGTGGTTGCCCAGGACTTTGCGATCCACGAACGACGCGATGCTCGCCTGCTTCGAGAGATCGCCGGCGGCATAGCCCGGCGTCGCGACCTTCGTCAGCACGACGCAGTAGGCGACGAGGATGACGGCGACGATGATCGCCTGCGTGCGCCAGTTCGTCTTGACGAAGACGAGCGCCGTCACGAGGTAGCAAACGGCGATGCGCGCGAGCACGCCCGAGAGGCGGATCGTCGAGAAGTGGAAGAAGGGGAAGCCCGCGAGGAAGAGTCCGAGCCCGTAGATGAGCGCGGTGCGGCGGACGATCTTCAAGTAGAGATCGCGTTGTGGGCCGCCCTGCTCGACCCGTCGCCCGAGCGCGAGCGTGATCGAGACGCCGACGATGAAGAGGAAGAACGGGAAGATGAGGTCGGTCGGCGTCCAGCCACTCCACTCGGCGTGTTCCAGCGGCCAGTAGATGTGATTCCAAGTGCCGGGGTTATTGACGAGGATCATCCCGGCAATCGTCATCCCGCGAAAGACGTCGAGCGAGACGAGTCGCGACGAGGCGGGTGCGGCTGTACGCGCCGTGACCAACTCGCGCTCATTTCGCGAATCGTCTAACTCATCAGGCGTGCGCCGCTCGCGCGGGCGCGTCGCGGCGTCAGCCGCTCCCGTCGTCACCTCTGTCGCCATATATACCTCACATATTCTCGTCAGCCGAAGGACCGTAAACGGACGGCACGGGCACGTCGTTCAGGCGCAGGTACACGCCGAGCTGCGCGCGGTGGTGGATCATGTGGTTCAGGACGAACGAACGCACCACGACTCGCTTCGGCATGGTGAAGAGCGTCCGCCCGTTTTGCAGCAGCGACCACGTCTCCGCGAAAGCCGCGTCGTCCGCCTTCGCAATCGCCGCGCGCGCGCCCGCGACGTTGCGGTCGAAGGTCTCGACGGCTTCCCGCGTCGAACTGACGGGCGCGGTGCGCACGGGCACGCCCTGCGGCGCGACGTCGAGCGAGGCTTCGTTGAGCGCGTGCCCGACCCACGTTGGCATATTCGCGAGGTGCGAGATGAGCGCGCGCATCGTCGTCGATTTGGCGTGCGGCTGCCAGTCGAGCTTGTCGTCCGGCACGCGCTCGATGGACTTGCGCGTCGAAGCCATCTCCTGATCGAACTCCGGCAAAAGCATTTCACTCAACGTCATCGTGTGCCTCCAAATAATGAGATCAACTCCGCGCGAGGTTTAATTTCTCAGGGCTGCGGGCGCGCGCCGAGACCGAACTCCTCGGGGTTCGGCAGCGTGGTGTGTTCGCCGTAGTCGCGCACCGCCTCTTCGACCGACTTCGACTTGTCGAGCCAGACCGCGATGGCGTGATCGTAGCGCGCGAGGATGCTCGCGAGCCAGTACGGGCGGTTCTCCGCGAGCCACTGTTCGCGGTAGCCCTCGCGCAGGATCGTAAGTTCCTCGGCCATCTCGCGCAGGGAATTGTAGATCGGGCCGTGGTAGCGGCGCAGGCGGTTGACGCGCGCGCGGTCGCCGAGGTTGAGGTACGCCGCCCAGTAGTCGCGGCTGAACTGCTCGACCACTTCCATGCGCCGCCCCAGGTGATCGAAGCGCCGCGCGGCGAAGATCATCGAGGGGATCATCGTCTGGTTGCGCCGCGCCCGCCCGCCGTCGCGCCGCAGGGTCTCTTCGACGGTTTCAACGGCGAGGCGCATCTGCTTCGTTTTCTCATTCAACTTGCGCGCCTGCGTCTGGAACGCCGCCGTGAAAGGCTCCTGCCAGAAGAGTTGATCGCTTGAGTTGATGCCAAGCATCGCGTTGATGCTTCCGAGCGAGCGGAGCGAGCGGACGAAAGTGTCGCCGTCGGCGCGGAAGAACGCCCAGTCGAAGTCTCGCTCGAAGCGCGGCACGTCGAGTGCGCCCTGCTGCCACGCCGCCGCCGCGCCTAAGATCACCCCGTACCAGGCGTTCTCGTAGAGCGACTCGCCGTCGTCGTCCCACTCGGTATTCAACATGCCGAGCGCATCAGCCTCCTGACCGTCGCGGACGAAGTTGACGATGTTCTTGACCGCCGTGTCGTCGTTCGGAAAAATCTGGTTCCACGTCTGCACGCCGGGGCAGACGAACTGATCGAGCCCGGCATCTTTGAACGGCTTGATGCGCGCCTTGAAATCGTCGCGCCCGCCGTACTGCCAGTTCATCGCGATCATCTCTTTCGGCACGTTGCCGATCAGTTCGGGGTGGCTCAAGGCGATGTCGCCCCAGAACATCAGCCGCCGGTTGTAGGGCTGCAAAATCTCGCGCACGCGGCGCAGATGCTCGAAGTAAACCGCGCCGACGCCTTTGGCGCGCACCACTTCGCGGCTCTGCCCCTCGCCCAACTCGAACGTCTCGTCCTCGCCGATGTGAAAGAAGCGACCGGGGAACAGATCGTTCAACTCCCTGTACCAGTCCGCGACGAGTTTGTAGGTCTCCTCCTGCTGCGGCGAGAGCACGTCGCCGTAGGGCGCTTCGGCGAGCGGCGCGTACTTCTCGAAGGTCAGAACTTTGTGCAGGTGTCCGAAGGTCTGTTGCTGCGGGACGAGTTCGATGTGGTAGCGGCGGGCGTAAGCGACGAGGTCGCGAATCTCTGCGGGCGTGAGCGCGCCGCCCTCTGGCCCGAGGAGCGGGTGCGAAGCGAAGCGCACGATGTTCTCCATGTTAAAGGAGTGCATGTTGAGCTTGTACATCGCTTCGGTGCGCAACTGCCGCTTGACATACTCGACGGTCGGCACGGGGCCGCGGTTGATGTCGTCGAACATGCCGCGCCAGCGCATCTGCGGGTAATCGACGATCTTGACGCCCGGAACGTATGCCGCCTCATTCTCGCCGCGCACGAGTTGCTTCAAGGTCTGCGCGCCGTAGAACGTGCCCGCCGCAGTCCTCCCGGCGACGACGATCTCGCGCGGCGTCACACTCAGGACGTAGCCCTCGTCGTTCAGGTTCGCGGGCGCTTCGACGTGCGCGCGGCTCAGCGCCGACTGGATCGCCGCGTTGTCGAGCGGGCCGAAGAGGATCGTCGCGCGCTCGCGTCGGGCGGCGATACGCAGGCTGACGTTCGCCGTCTGCCCTGTGTTGGCGATGAAATCCTCGGCGGCGAAGCGGTCGTCTTCGGAGCGCGGATCGGCGAGCGCGACGCGCGTGTCGCGCGAGATGTCGAAGCGCTCGCCCGTCTGGGTCAACTGTCTGGGCGCGGGTATGACGTGGACGGCGTCCGTCGTCTGAGTCGTCTGCGCGGGGGCGGCCTGTTGCGCGCGCGCGGCGCCCGCCGCGCAGAAGAGGGCGAGGGCAGCGACGCACAGACGCCGCGAGAATCTTCGTGATAGAGTGTTCGGCATGATTGGGGCTTGGCCCGGCGCGTCGGTCGTTGTGAGTTCAGTCTTAAAGCTGGCTGAAGACAAAGCAGAACCGGGCGCGCGCGTGGCCGAGAGCCGTCATAAGATCGAAAGACTGTCAGTGCTTTTACCCGAAACATTCGTGGTTGGCAACAGCGCGTGCGCGCGGGAGGTGCTACAGAGTTGTCGCTGATGCTTCAGGAGATCGCCGAGCAGCCCGCGGCGCTGCGCAAGACGATTGCGGAGGAGCGCCCGAAGGTCGAGCGGCTGGGCAAATACTTACGCGGGCGGGGGATCGATCTGATCGTGCTCGTCGCGCGCGGCTCTAGCGATAACGCCGCGCTCTTCGGTCGCTACCTTCTGGAGATCAAGACCGGCATCCCGGTCTCGCTCTCCGCGCCGTCCGTCCACACGCTCTACCACGCGCGGCTCGATCTCTCGCGCGCGCTCGTCGTTGGCGTCTCGCAGTCCGGCGAGGGCGAGGACATCAACCGCGTCTTGGAGAACGCGCGCGCGTGCGGCGCGCACACCGTCGGCATCACGAACGAGCCGAACTCGGCGATGACGGGTCTGGTGGACGAGACGCTGTTGATGCACGGCGGGCGCGAGCGCTCGGTCGCCGCGACGAAGACCTTTACGGGTCAGATGCTCCACTTCTACATGCTCGCCGCCGCCCTGGCCCAGACGGACGAAGCGAAGATTGACTACATGGCGATCCCCGACTGGACGGAGCGCGCGCTCGAACTGAAGGGCGCGGTCGAGGAGATGGTCGAGCGCTACGTCTTCATGGAGAACTGCGTGGTGGTGGGGCGCGGGCTGATGTATGCCGACGCCTACGAGCTGGCGCTGAAACTGATGGAGACCTGCTACGTCGTCGCCGAGCGTTTCTCGTCCGCAGACTTCCTGCACGGGCCGCTGGCGATGGTCGAGCGCCACTTCCCCGTCATCCTCTTCGCGCCGCCCGGCGTGACGCGCGACTCGACGCGCGCCCTCGTCGAGCGTCTGCGCGAGCTGCGCGCCGACACGCTCGCCATCACCGACGACGAGCGGATCGCGTCGTCGTGTACGCGCGCCCTCATCATGCCCGACGGGCTCGACGAGTTCCTCGCGCCCGTCCCCTACATCATCCCCGCACAGCTCTTCGCCGCGCTGCTCGCCGACGCCAAGGGTCTCGACCCGGACGCGCCGCGCTCGCTCTCGAAAGTGACGCGGACGATCTGATAAGCGGGGGCGAGCGAAGCCGCGCGAACTGCAAAATCATCCCTGCGCGCGC
>JBJMGS010000032.1:0-7998 GCA_045807785.1 Pyrinomonadaceae bacterium
CCCGCCTCCTTCGGCGGCCCGTACGTCGGGCTGTTCGCGACGCGCGAGAAGTACGCGCGGCAGATGCCGGGAAGGCTTGTAGGCGTCGCCTTCGATAAGCAGGGGCGGCGCGGCTTCGTGCTCACGCTCGCCACGCGCGAGCAGCACATCCGCCGCGAGAAGGCGACCTCGAACATCTGCACGAACGAAGGTCTGATCGCGCTCGCCGCGACGATCTATTTAGAGACGATGGGGCGTCGCGGGCTTCAGGAAGTCGCCGCGCAGTGCGCGCAGAAGGCGGCATACGCCGCGCGGCGCATCGCGGAGATCGCGGGCTTCTCGCTTCCCTACTCCGCGCCGCGCTTCAACGAGTTCGTCGTCCGCGCGCCGGTCGAAGCCGCGGGCTTGCTCGAACGCGTCGCCTCCGGGCACAACATCACGGGCGGGCTCGCGCTCTCGCGCTACTACCCCGAACGCCCCAGAGACTTTTTAGTCTGCGTCACCGAGACGAACCGCCGCAGCGAGATCGACGCGCTCGTCGCAGCATTTAGTGAGATTGTTAAATGATATGAAGCGACACTTCGTAGGATTGCTGATCGCTTTGCTGTTGTTCTTATTCGGGTGTCTTCTTGTCGATTACGATGTTCATTGTGTCCAGAACGGGAAGCGGTTTTACCCGTGTCCTTTTACCAGCTCCGATTACAAACCTGAGTGAGTTATTTGTGTAGGGTACGTTTAGGTGGTTAATCCTGTGAAGACTCCAAAAGCATCGACCCACATCACGCAGAACGAGTCGCTCATCTTCGAGCGTTCACAGACCGGGCGACGCGGCTACATGCTGCCCGCGCTCGACGTTGACGAGACGCCGCTCGATGAGTTAGTCCCCGCACACCTGCGGCGCGAGGACGATCTCTTAGGCGTGCCCGAAGTCTCCGAGCCCGACGTGGTGCGCCACTTCACGCGCATCTCGACGTGGAACTACAACATCGATCTGGGCATGTACCCGCTCGGCTCCTGCACGATGAAGTACAACTCGCGGCTGAACGAACGTGTCGCGCGCATCGCGGGCTTCGCCAACCTCCACCCGCTGGCCTCGGAGCGCGACGCGCAGGGCGCGCTCGAAGTCATCTACGAGTTGCAGCAGCACCTCGCGGAGATCACGGGGCTGCCCGGCATCTCCCTGCAACCAGCGGCGGGCGCGCACGGCGAGATGACGGGCGTCATGATCATCCGCGCGTTTCTGGACGCGCGCGACGGCGCG
This sequence comes from Pyrinomonadaceae bacterium, assembly GCA_045807785.1. GTDB lineage: Bacteria > Acidobacteriota > Blastocatellia > Pyrinomonadales > Pyrinomonadaceae > JAIVGV01. Next base: position 1,241 of record JBJMGS010000032.1, read on the forward strand.
GACGACGCGACGCGACGACGCGTCATGCTCATCCCCGACTCGGCGCACGGCACGAACCCCGCGTCGGCCAACCTTTCGGGCTTCACCGTCAAGACCGTGCGTTCGACGCCCGAAGGCCAGACCGACCTGGGCGCGCTGCGTGAACTGTGCGCGGCGAAGGATGTGGCGGGCTTGATGCTAACGAACCCGAACACGGTCGGGCTGTTCGAGAAGAACATTAAAGAGATTTGCCAGATCGTCCATGACGGTGGTGGGCTCGTCTATATGGACGGCGCGAACATGAACGCGCTGGTGGGGTGGGCGCGCCCCGGTGACATGGGCGTGGACGTGATCCACCTGAACTTGCACAAGACTTTCTCGACTCCTCACGGCGGCGGCGGCCCCGGCTCCGGCCCCTGCTGCTGCACGAAGGAGCATGAGCCGTACCTGCCCGTCCCGCGCGTCGTGCGCGAGGGTGAGGCGTTCCGGCTCGACTTCGACGCGCCGCGCTCCATCGGTCGCGTCAAAGCCTTCTTCGGCAACTACGGGATGCACCTGCGCGCGCTCGCCTACATCCTGACGCACGGTCGCGACGGGCTGCGCGAGGCAACCGAGGCCGCCGTGCTGAATGCGCGCGTCATCGCCGAAGAGTTGACATCAGACTACGAGAGGCCGTTCGCCGATCCGCCTATGCACGAAGTCGTCTTCACGGATAAGCGGCAGGGGCGCAAAGGGGTCAACACGCTCGACATCGCGAAGCGCCTGATCGATTACGGCTTCCATCCGATGACGATCTACTTCCCGCTGATCGTGCAGGGCGCGATGCTGATCGAGCCGACCGAGTCGGTCGGTCGCCAGGAGATCGGGCAGTTCATCGAAGCCATGCGCGCCATCGCGCGCGAGGCTGAAGAGAACCCCGAACTCGTCCGCACAGCGCCGCACACGACGCGCATCGGACGCCTCGACGAGGCCGCCGCCGCGCGCAAGCCCGTCCTGCGCTGGAAGCCCGAAGAGAAAGCAACCGCCGCCTAACATCATCCGCGAACGCCCGACACACTTGCGCCGCGCCGTCTCGCTTAAACGAGTCGCGCGGCGCAGTTGCTTCCGCTCGTCGGTCACAGGTTCGGGTCAACTTTGCCTCCATCAGAAGCGCCTGTGAACACGCATGGGTAATCTCACTCCCCGCGTGGTTATCAACACATAGCAAGCGATCACTCCCCGCGCGACGGAGTTATCATCTACTTCGTGTTGATAACATCGAAATTTTAAGTATTATTCTGGCGATTGCTGCTGTTGAGTAATAGTTAGACAGCTTCGCTTGAAAGGTAGCGACAAATGATAAGAATTTTCAATTGGATAACTTGGCTTACTGCTGTTGGTCTTGGAGTTCTGATGACATTGATTCAATTTGGATTTGCTAGGTTCTTCGATGATGAAGGACGCCTAACGCCTTTCTGGATCGTCGCTTCAATTATTATTGGTGTTCTCAGCCAGTTAGGCTTATTCCTTTCTCCTTGGTCAGTGCGTTTTAAGGCTCGGTATAAAATTCCAGTGATTGTTTTGATGCTACCGATGGTCTGGATTCTTCTGGGTGAGTTGTCAGAAGATTTGGGAGTCGGCTTTGATGGTCATTCCATTCGTAGCCCATCAGAACATACGCTTGAGATTGTAGTGATTCCGTTGGTATTGGTAATTTATGCTGGTCAGTTGGTTAATATATTTACGAGCTTAATAAAACAGCGTCGGATTGTTGCTGCGAAGTAAGGTGCTTTTCATTGCATTACCTCTGATAATAACGCGCTGTCTAACAAGTCATTCGAGATGACGCCCCGATAGAATGCTTCTCATCTTTCTTCCTTGCGCCGAGGTTGGATGCTATTCGCGGGGCGCATCTCAATTCCGGTTTTAGACCCATGCGTGAAATGTCTAATCGATGATTAAGGAAGCTCCGTGGCAGAATCGCCCAGAGGCCAGAGTAATCGGAAAGATTCTTTCCGCCTTTCCAGAAACTACGCCGCCTGATGATAAAAGCATTGTTGCCGCAGAACCGGCACATCTGGCGACGTGTGATGAGTGTCGTGACGCACAGCAATACTTCGTCGGAAAGACGAGAGAAGACATTCTTTACGACGAGCGAAATTACCGCCATCTGGTAAATGCCTTTGATTTCTTTACCCCGCAGACTTGGCATTACTATTTGCCGGTCTTCTTAATTCAAGACTTGCTCCGTGGACGGCATAGCTTCAACTTTTTCTGGCATCAAGATGAGCCTGTAGTTATTGAAGGGTACTGGCTGCCACGTGTTGAACTGTTGACTGGGCGGCAAGTCGAAGCGCTGTTGGAATACTTAGAAAGCCATACGGCATATGCCGAAAAGCACGGGCATGAGTTACGCAGGATTGTCGAATGGTGGCAAAGTATATATGAAGAGAAATCTGCTTCTATTCCGAGACGGGTCTAACAACGGCCTGCACCCAAAGCCTCTGTAGCGTGCCCCTCATGTATCTTGAATCGGGCGGGACAGCGCGTTCCCGGCGATTTCCTTTGGCGATAGACGGCTGTGCGGTTAAAATCCCGCCTTATGACAACAACTCGGTGGATTCTGGTGCGGGCGTGCGCGGCGCTCTGCGTCCTTTCGGTCTTCGCCTTCGGCTGGCTGTCGCCCGTGCGTGGGCAGCGGCGCTACGACCTCGGCGCTTCGGGTTTGCGCTGGCGCTTGATCGGCCCCTTCCGCGGCGGTCGCGTCAACGCCGTCTCCGGCGTGCCCGGCCAGCCCGACACTTTCTACTTCGGCTCGGTCGGCGGCGGCCTGTGGAAGTCGAACAACGCGGGGCGCACCTGGACGCCCGTCTTCGACTCGCAGCCCGTCGCGTCCATCGGCGCCATCGGCGTCGCACCGTCAAACCCGAACGTCGTCTATGTCGGCACGGGCGAGGCGGACATGCGCTCGCAGATTTCCTACGGCAACGGGATGTACAAGTCCGCCGACGCGGGCAAGACCTGGACGCACATCGGCCTCGACAACACGCGGCAGATCGGTCGCGTCATCGTCGATCCGAAGAACGCTAACGTCGTCTTCGTCGCCGCGCTCGGACACGCCTACGGCGCGAACCCCGAGAGGGGTGTCTATCGCACGCGCGACGGCGGCAAGACGTGGCAGAAAGTCCTCTTCAAGAACGATAACGTCGGCGCGATTGATCTGCAATTCGACCCGACAGAGTCGCGCATCGTCTACGCGACTCTGTGGAACGTGCGGCGTCCGCCGTGGAGCATCTACCCACCGTCCTACGGCCCCGGCAGCGGCGTCTTCAAATCCGCGGACGGCGGCGACACCTGGCAACAACTAACAACGGGACTCCCGACCGAAGGGCTCGGCCACGTCGGCATCGCTGTCGCGCCCTCGCAGCGCAACCGCGTCTATGCCATCGTGGACGCCAAGGCGGGCGGGCTCTACCGTTCGGACGACGCGGGCGCGACGTGGCAGCTCGTCTCGAACGACGCGCGCATCTGGGGTCGCGGTTGGTACTTCTGTAAGACCGCCGTCGATCCGAAAAACCCCGACACGGTTTACGTCTCGAACACTTCCCTCTACCGCTCGACCGACGCCGGGAAGACCTGGACGGCGATCAAGGGCGCGCCCGGCGGCGACGACTATCACCAGCTCTGGATTTACCCGGACGATCCACGGCGCATGGTACTCGGCAGCGATCAGGGGGCCATCGTCACAGTTGACGGCGCGCAGACGTGGAGTAGTTGGTACAACCAGCCGACCGCGGAGATGTATCACGTCGCCGCCGACAACCGCTTCCCCTATTGGGTGACCGGCTCGCAGCAGGACAGCGGCTCCGTCGGCGTGCCCACGCGCAGCCTTCGCGCAGAAATCTCGATGCACGACTGGACGCCCGTCTGCGCCGGCGGCGAATCGGATTACACCGCGCCCGACCCGCTCCACCCCGAAATACTCTTCGGCGGTCGCGTCACTCGCTGCAACGTCGCGACCGGCGATATCAAGGACGTCTCGCCGGAGCGCAACCTTCCGGCGGGCGTGACCGCGCGCCATACCTGGACGCTGCCGCTCGTCTTCTCGCAGGCAGACCCGCGCGCGCTCTACTTCAGCGATCAGTTTTTGTTCAAGACGTTGAACGGCGGCGAGAACTGGTCGCAGTTGAGCCCAGACCTGACGCGCGAAGACCCCGGCGCGCCGCCGAACCTCGACGAAGCGACCACCGCCGACGCGCCCGCAGACAAACGGCGCGGCGTCATCTACACCATCGCGCCCTCGCCCCTGCGCGCGCAGACCGTCTGGGTCGGCACCGATGACGGACTGATTCACCGGACTGACGATGACGGCAAGACTTGGGCGGCCGTCACGCCGCCGGAGCTGACGCCCTGGAGCAAGGTCGTCATGTTGGACGCCTCGCACTTCGACGTTTCGGAGGCTTACGCCGCAGTGGATCGGCACCGGCTCGAAGACTACGAGCCGCACCTCTATCGCACGCGCGACGCGGGCAAGACCTGGGCGGCGATCACGAACGGCTTGCCCGCTGGCGTTTATATGCAGACCGTCAAGGAAGACCCTCAGCGGCGCGGGCTGCTCTTCGCGGGCACGGAACTCGGCGTCTTCGTCTCGTTCGACGACGGCGATCACTGGCAGTCTCTGCAAAACAATTTGCCGCCTGTCTCCGTGCGCGACCTCGTCATCCACGAAGACGACCTCGTCGTCGGCACGCACGGTCGCGGCATCTGGGTGCTCGACGACATCACGGCGCTGCGTCAGCTCGGCGAAGACGTCTTCAACTCGGCGGCGTTCCTCTTCCGCCCGGCGGACGCCTACGACATCCCGCCCGGCAGCGAGAACGGCACGCCGCAGCCGCGCGACGAACCCTTCGCCGAGAACCCACCCTACGGCGCGATCATTGATTACTATTTGAAGTCGAACGCGTCGGGCGCGGTCACGCTTGAGATTCTCGATCCGTCGGGCGCGGTCGTCCGGCGCTATTCGAGTGAGGATCGCCAGACGCCCGTCGATCCGAACACGCTCAACATCCCCGCCTCATGGGTGCGCACGCCGGAACCGCTCTCCGCCGCCGCAGGGATGCACCGCTTTGTCTGGGACTTGCGCCCGACGCCGACGCCGCGTGCTGGTGGTGCGGGAGGCGGCGGAGGAGGTGGCGGTGGCATCTTCGGCGGTCGCGGCGCGACGATGCTGCCCGGCAACTACACCGTCAGGCTCAACGCCAATGGCAAGAGCTACACACAACCGTTGCGACTGAGACCCGACCCGCGCGCGAAATGATGGAGGTGCGAGGTTGAGTCGCCCAGCATCGTTTGGAGTTAACGATGAAAAACATTCTCGTGAGAAAAACTTCGCTGCACGATCCTGATTCGCGCCCCGACCTCAAGGATAAATCCCTGCAGCAGTTGCTCGGCATGATGTGGCAGCTCGCCCTCGACGCCTGGTCGTTTAAGGACAAACTTGATGCTGAACCAAGACTTCAGAGACATGTTGTCGTGCGTAAAAAGCTTAAAGACTGAGTTCCTCACCCTGAGCACTTCAAGTTGACAGTTATCGCGCGCCAGAATATCTTGCACGCGCTTTGAGCCTTTCAACGCGGTGGCACTCCTCGCCGCTCGCCGCGCAGGCGCGCGCCGCGCTCGCCTGTGCGGCGCCGCATCGTCTGCTCCAACGAAGGAGATTCGCATGAGAACACGCGCGCGCCTGAAACGGCACAACCCCACCATCGTCATCCAGAACAAAGCAAGCAAGTTGGTAACGGACGAAGAGATCGAGCGCATCCTCCCGGCTCTGCAGCGTCAGGTCACGGAGCACTTCCAGCCGGCGTGGGGCATTGGCGCGCAGCTCGTCTTCAAGCGCGGCAAAGAGCGCGTCCCTAAGAACGTGTACCGGATCGTCGTCAAAGACAGGGCGACGAAGGATGATGCCGGATTCCTCGGCTATCACATCCAGCGCGACGGCAACCCGCTGGCGCTCATCTTCGCCGAGGAGGACTTGAAGGACGACAAGACAATTAGCGTCACGCTCAGCCACGAGATTCTGGAGATGCTCGTCGATCCGCTGCTCAACCTCTACGCTTACAGACCCGGCAAGGGTCGCCACCGGCGCGAGCGCGGCTACTTCTACGAGGTCTGCGACGCCGTCCAGTGCGAGCATTACCGGCTCGGCGGTGTCCTGGTCTGCAACTTCGTCTATCCGGAATGGTTCGAGTACGCGTGGCCCCGCGGCTCGCGCAAGTTCGATCATCGTGGCTCCCTGCGCGAGCCGTTTGAAATCCTCAAGGGCTGCTATGCAGACATCTACGAGAAGGGTCGGGGCGAGCGCACCCTCAGCGGCGACAAGGCACCACTTAAGAGACGCCGCCACCGACACGACGCCCGCATGTTGATGAGTGTCATCTGACGATGTGCGGCTGAGACCTTCCGCACATAGCTGTTTTATTCGGCGGAGTTCCGCAAAGTACGCCAATGTGGGATGCTCGGCGGAACTCTGTCGCGTTTACAGTAGTCAGATGTGCAGATGGGACTTTGAAGATGATAATCAGGAGGAATGATGTCTAAGAGATATAGTTCCGTGCTTGTCATAATAGCCGCAACGCTCACCTTCCTGCTCCTCCCAAGTGTAACTGTTGGACAAGTATCTGATGCTAGTGCCTGGGCTGCGACCGTCGCGGATCAATATGAAGTTATACCTAATATTACATACCTGACTGTGAGTAAATGGGACGGGAAACTCGACCTGTACTTGCCAGCCAATCCGAAAG
>JBJMGS010000033.1:0-14470 GCA_045807785.1 Pyrinomonadaceae bacterium
AGTTCGATCCTTGCCAGGCGCACCACTTCCTCAGTTCTTCCACGTGACGCTCCCACGAATTGTCCGCCGCCCACTTCACCAGCTTCAACTGACCATTCTTCGCCGGACGTAGCCTGAGCCGACCTTCGACCCCGTGCCTGTCGCCGGGAACCACGTAGATGATCTTCGTCGCCGGGGAGTAGGCGGCGAAATAGTCCACCTCGCCGCTTCTGTACGCCCTACGCGTCAAACCCGCGCCGGGCTGTCTCCGCTGGCTTTTGTAACGCACACAGCCGCCGCTGATCCAAGCGGTCTTCACCTGTACTTTGAACAGGCGAGCCCCAGCATCGACGACGAGGTCGTAACTTGCGCCCGACCCGAACGGGAGGCTAACGGTAAACCCAGCTTCGAGGTAGGCGCTGAGAACGATGCCTTCGCTCCTATTACCGCATTCATATTTTTGCATAGACACTCCGTGAGGTGACGGCAGGCTGCCGGTTTTTAGTGTCGCGAGGAGTTTTGCCGAACCACGCGAGGAAATTTCGGGGCGCTCAAACTAACACAGCCCGAGCCGCGCGTGCCAGCTTTAGCGCGAAGTCATGGCGAGAGGGCGGAGTAGTCTCCCCGGCTGCCATCTTGTCGCAACGCGCGCCTCCGTCGTATGCTCCAACTTCGCCACGGCACGACCCGATCCGTCTTAACATGACCGATCAAGATCAGTTCGCGCAGTTCACCAACTTTCTCACGCTCGAAGCCGAGGCTATCGCGGCGACGGCGCGGCGCGCGCGGCGCGAGGAGGTCGGGCGGGCGATTGAGCTGCTCGCGGCGTGCGCGGGGAAGGTGGTCGTCGTCGGCGTTGGAAAATCCGGCAACGTCGCGCAGAAGATCGCGGCGACGCTGACGAGCACGGGCACGCCCGCGATCTACCTGCACCCCTCGGACGCGCTGCACGGCGGGCTTGGCGTCGTCGCCCGCGAGGACGTTGTGCTGGTGGTGAGCAACAGCGGCGAGACCGACGAAATCCTCGCGATGCTCCCGTTCCTCAAACACCGCGCGGTGCCGCTCGTCGCCGTCGTCGGAAACCTGCAATCGAGTCTCGCCGCGCGCGCAGACGTCTGCCTCGACGCGAGCGTGGACAAGGAAGCCTGCCCGCTCAACCTCGCCCCGACGACTTCGACGACGGTCGCGCTCGCCGTCGGCGACGCGCTCGCGCTGACGCTGATGCAGCACAAGCGCCTCACGCCCGAAGAGTTTGCTTTGAACCACCCGGCGGGGCGTCTGGGTAAGAGGCTCTCGCTCAAGGTCGGCGATCTGATGCACGGCGGCGCGGGGAACCCGACCGTAGACGGCAGGGCGACGCTGCTCGAAGCCGTCAGCGCGATCAGCCGCGGCGGTTTGGGTGCGGTCAACGTCGTGGACGGCGCGGGGCGGCTCGAAGGCGTCATCACCGACGGCGACTTGCGCCGCGCGCTCGAACGCAGCCGGCTCGAAGACCTGGGCGCGCTCGCGTGCGCCGAGATCATGACGCCTGAGCCCGTCGTCACCACGCCCGACGCGCTCGCCTACGCCGCGCTCCAGACGATGGAGAACCGACCGTCGCAGATCAACGTGCTGCCGGTCGTGGACGCAGAGGGCGTCTGCGTCGGGCTCCTGCGTCTGCACGACATCATCCGCAGCGGATTGTGACAACGTAACTCCACGCGAGACACGTTCACGCGCAACCCGCACACGCCGCCGCACATCTCTACCCCTGATGCCAACGCTAACTTTGAATCCAACGCACAGCCGATCACATAACTTACTGCGCGTCGCCGTCATGCTACTCGCCTGCGTCGCGCAAACATCCGCGCAGGCGAACAGGGCGCGCGAGTCGAAGGCGATCCCGGCGGGCGAGGTCGTCGTCACGCTCGGCGAGCAGACATTCAACGCGCTGATCGAAGCGCTCTTCACGCTGCCGCAGCCGCCGACTTTTCCGCTCGGTCAGAGCGGCAGTTCGGGCGAGTGTGCGGGCGCGATCACACTGGAACGAGAGGTGTCGGGCGCGCGCACCGCCGTGCATTTCCGCGACGGTCGCGTGACGGCTCCGGTCGCCTTTAGCGGGACGTATGGCGCGCCGTTGATGGGCTGTCTGAAGTTTCGCGGCTGGGCCGACACGGCGCTCAACCTCGGTTTCGATCCAGCGAAGCAGGCGCTCACCGCCCGCGTCGAGGTGCGCGAGGTTCACCTTGAGAAAATGCCGTCGCTCTTCGCGAGCGGCGTGACGGGGCTCGTCCAGGATGCGCTCGACGCCCGCGTCAACCCCATCGAGATTCTGCGCGCCGAGCAAATCTCGGCGGAGCTGCCCCTGCGCAAACTGTCGAGCGGTGGCAGCCTGCGACTGCGCGCGAAGGACGTGCGCCAGGAGATCGTCGGAAGCGAGCTGCGCCTCCACGTCGTTTACGAGTTCGTGCGCGTTGACTGAAGTGACTGATGCGGCGGGCTGGCTTATGATGGCGGCGTGGCGTCGAAGAAGGATCGTCGTGAGTTCGGTAAGACCTTGTCGCGTTGTCTCAGGCTGCGCTGCCCGGTCTGCGGCCTGTCGTCAATCGTCGCTCGACCGTTCCAGATCAGGCACCACTGTCCGTCGTGCCGTGCGCTCTTCAAGCGCGAGGAGGGCTTCTTCGTCGGCGCCATCGTCGCCAACGTGCTGACGACGGAACTCGTCGTGCTCCTCACCTACTTCGCCGGCATCCCGCTCGCCTCCACGCGCTTCGATCTGCTCCTCGGCATTCTCTTCGCCGTCGCCGTCCTGTTCCCCGTCGCCTTCTACCATCACAGTTGGAGCGTCTGGCTCTCCGCCGACTACCTCATCGAGTCGCTGCCGAAATACACCGAGCGCGGTCGCGTCATAGACGACGACACGGACGCGCGCGACAACGGTCTGGAAGCATGAACAGCTTCCGCTTCGGTAGATGATGTTTGCGGACTGAAGCGCGGGCGTAAAAGTCAGCGCGCGGCTGAGAGCGTCGTCGCGACGGGCATCTCGACGATCTCCCAGGCCGAATCGTCGCGCAGCAGTTTCGTCATCAGCATGGCATGGAAGAGGTGGCCGCTGCGCTCTGCGCGGACGCGACCGAGGAGCGGCATTCCCAGGAGCGCGAGGTCGCCGACGATGTCGAGGATTTTGTGGCGCACGAACTCGTCGCGCGAGCGCAGGGAAGTGCGGTTGAGCATTCCTTCGGGCGTCAGCACGATGGCGTTGTCAATGGAGCCGCCGCGGATGAGGTTGGCGCGGCGCAGCATCTCGATCTCGTCGGTAAAGCCGAAGGTGCGCGCCGAAGCGATCTCGCGCGCGAACGCGCCCGGTTCCAGCGCGTCGAACGTCAGGTGTTGTGTGCCGATGAGCGGGTGCACGAAGTCTATCAGGCAGTCGATCTCGTAGCCATCGAACGGCTCGACGCTCATGCGGCGGTTGCCTTCGGCGACCGAGATAGTCTTTGTCACACGCAGTGCGCGTCGCGCCGCCGGCTGCTCGACGACGCGCGCCGTCTCGATCATCTCCGCGAACGACTCGGACGAGCCGTCCATGATCGGCAGCTCAAGATTATCCACCTCGACGTAGGCGTTATCGACGCCCGCCCCGCGCAGGGCGGCGAGCAGGTGCTCGACGGTCGAGAGCGTCACGCCTTTGCGCATGAGCGTCGTCGCGTAGGACGAGTGCGAGACGTGCTCGACGGTGGCGGGGATTTCAAAATCGTCGAGGTCTGTGCGCAGGAAGATGTAGCCCGTCTCCGGCGGCGCAGGCTGAAGCCCCACGCGCACCTGGACGCCCGTGTGCAAGCCGAGACCGGTCGCCTCGACCGGCTTACCGAGAGTCGTCTGCTTGATCAAAGTTGAGAATGATTCCTTCCGGCACCGACCCTGCCGGTGCGAGAGTTTATAACTGAACAGTAAAACAGAGGAGCAACGCCCGTGCCCGAACTGCGCCCGCCGAAACGCGTGAAAAACTCGCACTGTCCGCAACGGACCTCGGTCGGACTGTGGCGCGCCGGCAACACGCCGCCCGCCAAACGCCGCGCCCCCGCGACAGGCCAGCTCGTCAATCGTCAAACGTGAATCGTCAATCGTGAAACTTCTGGCTGTCGCTGGTCGCCGCCCGCTTGAGTCAGATCAGTTTTACCATTAACGATTTGCGATTGACGATTCACGATTTACGATTCACGGTTTTTCTCATATCATCGAAGCTACAATGCCGCGTAAAAAATCCGAAGAGATGGCGAAGCCGACGGAGCGCGTCTTTCTCATCGATTCGTTCTCGCACATCTTCCGCGCCTTCTTCGCGCCGATGGGCGCGCGCATGGAGCCTTTGACCAACAGCCGCGGGCAGGTGACGCAAGCCGTCTTCGTCTTCGTCAACATGCTGCGGAAACTCCTCGCCGACGAGAAGCCGCACTACATCGCCGCCGTCTTCGAGTCGGAGACGCCGACCTTCCGCCACGAGATGAACGTCGGCTACAAGGCGAACCGCGCCGAGATGCCCGACGAGCTGGCGTCGCAGATTCCTTACATCATACGCGTCTGCGAAGTCTTCAACATTCCGATCTTGAACGTCCCCGGCTTCGAGGCCGACGACGTGATCGGCGCGCTCGCCGTGCAGGTAGCGGCGGAAGGTTTGCAGGCAGTCATCGTCTCGAACGACAAGGACATGACGCAGCTCGTGCGCGACCCTTGGATCGTCTGCATGAGGCAGAACTCGCAGAACGTGAAGCGGAAAGAACCCGTGCCGCCCGTCGAGTGGTGCGATGAGGCCTGGGTCGCGAACAAGTTCGGCGTGCCGCCCACGCAGATCGTCGATCTGCTGGGACTGATGGGTGACTCGGTGGATAACATTCCCGGCGCGCCCGGCATCGGCGCGAAGGGCGCGGTGCAGATCGTCAAGGAGTTCGGCTCGATTGAAAACGCCTTGAAGAGCTGGGAGCAGGTCAAGCACAAGACCTACCGCGAATCCCTGCGCGACAACGCCGACTTGATCCTCCAGTCGAAAGAGCTGGCGACGATCAAGACAGACGTGAACATCAAGCTCGATCTCGACCAGCTTCGTTGTCAGTCGCCCGACCGCGCCGCCGCCTACAAACTTTTCCGCGAGCTGGAATTCCAGAACCTGACGCGCGAGTTCGCCGACGCGGCGGGCGACGATGATGCAGGTGCGCACGCCGAGCGACTCTATCGCCGCATCACTAAGCCGGAAGAGTTGGAGAAGCTCGCGCGCAAGCTGTGGGACACGGAGCACTGGTCGTTCGCCGTCGCGGATTCGTCTCCGGCGGGCGGCGGGATGCAGGGCGGCGCGCGCGACGAGTCGCAGCCTGCGGGCGTCGCCATCTCGACCGGCGCGCACTCGTCCGCCTTCGTCGATCTGGAAAGCTTCGAGGGCGGACGCGAAGCAGCCCTGCCCGTGCTGCGCGACGTGATCGGCAACGGCCTGCTCTCGAAATCCGTCCACGATCTCAAGCGCGCGACGGCGCTGCTCGCCGCCGTCGGCGTTGAGATCGAAGGCATCACGGACGACACGCTGCTCGCCGCCTACCTGCTCGATCCAGTGCGCAGCAAGTACGATCTGGCCGACCTCGCGCGCGAAGCCGTCAACCTCGATGGCTGGTCTGAGACAACGCCCGAAGGCTGGACGGAGGCGCACTGGCGCGCGGCTGAAGCGGCGGACTTCACCGCACAGGTCGCGGACGTGCTACATGGTCGCGTGTTGGAGCAGGGTCTCGAAGCGATCTACACGGACATCGAGTTGCCGCTCGCGCCGCTGCTCTACCGGATGGAAAAGGCTGGGCTCAAGGTTGACACAGACGCGCTCGGTGAGCTGTCGAAACTGTTCGGCGCGGAGCTGGAGAAACTGACCGCGCGGATTTACCAGGAGGCGGGGCGCGAGTTCAAGATCGGATCGCCCAAGCAGGTCGGCGAAGTCCTGGAGTCGCTCAACATCAGCACGGGGCGCAAGACCTCGACGGGGCAGGTCTCGACCAACCGCGCCGTGCTCGACGAGCTGGCTCAACAGTACGAGCTGCCGCGGCTCATCATCGAGTACCGCGAACTCGACAAGCTCAAGGCGACTTACACCGATTCGCTCCCCACGCTCGTCGGCGCGGACGGACGCATCCACAGTCAACTTAATCAGACCGTGACGGCGACGGGTCGCCTCAGTTCCAGCGATCCGAACTTGCAGAACATTCCAATCCGCACGGAGCTGGGTCGGCGCATCCGCCGCGCGTTCGTGCCGGAGAAGGGAAGCGTCTTCGTCGCGGCTGACTATTCGCAACTTGAGCTGCGGCTGCTCGCGCACATCACGCGCGACGAGCGGATGCTCGAAGCGTTTCAAAACGGCGAAGACATTCACGCGCAGACGGCGCGGCTCGTCTTCAACGCCAGGACTCCCGCGGAGTTGAAGGAGAAGCGCCGCTTCGCCAAGATCGTCAACTTCGCCATCGCCTACGCCGTCGAGCCGTTCGGGCTGTCGCAGCGCGTCGGCATCAGTCGCAAAGAGGCGAAGCAGGTCATCGACGACTACTATAAAACTTATAAGGGCGTGCGCGAGTACATGGACAAGGTGCCGGAGGAGGCGCGCGAGCACGGCCTGGTGCGCTCGATCTACGGGCGCATCCGCCCGCTCCCCACCATCAACGACCGCAACGGGCAAATCCGCGCCCGCGCCGAACGCGAAGCGATCAATATGCCCATTCAGGGTACAGCGAGTGACATCGTCAAGATCGCGATGCTGAAAGTTGACGACGCCTTGCGGCGCGAGGGGTTGGAGTCGCGGATGGTCATGCAGGTGCACGACGAGCTGCTGATCGAAGCGCCGAAGAACGAGGCGGAGCGCGCCGCGGCGATTCTCAAGCGCGAGATGGAGACGGCGGTTGACCTGGACGTGCCGCTTACGACCGAGGTCGGCATCGGCGCGAATTGGATGGACGTAAAAGGAGCGTAAATCGTCAATCGTCAATCGTAAATAGATAAGAAGAGTTTGCTCAATTTACGATTGACGATTGACGATTGACGACTGATGTCTGACGGGCAGCCACACAGAGAGGACGACGGCGGGCGCGTGGTGTACAGCCGTCTGCCGTCGAGCGCGGAGGCGGACGAGGCGCAGCAGGCGGCGGTGGGCGGCGCGGGCGCGAGCCTCGCATCGCACCTTGCGCGCAAGCAGGTGGCGCCGGCGATGCCCGTGCTCGTCATCAGCTTCGTGCTGCTCGTCGTGCTCGTCTTCGCGCTCGGAAGGCGCAGCGAGGGCGAGCTGAGCGACGTGAGCAGCCGGACGCTGACGGCGCAGCGGCAGCAGACCGGGCGCGTCGAGTTCCTCCTCGGTCTGCGCGACGCGCTCGCCCGGCTCGACTTCGAGGCAAGGGATCGCGGCACGCACGAGTCGCGCGGCGGCATCATCAATCCCTTCCCCAAAAAGCTCGACGACGCGCGCACGGACGCGCGCAAGCAACTCGACGTCTTCGAACGTCTGCCGATGTCGCAGAGCGCGGGGGCGCGCGCCTTCGCCGCGGCGGCGGACGATTTCGTCGCGAGCACCAGGGACGAGGAGGCCTACTCGACGAGCGGCTTCGTCAAGTTCCGCGATCTCCAGCCGTTGACGGCCCAACTCTTCGACGAGGCGAACCGGCGGCAGGACGAGATCGACCGCGAGCGCGAGGCGCTGGGCGACGAGGCGCGCCGCCGCATCAGGACGCTGACCTACCTCGCCGTCCTGCTCGCCGCGCTCATCGCCGCCGCCACGCTCTGGGAGTTGCAGCGGCGCTTCCGACAGCTCCGGCGCAGCCTCGCCGAGTCGCGGCGCGAGCGCGCCTTCAGCACGCAGATGCTCGAAGGCATGGTCTCGGCGGTCGCCGCCATCGACGGGCGCGACCGCGTCCGCAGCGCCAACCAGTCGTTCCTGAAGTTGTTCCCGCGCGCGCGCGTCGGCTCGTCCGTGTACGACGAGATCGCGCCGCCCGACGCCATGAAGATGTTCGCCGCGGCGACTTCGACGCGCGTCGAGACGGCGACCTACCGCCGCCGCTGGGTCTTCACGCCCGAAGGCGGCGACGGCGCGCCGCGCCACTTCGAGGTTTATTCGTCGCCGCTTGAGATCGACGGCGAGCACGGGCAGATTCTCACGCTCGTGGACGTGACCGAGGCGGCGCACAACGAGGTGGAGCTGCGGCGCAAGGACGCGCTCGCGGCGGTCGGGCAGGCGGCGGCGCAGGTCGCGCACGAGATCAAGAATCCGCTGGGCAGCATCCGCCTTGGCGTCGCGATGCTGCGCGACATGACTCAGGGCGATGAGGCGCATTCGACCATTGATCTCATCGAGCGCGGCATCGAGCACCTCAATAAGCTGACCGTGGACGTGACGCAGTACTCGCGCGAGAAGCCGCTCGCGCTCTCGACGGTTGACCTGCACGAGCTGATCGACTCCAGTCTCGAACTCGTCGAAGAGCGCCTGCGCGAGCGCGAGACGCCAGTCGAGATGCGCTACACGAGCGCGCCGCTCGCAGGTCTCCTCGACACAGATCAACTCCAACAGGTCTTCATCAACCTCGTCGCCAACGCGGCGGACGCGAGCCCGAAGGGTTCGCCCGTCACGATCACGACCGAGCGGACGGAGGCGAAAGCGACGCGCGCGGCGGGCGACGGCAACGGCGCGGGCGCGAGCATCCCGCACGCCCGCGTCACCATCGCAGACCGCGGCGCCGGCATGGACGCAGAGACCCGTGCCCACCTCTTCGAGCCCTTCTTCACCACCAAGAAGCGCGGCACGGGCTTAGGACTCGCCATCGTCAAGAAGATCGTCGAACAACACGGCGGCGCGATCTCGGTCGAGACCGCGCCGGGCGAGGGCACAAGTTTTCACGTGGAGCTGCCGCTCAGGCAGAGTCAGTAGTAACTAATGGTACGGCGGGTTACTTCGAGGACTTCTTCCGGTTTGCCCGATGATTTGGTGTGGAGCATGACGATTGTCCTTTTCGTCCAGTTGCCGTGTGCGTCAAACTCCTCCTCGCGATAATTGTTGGGTATCTCCGCGAGCCGCTTGAACGCCCCATCGGGATCGGCGACTAAAGACATTTTGCCTGTATCGCGCGCGCGCGTGGTTTGCGCGACAAGCTTGCCGCCACGACTGTACATCGTGGAGTCCTGAAGCTTGCCCTCGTCGTCGTAGGAGTTGACGGTGCGGGTTATCATCGTGCCGTCGGCTTCATACATGGCGAAATCAGTTCGGTTGCCGCGCGCATCGTAGGCAATCACAGTGTTGTACTGGAGGACGCCCGCGCCGTTATGCACAATCCTTTCGAGTAGTCTCCCGGCCTCATCAAAGCGGTAACTGCTGAACTCTTTTCCGACCAACGTACCACTCGCGTTATAGCTGTCCTCTTCAACGACGTTACCTTGTGCGTCGTGGACGAAGACCCGCTTCTTACGGGGCGTGCCGTCGGGATTGGAGAATGAGTGGTCGAGCTCGCGACCCTGCTCGTCGAAGGTCATCGTACTAACTTCCCTCCGACCGTTAGGAAGCGGCTGACCGTCTTGCGGCGAAACGTCCACACGTTCCTCGCGCACGATTTTCACCGCGCCTTTCAAACCCATCGTTTCGCGCTCGGGTTTCGTCTGCGCGCCCGTGGTGATCACACACAGGAGACAAATCGCGGTCGCCAAGGGATAGAGCTTCATCTTTCCGCCCCCGTTAATGTTTTGAACTGACCGGGTGATGTTAACGCCGAATGGCAACGCCCGCAAACGATTTATGTGCCCGCTCAAACCGCGCCGGGCGAGGGCACGAGTTTCAGAATCGAATTACCGCTCAGGCAGGAGAAGTAGCTGAGGAAATAGCAATGACTTGGAATTCATCGAACATACTTCCATCAACATGAAAATGCCAACGTCATTCGACGCGGGCTTTTGAGTCCGCTCGATGTGAAATAGATCGACTGGGTTGAACATTAGGCGCGTGGAGAAAATGCGGCACGTAATTTACTCAAGCAGTGAAATCTCGCGTTGGTGGTAAACGCGCCCGCGATGAGTAGAGCGGTGGGTATAAGCCAGAGCGTCATAAAGGAATTGAGCAGCGCCGTGCGCGGATGCTGCGGATCGTAATAAACAGTCACGCTCTCGCCTTCGGTGTAAGGCGAGTAGAACATACAGGAAATTTTGTCGGATGTGATCTCACCCTCCGGCGTCAGATATCTCACACGATGAGCGTAATAGGTCGTCGCGTGTTTCCCGGTAGAAGACGCGACGTTAATTGAGCTGATGATGCCGGTGGCCGAGGTGTAAGAGAAGAGCCTGTATAAAATGCCTGCCGCCAACGCGAAGCTGATCAGCAGTGGTATCAATCCAAGAAGGATAAAGAAGAGATTCGCGGCAAATCTGCTGAGGGGAGGTTGTTCAGCCATGATCTTTTGACGTGTGCTACAAGGCGTCAAGGTCTGTGTGTAGCCTCATTGATCTCGTTTGGATGCAGTAGCAGATACTCTCTCACTTCCAAATTCATCCGAAGTCGAACACGGGGCGACGGCAGTGCGGTCGAGCAGTTCGTCCGTGTCTTTGTCTGTGTCATGGCTGGTTAAACTCATCTCCTCGAGTCTCGCGCCGCGCTCCGACCTTCAACCGTCTGGTCGTGAGTTCGGTCACGCTTGGGGCGGGCGTCTCGTGGGCGGGGGGTAGCTCTTTCGTGCCCAAGGGAGACGGCAACTCCCCCGGCTCGCGTGTCTGTCGCCCCTGCTGCCGCTTAGACCAAATGTCATGCACGCCGGACAAGACCAGCGTGACGGCCATCACGGACAGGAACCCGCTGGCGAAGGAGACGCTGCCGTGCCCCAGCATGAGCACCCAGACGATGGCGTAGAGCGAGCAGAGCCCGAGCAGCGTCTGCCCGTAAGCCTTTCGATGTTCCGTGCGGAAGAGTTGATAACTGCGCCAGCCGCCGCGTCCGCGGTCAATCGCCTCGTCAACTCTGTGCGCGATAACTAAAGGGAGGCTCTTAGTGACCGCCTGCGAGATTAACCTGAGGTCTTCGCCGCAGCCACGGCAAAACCTGGTCTCCTGAGCATTCTGTGCGCCGCAATGCGGACAATACATGATGACGAGGATGAAACAATCCGGCAGGTCAGGTCAAGCAGCCCGCTTGCGAAGCAGATGGCAAAGCATCTAACGCCCGGCATCAGCCGCGCCCCAACGCAAGAAGCATGAGAGGCAGCTTTGATGGGCGCACGCCATGACGGCTTCATTCCTTTAGCGTCGTGAAAGCAGAGCGCGCCACCTCGACCGTGCGATCAAGAAGTTCATCCGTGTGCGCGAGGCTGATGAAGGCGGCTTCGAACTGCGAGGGGGCGAGATAGACCCCCTCGCCGAGCATGGCGTGGAAGAACTTGCCGTAAAGCGTGCGGTCGGCGCGTGAGGCAGATGTCCAGTCGGTAACGGGCTCGTTCGTGAAGAACCCGGTGAACATCGAGCCGACGCGGTTCGTCGTCGTCTCAAGACCCGCTTCGCGCGCGGCCTGTGTGAGTCCGTCGGTCAGTCGCGCGCCCGCGCGTTCCAGTCTCTCGTAAACTGTCTGGTCGCGCAGGCGACGCAAGGTCGTGAGCCCGGCGGTCATCGCGAGCGGGTTGCCGGAGAGCGTGCCCGCCTGATAGACGGGGCCGGCAGGCGCGATCTGTTCCATCAGATCGCGCCGACCGCCGTAGGCGCCGACGGGTAGGCCGCCGCCGATGATCTTGCCGAGCGTCGTTAGATCGGGCACGACGCGGTAGAGTTCCTGCGCGCCGCCACGCGCGAGACGAAAGCCCGTCATCACCTCGTCGAAGATGAGGAGCGCGCCGTGCCGGCTCGTGATCTCGCGCACGCGCCCGAGGAAGTTGTCGCGCGGCACGACGCAGCCCATGTTGCCGACGACCGGCTCGATGATCACGGCGGCGATGTCAACGCCGTGTTCGTCGAAGACCTGTTCGAGCGCGTCGGCGTCGTTGTACGGCGCGGTGATCGTATTGTGCGCGACAGAAGCGGTGACGCCGGGGCTGTCGGGGAGTCCGAGCGTCGCGACGCCCGATCCGGCCTTCACCAACAGGCTGTCGCCGTGCCCGTGGTAGCAACCCTCGAACTTGACGATCTTGTTCCTGCCGGTCGCCCCGCGCGCGAGCCTGAGCGCAGACATCGTCGCCTCAGTCCCGCTGTTGACCATCCGCACCATTTGAACGGACGGCACGGCGGCGATGATCTCTTCGGCGACCTCACACTCCAACTCGGTGGGCGCGCCGTAGCTCGTCCCGCGCGCGAGCGCCTCGCGCAGCGCCGCGAGCACCTCGTCGTCGGCGTGGCCGAGGATCATCGGCCCCCAGGAGCCGACGTAATCGATGTAGGTGCGACCGTCAACGTCGGTCATCGTTGCGCCCTTCGCGCTGGCGATGAAGCGCGGCGTGCCGCCGACGCCGCGAAACGCGCGCACCGGCGAGTTGACGCCGCCGGGCATCAGCTCTGTGGCGCGGGCGAAGAGTTTTTCGGAGAGACCGTCTGCTTGCCGTGAGACCATGCGTGCATGCTAGACGGCGGGGCTGCGCAAGGCAAGAAGTGCCGCAGCCCTTGTCTGTCGGCGAGAGGATCGCGCGCTCACCGCCCTGGCGCGAGGGCTGCGCGCGCGGGAGCCGGGAGCGCCCACGCGCCGGGCGTGGCCCACTCCCACGACCCGCGCGGTACGCGATGGAAGGCTTCGACGGCGCGCGGGTCGAATTGCTTGCCCGCGCACTTGTCTAGCTCTTCGACCGCCGCCTCAAACGATCTGGCGGGGCGGTACGGGCGCTTGGTGACCATCGCGTCGAAGGCGTCGGCGACGGCGAGGATGCGTGCGTTCAAGTCGATCTCCTCCCCCTTGAGCCCCGCCGGGTAGCCGGTGCCGTCCCAGCTCTCGTGGTGCTGAAGGACGACGCGCGCCGCCTCCTCCAGAAAACTGAGCCCGCGGAGGATGCGTCGCCCGTCGCGCGGGTGGCGGCGCATCTTCGCCCACTCGCGCCGGTCGAGCTTCCCCGGCTTGCGCAAGATCGCGTCGGGCACGCCGATCTTGCCGATGTCGTGCAGCAGCGCGCCGAGCTCCAGCACCCTCAAGTGCGAGGGGGCGAGTCCGCACGCCCGCCCGAGGACGGAACTGAGGACGACGACGCGCGCCGAATGCCCGTAGGTGTCTGCGTCGCGAGTCTTGAGGGCGATGAGGAGTGAGCTGAGGAAAGCGCGCTCGGCTTCTCCCATTCGCGCGAAGAGTGTGTCGGTCACCCCGGCGTACTGCGTCATGACGCCTTTCATACGAACCCCCCCATCTATCCTCAACGTCGGCGTCGCCATGGCGATGCCTTATCGACCAGCGCGAGGCTCCGTGAATATCAAGAGACTTTGTGCTGGTTCGCTTCGGATGAAACGCGTAAGGATAAACGCTTTCCGCGCCGCGGGGTGGCTACAACAGTAATGTAAGCAGAGGGCAATCGTAGCGCAATGTTCGCGCTCGCTTGGCCGGCGAAGCGTCGGGGGATTGGCGCATGCGTCGCCCGTCACGACAGCAGCCTCAGCCGAAGATGCTGCGCCAGCCGCGGTCGAGCGCCGAGCCGAAGAGGAAGGTCGTGATCGAGGGCGACTCGTGCGAGCGGTCGTAGCCGACGAGTTCGACGTAGGCTCGCCCCGCCACATCCGTATCGCCGTGCCTGCCCGCGACGACGCACGCGCCCTCCCAATAGACGATCATCGTCGTGCCGCGCGTGTCGAGTTCTTGATCCTCGATGACGGGCTTGACCGTCACGTCAACCGCGAAGCGCGGGACGCGTAAGTTCCAGCCGGACGGGTAGGTCGCCCCCGTGCGCGGGCTCTGCCAGTGCGTCGTCGCTTCGAGCTGGAAATCCTCGCGCGCGAGGTGCGTCGCGCGGCCTTCGCCGTCAACGAACGTGCCGCTTGAAAACGGCGACGGGCGACCTTTTGAGTCGCGCAGGTGATAGACCATCAGCTCGGCGCCGGTCGAGAGCTGGACGCTGAGCCAGTCCCAGCCCTTTTGCTTCTCCGTCGTGCGCCACGTGCCGAACTCGCGATCCATCCAGGCGGAGCCCTCGCAGTGCTCCGTCTCGCCGTGCCAGGTGATCTGCCCTTCCGCCGCCATGCGCGTGTAGGAGAAGTAGCGCGAAGCCTCGCCCGCGTCCTTGAAACTGACGCCGACACCTTCATGTCCGTTGAGTGCCGCGGGCTTCGTCGGCTTGAGCTTTGCCTCGAAGATGAGATCGCCGCCGAGCGTGGCGCGCAAGATGTGAATGCCTTCGGATTCCAGCACCGCCCAGTCGCCGAGTCTCAGGAAGTAGCGATGCGCGCTCGTCGCTGCCGGCAGATCGAACGCGCCGTTGGCGCTCTTGCGGTGCGCGTAGCGAAACTTTCCGCGCGACTCATCCGTCACGGCGAAATGCGCGAGGTAGAGCGGGTTCGCGAAGAGGCGCAGGGGCAC
>JBJMGS010000034.1:0-13895 GCA_045807785.1 Pyrinomonadaceae bacterium
CCAGAGGCGGAAACTGATCTCTTAGAACTTCGGCGAGCGACTTGGTCGTGCGCCAAACATTCAACTACAACTCGCCGCGAATGAAAAGCCGCGGACACAGGTAACCGATGAGGGATGAGAGATTGTCCCAACGTCCGTCAGCACTATTTCATCCTTCACCCTTCATCCTTCATCCCTCGCCTCACAGCCCCGCCATGTCCCACTTACGCACGACCTCGTTGACGAGGTTCGCCACCTTGTCGTTCACCTTGTTGAAATACTCTTCGGCTTTCTTCTGATCGAACTTCGGATACCCTTGCCCCGGCTGGT
This sequence comes from Pyrinomonadaceae bacterium, assembly GCA_045807785.1. Taxonomy (GTDB): domain Bacteria; phylum Acidobacteriota; class Blastocatellia; order Pyrinomonadales; family Pyrinomonadaceae; genus JAIVGV01. Next base: position 310 of record JBJMGS010000034.1, read on the forward strand.
AGAGGCCGATGGACGAAGGGAAAGGCGTCGCCGACCAGGTGCCCGCGGGCGGGAACGCGGTGGCAAGGTCTGCCTTGTAGCGTTCGGGGTGGACGAGGCTGGGATCAATCGCCTGCACGAACGCCGTCTCGTTCAGACCGGCGTGCCCGCCGTCCTCGCCGAAGACTTCCTTCGTCACGTCTGAGGCGAACGACCACCAGTTGATGACGAGCGTGCGCACGTGCCGCTCCGACGCGACTTCCGCCGCGACCGCGTTCAGCACGGCAGTCTGCCCGCCGCCGTGGCCGTTCAAGACGATGATGTTCTTGAAGCCGTCCTTCGCTAAGCCCTCCATAACTTGCTTAACGTAAGGACGGTAAGCCGCCTCCGTGATCTGGAACGCGCCGGGGTAGGCTTCGAGGCTCCCGGTCATGCCGTAAGGGACGACGGGCGCGATCATGGCGTTGACGCGCGGCGCAATCCGGCGCGCCATCGCGACGGGCGCGGTGATGTCCGCGCCGTTGTTGATGACGCCGTGCGGCTCCATCGTCCCCGTCGGCAGAAGCACGGTCTGGATGCGCGCCGGCACGTACTCGCGAAACTCCATCCAGTTGACGCGCTCCATCTCGCGCGTCGAGATGTCGCGCTCCGGCGGCTTCCCCGACTGCGCGCTCGCCGCGCCGGTCGTCAGCATGAGAAGGAGAAGCGAGAAGATCGTCGCGCGCGTTTTCGTCATGGCGTCACCTCGTGGGGAAGATTTCGGACGCCGACTCGTAACACAGTCGCCCCGCGCGCTTCAAGCCCGCCCCGCAAAATTCTTCGCCCCGGACACGCGCGGGGCGCGGGGTCGCTCAACCCCGCGCCCCGCGCCCTCCGCTTCGCACAGTTTTATTCAGGCAGCGTCCACGTCTGCCCGATCTCTGTGACGGCGACGCGCCAGCGTTCGTCGCCCGCGGCGTCAATCATTCGCCGGATCGGTTCACCCACCGGCTCGCGGCTCAACTTAAAAGTCGCGTGGTGCATCGGCAGCACGTAACGCGCGCCCATCTCGCGGCTCATCGCCCAGGCCTGTTCGGGGTTGGCGTGCGCATAGACGTAAGGGTTGTACGCGCCGATGGGCAGGACGGCGAGCGCGACTGGCGTGTCGCGCTGTCGCAGGCGCGCGAAGGCATGCGTGTAGGCGGTGTCGCCGCCGAAAACGAGCGCGCGCCCACGCTTCTCGACGTAGAAGCCGCCGTAGCCGCGCTCGCGATCCGTCAGCCGACGCGCCCCCCAGTGGTTCACCTCGATCGACTCGACGCGCGCGCCCGCCACCTCCGTCGCCTGTCCCCAGGCCAGTTCTTCGCTCCGGCGGAAGCGGCGCACGAGATCGAGATTGCCGCGCTGCACGATGGCGCTGGTCGCGCGGGGCAGGCGGCGCAGCGTCGCCAGATCGCAGTGATCCATGTGCGCGTGCGAGACGAGCACGGCGTCGAGACGGGGCAGTTCCGGCACCGTGAGCGCGGGCTCGACCATGCGGCGCGGTCCCAAAGTCACGCCGCGTGCGAGCTGCACGCCGACGCGGCGACCCAGAGCCGGGTCGGTCAGCAGCCACGTGCCGTAAAAGTTGATCAGCACGGTCGCGTGACCGAGCCACGCGACCGTCAGGCGCTCGTCCGACCAGCTCGACGGATCGGGCTTGTGCGGCGCGGGGGCGACAGTCTCGCGCCGCTCCGCCAGACGCTCTTCGAGGAAGCGCCGCCCGAACCGCCGCGCGAACCCCGCGTAAGTTTTCAACTCTCCCACCCTCGTGCTCATATGCTGATTAGATGCGCGCGCCGCGCCTTGCGATGATTACGGATTTCGGATGGCGGATTTATCAGAACCGGACGACGCCCCAACTCCTACATTCTCTCAATCCGCCATCCGAAATCCGCATTCCGCAATCCTCTTCCATTGTTGTATCCTCTGCCTTGCTTTCAGACCTGGCCCGCACACCCGTTCTCCCTTCGGAGGCTTCGATGCGCAAGATTGTCCACAACCTGTTCGCTTTTCTGTCCGCGTCCGCGTTCTTTTTGATGGCGGCGCACGCGCCTGCGCAGACGCGGCAGCCCGGCGCGGCGACCAGAAGTCTGCACGCGCTCTTCGACGCCGAGTGGGAGTACTCGATGCGCGAGAACCCGACGTTCGCCTCTTCCTTAGGCGACCGGCGCTACAACGACCGCTGGGACGACGTGAGCCTCGCGGCGATTGAGCGTCGCCACGCACACGACGCGGAAGTGCTCACGCAGTTGAAGGCGATTGATCGCGCGCAGCTCTCCGCGCCCGATCAGTTGAACTACGATCTCTTCAAGAAGGAGTACGAGACTTCTCTGGAGGACTACAAGTATCGCTGGCAGCTCGTGCCCTTGAACCAGCGCGGCGGCATCCAGACCGAAGACGATCTGGGCGACCAGCTGCGCTTCACGACCGTCAAAGACTACGACGACTGGATCGCGCGCCTCAACAATTTCCCCACGCACATGGATCAGACCATCGCGCTTTTGCGCGAAGGCGTGCGCGTGCGGATGGTTCACCCGCGCATCATCTCCGAGCGCATCCCCGCGCAGATCGACAAGCAGATCGTCGCGACCGCCGACGAGAGCCCCTTCTCCCGTCCCTTCAAGCGCATCCCCGACTCGTTCAACGCAGCCGACCGCGCGCGCATCCTCGCCGCCGGTCGAGAGGCGATCTCGGCGCGCGTCGTCCCCTCATTCAGGAAGATGAAGGAGTTCTTCACGAACGAGTACATCCCCGCGTCTTACCCGGAAGTCGGCGCGTGGCAGATGCCGGACGGCGCGGAGATGTACGCCTTCGAGGCGCGCCGCTACACGACGACGAATCTGACGCCGAAGGAGATTCACGAGATCGGGCTCGCCGAGGTCAAGCGCATCCACGCCGGGATGGAAGCGATCCTGAAGCGGGTCGGCTTCAATGGATCGCTGCCGGATTTCTTCAAATACCTCCGCACCGATCCGAAGTTCTACTACAACTCGCCCGAGGAACTGTTGAACGCCTACCGCGCGCAGGCCAAGCTGATCGAGCCGCGGCTGCTGCGCGTCTTCCGCACGCTGCCGCGACAGCCCTACGGCGTCGAGCCGATCCCCGATAACGTCGCGCCCGACACGACGACCGCCTATTACCAGCAGGGCGCGCCCGACGGCTCGCGCGCCGGCGCGTTCACCGTCAACCTCTACAAGCCGGAGACGCGACCGAAGTATGAGATGATGGCGCTCGCGCTGCATGAGTCCGTTCCCGGCCATCACTTGCAGATCGCGCTCGCGCAGGAGTTGGGCGAGGTGCCGAAGTTCCGCCGCTACCAGAACGACTACACCGCCTTCGTCGAAGGCTGGGGGCTCTACGCCGAATCTCTGGGCGAAGAGATGGGGCTCTACGATGATCCTTACGCCAAGTTTGGACAGTTGACCTATGAGATGTGGCGCGCCGTGCGCCTCGTCGTTGACACCGGCATCCACTCGATGCACTGGACGCGCCAGCAGGCGATAGACTACTTCACGGCGAACGCCGCCAAAACCGAGTTGGACATCGTCAACGAGATCGACCGCTACATCGCCTGGCCCGGACAGGCGCTGGCCTACAAGATCGGCGAGTTGAAGATCAAAGAACTGCGCGCCCGCGCCGCGCGAGAACTCGGCGACCGCTTCGACGTGCGCGAGTTCCACGAAGTCGTCCTCGGCTCAGGCGCGATCCCGCTCGACGTGCTTGAGCGCAACATCAACGACTGGATCGCCGCGAAGAAGCGAAACACTAACGGCGAGTGAGTGTCATGGCACACAAGACTCGAATTATGTACATCGAGTACAAGGGCGACGGACTGTCCGGACCGGCTCGAATCGGTAGAGTCACTTACTCCAAGACTGGAAAGTCTTTGTACTATGGCGGCAGAAGGTTCTATTCGCTCGCCGGGATGGGATTCAAGGCTAACTACGCCAATGCCGAGACGAGAGAACGTTACTGGATTTCCGGTTGTAAGAAAGATGGCTCAGATGGTCTCTATTCAACCTCGGTCGAGATCGATGAGGATGTCAGGGAAGAATATTGGACTTTGATCAGAAACAAGCCTGAGCTTGTAAAAACCAAGTCCTACAAGCTTCCGGGCAAGTACTCGAAGTAGATGAGAGTTGTTCTTGTCAACGAACCCACAACATACAGCTTGGCTCCCCGATCTGATCTACGCGGGCGGTCAATTCCGGCGCGATCTAGCACTCGTCACGGACGATCATTCATGTCGCGTCGTCAGTGCCACGCGCGCCGGCGAACACGGCGCGGCGCGTGTCGTGCGTCTCAAGAACCGCGCGCTGCTGCCGGGCATGGCGAACGCTCACTCGCACGCCTTCCAGCGCGTCATCCGCGGGCGCACGGAGTTTCGTACTTCCGAGCGCGACACCTTCTGGACGTGGCGCGAACAGATGTACTCCGCCGCGACGCGACTCACCCCTGAAGACATCTATGACGCCTCGCGCATGGCGTTTCTGGAGATGGCGCTCGGCGGCGTCACGTCGGTCGGAGAGTTTCATTACATACACCACGCGCCGGACGGCACGCCTTACGACGATCCGAACCTGCTCTCCAAGCAGGTCGTCCGCGCCGCACGAGACGTTGGCATCCGCGTCGCGCTCCTGCGCGTCGCCTACTCGCGTTCCGGCTTCGACACGCCGCCGAATGAACGACAACGGCGCTTCATCACCAGCGACCCGCAAGTCTTCATCAAACACGCGGACGATTTAAGAACCTACCTCGCGCGTGAATCGCAGTCACGAGGCGAGGGGATCGCAATGGCGTGGGTCGGCGTCGCCCCGCACAGCGTCCGCGCCGTGCCGCTCGACTATCTCAAGGAAGTCTGCGGCTACGCCCGCGCAAATAATCTGCCCGTCCACATGCACGTCGCGGAGCAGCCCGCCGAAGTCGAGGCGTGCCGCGTGGAGCACGGTCGCACGCCGGTCGCGCTGCTCGACACCGAAGGCTTGCTCGACGCGCGCTTCACGGCGGTGCATGGCGTCCACGTCACGGCGGACGAAGCGCGCTCGCTCGCGCGCGCGCGAGCGCACGTCTGCGCCTGCCCGACGACTGAGCGCAACCTCGGCGACGGTATCGTCCCCGCCGATCTCTTCTTCCACGCGGGCGCGCGCGTCGCCCTCGGCACAGACAGCCACGCGCAGATCGATCTGCTCGAAGACGCGCGCGAGTTGGAGTTGAACCTGCGTCTCGCTAAGCTCTCCCGTGCCGTGCTCGCGCCCGCGCCTGAAGCAGCGCACGACGGGGCGAACAACTCCGTGCGAGATGCTGCCGAGCGCCCTTCTCAAATTCAATCGCTCGCCGCGCGGCTCTTCGAGTGCGCGACTGTGCACGGCGCGTCGAGCACGGGCGCGTCGTCGGGCGAACTCGCGTCCGGACGCGCCGCTGATTTCTTCACCGTCGATCTAAACGACCCTTCAATCGCGGGCGCGGACGTGGACGATCTCCTCCCCGCGATCGTCTTCTCGCTCTCGCGCGCGGCAGTGCGTGAGGTGTGCGTCGGCGGGCGGCTCGTCGTCGAGGGGGGCGCGCATCCGGCGCAGACAGAGATCGTCTCGCGCTTCGCCGCGTTGCAGCGCAGGCTGTGGGCTTAAACCGTCGTCATAGAATCATGAACGTCAAAGACACGCTCGCCGAACTCGTCCGCATCGACTCGCGCTCGGCGGTCTCGAACCTTGAGCTGATCAACTACCTCGCGCCGCGCGTCGAAGAACTCGGCCTGTGCGCGCGACTCCTCCCGTACACGGACGCGGCCGGCGTGCGCAAGTTCAACCTCGTCGCGGTCGCGCCGCGCTCGACGAAAGATGAGGACGAGATAGAACTCGCGCTCGTCGGTCACACCGACACGGTGCCGTTCGATCCGGCTTGGGCGGAGGCTCTGACGCTCACCGAGCGCGAGGGCTGTCTCTACGGTCGCGGCGCATGCGACACGAAGGCGTTTATCGCGGCGGCGCTCGCGGCGGTCGCGCAGTTTGACGTGGAGAAGCTCGCCCGCCCGCTCGCGCTCGTCTTCACGGCGGACGAGGAGGTGGGCTGTCTCGGCGCGAAGCGTCTGGCAGAGGCGCGCGCCCTGAAGGTACGTCGCGCCGTCGTCGGCGAGCCGACTTCGCTTCAGCCGATGCGCGCGGGCAAGGGCTATTGCCTCGCCGAAGTCGAAGTCCGCGGGCGCGAGGGGCACAGCGCGTACCCGGCGCTCGGCGCGTCGGCGATCACGCGCGCGGCGCGGCTCATCAGTCGCATCGAGCAGGTCGCCAAGCGGCTCGAAGCGGAGCGGCACGAGGCTTTCGATCCGCCTTACACGACCTTGAACGTCGGCCTGATCAGCGGCGGGACGGCGAAGAACATCATCGCGGGCTCGTGCCGGCTCACTTTGGAGTGGCGACCCGTGCCGGGGCAGGCAGCGTCGCACGCCGTTGAACTCATCAAAGCGGAGGCTGAAAGCTTGCGCGCAGACGATCCCGATTTCGACTACCGGATTGACATACAACGCCTCGACGACGGCGCGGAGACGCCCGCCGATGCCGCGCTCGTGCGGTTCATGGAAGCGGCGACGGAGAGACAGGCGGGCACGGTCGCCTTCGGCACGGAAGCCCCGCAGATGCGCGAACTCGGCGCGGAGGCGGTCGTCTTCGGCGCGGGCGACATCCGCAACGCCCACCGCACGGGCGAGTTCGTGCCGGTCGCGGAATTGGAGCGTTGTGTCGAAGTTCTTGCGCTTGCGATCAAAGAGTTCTGCTTGTAGGTTTGTCCGTTGTCCGTTGTCAGTCATCCGTTGCTGACTTCAATCAGGAGAATTGCGAACAACTGACCACGGACAACTGACGAATGACGTATTTTTATGAATCAACGCAGTCATACTTTTTCACCCTTCTCTTCGCTCACATACGCCCTGCTCGTCGCGCTCTGCGCCATTTCAGGCGCGGCGCAGGTGCAGACACCGCTGACAAGTCAGGAACTGGTGAAGCTCGTCTATCAACTGCCGCAGCACCCCGAACGGCGCGACGAGGTGGTCGAGGAGATCAGGCACCGCGGCATCGGTTTCGCGCTGACGGACGGGATGCGCTCGCTCGTCGCCTCCAAGTCCGGCAACGACGCGCTGCTCAGGCGCACGCTCGAAGAGGCGGAGCGGCGCAGGTCGAGCCCCACGGTCGCCGCGCGACCGAACGAGGTGGAGGCGGCTGACGTGCTCGCGCGCACGCGCGAGGCGACGCGCGCGGCGGTGGCCTCGATGCCAGACTTCGTCGTCCGCCAGCTCATCACGCGGCAGTTCGCCTTCGGCACGACGCACAACTGGCTCCCGATGCGACCGGGGAATCATCTGACCGTGGCGGTGAGCTATCGCGAATCGGAGGGCGGCGAGCGTTACAAGCTGCTCGCCGTGGACGGCTTGCCAACCGCCACCGCCGACGGGCAGGAGCGCGGCAGCTACGAGCAGGAGAACGGGTCGAGTTCCACCGGCGAGTTTGTCACAATGCTCAAGGAGATATTCTCGGACGAGGCGCAGACGAAGTTCACCGCCGCCGACACCGACACCATCCGTGGGCACCGCGCGATCATCTACGAGTATGAGATCAAGTTGGAGAACTCGAAGCAGACTTTAGAGTTCAAGGATAAGAGCGCGGCGCCGCTCGTGACGCGCGTGGGCGGGCGCGGGCGCATGTGGGTGGATCGCGAAAACTTCCGCGTGCTCCGTCTCGAAAACATCGCGACCGAAATTCCGCCCGGCTTCCCCATCACCGCCACGACCGACACCATCGACTACGACTGGGTGACGATTGCCGAGCGCAAGTACCTGCTCCCTGTCAGCGCCAGCGTGGAGATGTCAACCGTGCAGCAGGGCAAGCTCTACCAGACGCACAACGAGATCGCCTTCCGCAGCTACCAGAAGTACGGCACCGAAGTGAAGATCGTTGAAGAGGACGACTTCCCCGCCGAGCCGCCGCCGAAAAAACCCTAGTGATTGCGGAATGCGAATTCGGATTGCGGATTGCAGAAACGCGGCTTTGAGGTTCTAAACTCTCAAAGCCGCGTTCTGATTTTTAGATTCTTGAATCCGCAACCCGCATTCCGCATTCCGCAATCTCATCCTTCGCCCTGTCCCGCGTACTTGTCGGTGCTGGCGTTGGAGATGATGGGCGCGTCGGTGGTGAGCGCGTGATCGACTATCTCGCGCTGCTCCATCTCGTGAACTTTGTACGAACCGGTGGCGGGGCTCGCCGACGCGGCGCGACCGACGTAGAGGGGCCGCTCGCAGAGGGGCAGCAGATTCATCAGGCGCGGCTCGGCGAACGTCCAGCCGCCCATGTTGCGCGGCTCTTCCTGCGCCCAGACGAGTTGTCCGGCGTTCGGGTAGGTCGCGAAAATCTCGCGCAGCGCTTTTTCCGGGAACGGGTAGAACTGCTCCACGCGGACGACGGCGACGCGGCGGTCGTCCGTCTTCAGCCGCGCCGCGTTGAGATCATAATAGACCTTGCCCGCGCACAGGACGATGCGGCGCACCGCCACGCGATCCTCGATCTCCCCGTCATCAATCACCGGCCGGAAGCCGCCCGACGTCAGCTCCGCGAGCGCGGAGGTCGCCGCCGGGAGCCGCAGCAGAGACTTCGGCGTCATTACGACGAGCGGTCGCGCCGTCTCCTGTCTGACCTGCCGCCGCAGCAGGTGGAAGTACTGCGCCGGAGTGGTCGGGTAACAGACCTGCATGTTGTTCTCGGCACAGAGCTGTAAATATCTCTCGAGCCGCGCCGAAGAGTGTTCCGGCCCCTGCCCCTCGTAGCCGTGCGGCAAAAGCAGCACGAGGCGCGATGGCTGCTGCCACTTGTCCACGCCGGGCACGATGAACTGATCGATGATGACCTGCGCGCCGTTCGAGAAGTCGCCGAACTGCGCCTCCCAGCAGACGAGCGCGTCCGCCGCCACGACCGAGTAGCCGTACTCGAAACCCATCACGCCCTGCTCGGACAAAGAACTGTCTAACACCTCGACGAGCGGTCGCCCCTGCGGGGTCTGCGTCATCTCGGAGAGCGGAGCCCAGGCGTTGCCCGTCTGCGTGTCGTAGAGGATGGCGTGGCGCTGGCTAAACGTGCCGCGCCCCGAATCCTGACCCGACAGGCGCACCACGCGCCCTTCGAGCGCGAGCGTGCCGAAGGCTAAGAGTTCCGCGAAGCCCCAGTCGAGCGCCATCGCACCGTCGCCCATCTTCCCGCGCCGCGCGAGTTGGCTGACCATCTTCGGGTTGACATGAAAGTTTTCGGGCACGACCGAGATCGCGCGCGTCACTTGTTTGATCGCCTCGCCGCTCGCGGGCGTCTCGACCACGGCAGAGCCGTCCTCTTCCGCCATGGGCGGCTTCAGCTCCTCGTCGGGCGAATTCTCTTTCGCGATCTCTTTGGCGCGCGCGAGCGTCGCCTCGTACTCGGCGACCTGATCCTTGATCATCTGCTCGGCTTCCGCCTCTGTGATGACGCCCTCGCGGATGAGCCGCCCGGCATACACGGCGCGCACGCCGGGGTGCTCCTTGACGCGCGCGTACATCAGCGGCTGCGTGTAGCTCGGCTCGTCCGTCTCGTTGTGACCGAGGCGGCGGAAGCCCACCACGTCGAGCACGATGTCCTTGTTGAACTCCTGCCGGTAGTCGAGCGCCGTGCGCAGCACACGGTACGCCGCTTCCGGGTCGTCGCCGTTGATGTGGAAGATCGGCAGTTGCGTCATGCGCGCCACGTCGGTCGAGTAGATCGTCGAGCGCCCCTGTTCGGGCGACGTGGTGAAGCCGATCTGGTTGTTGATGATGATGTGGATCGTGCCGCCCGTGCGGTAGCCGCGCAGGTCTGCGAGGTTCAGCGTCTCCATCACGATGCCCTGCCCGGCGAACGCCGCGTCGCCATGAAGCAAGACGGGGAGCGCGCGGTCAATGACCTGCTCGCGCGGCGAGCCCCCGCGCTGCCACGCATCCTGTTTCGCGCGCACCATGCCCTCGACGACGGAATCAACGAACTCAAGGTGACTCGGGTTCGGCGAGACCGTGATCTTCACCTCGCGGCCTGAAGCGGTCGTGCGCCCACCCTTCGCGCCCTGATGGTATTTCACGTCGCCCTCGTCGGCAGGGAAGCTCGGATGGACTGATCCCTCGAACGCCGTGAAGATGCGCTCCGTCAAATTGCTCCCGACGACGTTGGCGAGGACGTTCAAGCGCCCGCGGTGCGCCATGCCCAGCACGATCTCTTCGACGCCGCGGTCGGCGGCGCGCTCGACGAGCTGATCGAGGAGCGGGATGATCGTCTCGCAGCCTTCGAGCGAGAAGCGCTTCTGACCGAGGAACTTCGTATGCAGGAAACGCTCGAACTGCTCCGCCTCGACGAGCTTGGCGAGAAGCTCCTTTTTAATCTCGACCGGGATCGGCTCCGGCTCGACGAACTCCTGGCGGATGCGCTCTCGTATCCAGAGCTTCTGCTCCTTGCTCTGAATGTGTCGGTACTCGATGCCGACCTTGCCGCAGTAGGCGCGGCGCAGGATGTCGAGGATGTCGCGCAGAGGGGCGCTCTCCCGGCCCGCCAGGCCGCCCGTGATGAACTCGCGATCCAGGTCCCAGATCGTCAGCCCGTAAGTCTCCATGTCGAGTTCGGGGTGGTCGAGGTGCGGCATCGCGTGGAGCGGATCGATGTCGGCGACGAGGTGGCCGCGCACGCGGTAGGAGTTGATCAGCTCCAGCACGCGCGCCTGCTTCGTGATCTGCGCGCGCGTCTGATCCACGCCGAGCAAAACGGGGTTCGTGTCCTGCGACCACTTGAGCGGCGGGAGCGCGATGTCGAGTTCGCGGAAGATGTGTTGATAAAAGTCGTGCCCGCCGAGCAGCAGCTCGTGGACGCGCGCCAGAAACGCGCCGGACTCCGCGCCCTGGATGACGCGGTGATCATAGGTCGAAGAGATCGTCATCGTCTTGCTGATGCCGAGCTGCGAGAGCGCCGCTGGGGTCATCGCGTGATACTCCGCCGGGTACTCAATCGCGCCCGTCGCGACGATGACCGACTGACCCGCCATCAGGCGCGGCGTCGAGGCGACCGTACCGATGGTGCCGGGGTTCGTCAGAGAGACAGTCGTGTCCTGAAAGTCCGGCACGCCAAGCTTGCCCTCGCGCGCGCGCTTCACCACGTCGTCGTAAGCCGAGAGGAACTGCGGGAACGTGAGCGCGGCGGCGTTCTTGACGTTCGGGACGAGCAGCGTGCGCGTGCCGTCCTTCTTCTGAATGTCGATGGCGACGCCGAGGTTGACTTCCCGTCTCTTCACGCGCGCCGGCACGCCTTCGACAAGCGCGAACCCATCGTTCATCTGCGGAAACTGTTCAAGCGCGCGCAAGATCGCGTAGGCGATGAAGTGGGTGAACGAAGCCTTGCCCGCGCCCTGCTCTTTGAGGTGGCGGTTGACGATGGTGCGGTTCTCTTCGAGGACTTTGACGGGTATCTGCCGGTTCGAGGTCGCGGTCGGAACCGTCAGGCTCGTCTCCATGTTCTCGACGATCTTCAGCGCCGCGCCGCGGATGGCTTGCGCTTCGCCCGCGAGTTTCGCGCTCGGCGCGGTGGCGGCTGGCGGCGCAGTTTGAGCGGGCGGCTGTCGCGCGGTCGCCGATTCTTGTGCGACCGGCGCTGCGGCAGTTGCCGGTGCCGGTGCACTCGTCGCGCCCGTCGTCGCGCTTGCCGCCGCGTTTATGCTCGTCGTCGCGCCGTCGCCATTGCCTGCGGACGACGGCTGCGTCGTGCTGCCCGTCAGCTCGTTGAAGTAGGTGCGCCACGCCTCATCGACGAGCGCGGGGTCGCTGCGGAAGCGTTCGAGCAGGGTCTCGACGTAGGTCGCGTTGGCGCCGAAGTTCTCGGCGATGATCTCGGAAAAGTCCGTCCGCGTCTGCAGTGTGCTCAAGGCTCTTTCACCTCAATTAAAACCCGCCCATTCGCGCCCTGCGCGCGCGCGGGAAGTAGAGAAAACTTGATTGTTTGCCCGCCGAATTTAAGTTATAAGCCTACCACCTTCCGCCCCTCATTGCACACGCCGATTCTCGCCGCGCGCTGCGCCGACGGGCGCAGGCTTTCGCGCGCAAATTGACCGTTGACACGGCGCGCGCGGCTTTGTAGTGTTGAACCGTCCCCTGCCACGGACTGCCCCACGACAACCCCACCCGTTACACCAAACGAACTCTCCCGAGCCGACGTGAGTTAAAGATCGGCGAGGACTGCGGGTGCGTTATGCGAGTTAAAATCCGGCAGCTACTGCGGAAGTGTCTGTGGCGTCCAGTCGAGTACGTCGTCGTCTCGGCGTTGAAGACCGCGGTCATGTGTGTCCTGTTTCTGGCGTGCGCGGGGGTGGTCATGCACTGGCTGGGCTACCCCGTGCCGACCATCCACCAGTTGCAACAATATTTTGAGAACGCCACGCGGCTCTCCGACATTCTGTCTTGAGCGCTGCCCGACGAATTTAAGAGATGACGAACGAACCGGGTCGGGAGCGGTGTCTCGAAGTGCTCGGGCTTGACCCGCACGCTTCGGCGCAGGAGATCAAGGCGGCTTACAGGGACCTGGCAAAGGTCTGGCATCCAGACCGCTTCGCGCACGACCCGCGCCTGCAACAGAAGGCGCAGGAGAAGCTCAAGGAGATCAACGACGCCTACCAGCGGCTCGTCTCAGGCACAACTGCCGCGCGCGACAAACGCACGCCGCGCGACACAGGCGCGGCACGCGACGCACGCGCCCCACAAGACCCGCGCCACGACGCGCCTCGCGCCGCACGCGCCGATGACGCCGACGGCCCGCCGCGCGCCGACGCGCCCGGCGCGCGGCGGAACAAACTCTGGCTCGCGCTCGCCCCCTTCGTCGTCTCCTGCGCCACGTTCGCGTTCGTCACGCCGCGCCTGCTCTCGAAGCACAGCGCGCCGACTCAAGGTGCCGTCTCCGACGCCGCGCGGGCGCCGCGCGCCGCGCCAGATGATGCGCCAGCCGACGCGGAGCGACCGCCGGCGGCAGAGGAGACAGCACAAAAGAACGCGCGCAGTCTAAGACCGCCGGACGGCGCGGCGCGCGCAGAGTCGTCTGCCGCGGACAAGTCCGAAGAGGTGTCGCCGACGATGCCCTTGCGCGCGCTGCCGACCGTCAGCGTCTTGATCGATCCGGCGACGAACCTGCGCGCGCGTGCCGACTGCCCGCATAAGCTGACGGTCACGTTCCCCGCGGGCGACGAGCCGAGCGCCTACTGCAACGCCGAGCACAAACACGTCGAGCCGGACGCGGCGACAGTCGCGGAGCAGGGCGAGCACAAGTCACGCCTGAAATCCCTCGCGGGTCGCCTGACGTCTCCGTCGAAATGGCTCAACGACAAACCTGCGCCCGACGCGCCCGTGAAAAAACCGGCAACGCAAGATCAGAGTCGCGATCAAGATTGAGCGCTGCCGAGCCTGCGCCCGGCTGAAGCCGCGCTACCAATACCGACGATTTTTCCCCTACCGGAATTGCAACTCCGGCGCATCTCGCGCGTTCAAACAGCAAACGCGAAGGGAGAATCGTCGGCATGGA
>JBJMGS010000035.1:0-8879 GCA_045807785.1 Pyrinomonadaceae bacterium
GGGGCGCGGCCACGTCGTCCTTTTCGCCGAAGACCCGAACTACCGCGGCATCTGGCGCGCGACGACGCGGCTCTTCTTTAATTCATTTTTGTTCACGTCAACGTTTTAGTAAATCGTCAATCGTGAATCGTAAATCGTCGAAGACCGTGAAGCACGGAAACGATTTACGATTCACGATTGACGATTGACGAGGTGAGTGGTGTTTCAAGTCAAAGCGGGTTTCGACGAGCAGTTGGAGATGAAGACGACGGTGGAGCGGGCGCGCGAGTTCTTCGCGGACTTGCGCAACTTCGCCGAGCTGATGCCGGGCGTGGAGAGCATCCGGCAGGAGGCCGGGGGCATCGCGCGCTGGTTCATCCGCGCGGAGGTTCCCGTCATCGGCGCGGTCAGGCAAGCCTTCATCGTCGAGCGAACCGAGGACAGGCCGGAACGGATCGAGTGGTCGCCCGCTGGCGCGGAGCGCGCGAACTTCCTGCGCTACGCCGCGGCTTTCGAGCAGCGCGGCGCGCGCGTCGTGGTGCGGATCGTCCAGCGCGTGGAGCTGCGCCGGCAGCACGCGCGCGAGCTGCACACGCTCGCCGGGCTCGTCGGCGAGCACCGCCTGAGCGCCGAGCTGCAAAAGGGCGTCGCCCGCATGATGCGCACCTTCCTCGAACGCGCGCGCACGCGGCTGGACAAACAGAGCTGATGAAACGTCCTGGTCGGTGGTGCTGACCTGCGTGTCCAGAACTGAGTAAAGGCGAACTATAAATTGCACAGACACAGTAGAGGTCGTGGCTCTGTCCCGGTCGTGGACATCTTCGCCGGGCCGGGAGGCCTGAACGAGGGCTTCAGCTCGTTCATCGCGTCCGACGGCGCGCGTCCCTTCAGCACCAGACTCTCGATAGAGAGAGACCCGACGGCGCACCTGACGCTTACCCTGCGCGCCTTCTTCCGGCAGTTTCCGCCGGGCCGCGTTCACGCCGACTACTACGACTTCCTGAGAAACATAGACACCCCGCTTGGCGACAGGCTGGACTGGCTTTTCGGTCATCATCCAGCGGAAGCTGTGCGCGCTTTCCAAGAAGCGAAATGCGCGGAACTTGGAGCAGACGATCCCGAAGTGATCCGCGAATGGATAGATGCGGGACTGAACGGGGCGGAGAACTGGGTGCTGCTCGGAGGGCCGCCCTGTCAAGCCTACTCGCTCGCCGGCCGCTCAAGGAACAAGGGGGTTAAAGATTATGATCCCTTGAAAGACAAGAAGCAGTTTCTTTACAGGGAGTACCTGCGAATCCTCGCCGACCACCTGCCCGCAGTCTTCATCATGGAGAACGTCCAGGGGCTGCTGTCGGCCACGATTGAGGAGGAGCTGATCTTCAATCGAATCTGTGAAGACCTGCACGACCCGGTGCAAGCCGTCAGGCGCGAGGGCCGCAATGTGCGCTGGGGGCGCGGCGCGGGCCGTCGCTACAAACTCTTCTCGCTCGTCGATTACAAGGGGAAGGGGCAGAGTTACACGCTTTTTGAGACGGCAGCCGACAACGCGGGCCGCAGCCTCAACAGCTTCATCGTGCGGATGGAGCGGCACGGCGTCCCGCAGGCGCGGCACCGCCTGATCATTCTCGGCGTCCGCGAAGACTTGGGGAGCGTGCAGCCGAAGACGCTCGAAACGCGCGCCCGTCGAAGCCGAGAGAGTCCTGTCCGACCTGCCGCGTCTGCGCAGCGGCCTCTCGCGCGAGGCTGACGGCGCGGGCGAGTGGGCCGCGCGGCTGCGCGAGATGTCGGAGAGTTGTCTGTTTGAAGCAGCAAGAAAGAAGGGCGGCGAAGAAGTGTTCGCCCGCTTGAGGGCAGCGCTCGGACAGACCGCGCGCGAGAAGTTGGGACGCGGAGGGGGATTCATTCCGGGTGCTGCCGAAATCGATTATCAGAGCAAATGGTTTTCAGACCGTCGGCTCGGAGGCGTGTGCAATCACAGCACGCGCTCGCACATCGTCGCAGACCTCTACCGCTACTTCTAGGCGGCCTGTTTCGCCCAAGCCCACTCTCGCTCGCCCAACCTCAGAGACTTCCCAGAACAACTCCTGCCCGCACACCGGAACGCCCGCGCCGCCCTCAAGGGCAACAACTTTTCTGATCGCTTCCGCGCTCACTAAAATAAATAGGTATGGCAAAGCGAGAGAGTTGGACGAGAGACGAACTGCTGGTTGCGTTCAGGCTCTATTGTCGGATGCCTTTCGGCAAGCTGCACCAACGCAACCCTGAAATCATCGAACTCTCTCGATTGATTGGAAGGACGCCCTCGGCTGTAGCGATGAAAGCCTGCAACTTCGCCAGCCTCGACCCTGTACAGAAGGCGCGAAACATCTCTGCCCTCGGCAACGTCAGCCGCGCCGACCGAGAGCTGTGGGCGGTCTTCGAGCGACATTCAGAGTCAATCGCTGACGAGGCGGAGATCGCTTATGAGAGTTTGATCTATCGGCAAACAAAACCGAAGGAAGAGAAACTCGTCGTGCCGCAGGGGCCGACGGAGGTAGAGCGGGTCGTTCGGACGAGAAGGGTTCAGGGTTTCTTTCGCGCGACTGTGCTTGCGAGCTATGAATTCCGTTGCGCCCTGTCTGAGATCGCGCTCTCCGAACTGCTGAACGCGAGTCACATCATCCCCTGGAACGCAGACGAAGAGAGACGCGCTGACCCACGAAACGGGATCGCGCTGAACGCACTTTATGACCGGGCTTTTGATCGCGGACTCATAACTTTCGATGAGTCGCTAAGGATGGTCATTTCATCGCGGCTGAAGAAGCGCGAGCCCCCGCAGGCGCAGCGAAATGCGTTTCTCGAAGTCGAGGGCAAGAGGCTACGCAATCCTTACAGGTTCAGCCCTGATCCCACCGCAATCGCATATCATCGGGAGAATGTATTCATACCCTGAATAATAAGGACAGTCTCTTAAAGAAGGAAGCTTGAGCGTCCGCCGTCGTTGCTACCGTCGCGGACGAGGAACACGTCGAAGAATGATTGCTGCGGCGGTTTCTTCTTCTCGCGCACCGTGACGGGGACTCTGACGGCGACGTGTTCGCCTTTCTCCAGCGCCACGCGCATCTGCGCAATCTGCTCATCAGTGAGCCGCTCGGCAGACCACTTGAGCGCTGCCTGACCCGTTAGCAGCGACAGCGTCGTCATGGATTCGGGGGTCTGCTGGTTCGACCACTGCGTCAGCTCGATGAGCGGGATCAGCTCGCCCGCCAGATCGGCGGGGCGGGCACGTAGCTCGTCCAGAAGCGTCGTGTCGTCGAGTACGACCTCGCGTTCGGGTGTGGCGACAGTGACACTCAGTTTCCCGGACAAGATCGGGTAGTAATACTGCCGCATGACCGCGTCGAGCAGCCGCTCGAAAGTGATCTCCTCGTCGCACCACGGGACGACTATAGAGAGTCCCGGCTCGTTCTCCCGGCTCAGCCGGAAGTCTTGGCGAAACTGCTCAAGCATCTTCGCATCTTCGACCGGTAGCGAGAGATCATTCTGGTGCAGGCCGAAATACCCGTCGGGCGTGTAGTATTTGTCGCTGACGTGGTGCGACCTGAGGACAGTTTGACCGAGTAGCAGGTGCCGCTTGTCGTCATCTCTGACGGTAAAAGCGTAAAACGTGTTAAGGCGGCTCGATCTCGGAAATACAGTCTTGCCGACGCCCCACCGCCCACGATCCTGTTCGCCCTTCCCTGACTGACCCTCTGCGCGGCAGAAGTAGTAGAAGGAGTTTTTGACTCCAGGCCTATCTTCCCACTGCTCAGTATCGCCGGTCAGTCCTGTTGTCCCGAAATCTTCGAGCACTAGGAACGGACAGGGAGCGTTCTCGCCGGGACAATCTTTCAGCCCGTTGCGCTCGGCCAGAAAGTGAGGCCAGCCATCCCTCATGTACCGGGTCATGATGGCGGCAGGCAGCGCGGCATCTGCTCCTGAGAGATAAAAGCGCACGCGCGCGGTCGCTCCGCCGCAGACGGCGTCCAGCGTGTTCTGGATGCCTTCGCGTGTCAGTGCCTCCGCCGGATTGCGGATCACGTCGGTGGCGAAGAATTCGCCCACAATCGGCTCGCGGTTTTTGTCGCCGCGCCGTCGCTCATTAAAGTGCCATCTTGGTGTCACCATCTCATCTTCCCCATGAGCAATACCGTCGATCGAACTGACGTACCACTTATTTCATCCAGACGATCTGCACCTCCGGCTCAACCTGTCGGAATTCTGGATCGCCCGTAACGAGGTGCGCCTTTCTCTCTCTGGCGAGCGCGGCGGCGAAGCAGTCGGCGTAAGACATCTTGTGCTTCGCCTTGAACCCTGCGGCGGCGCGCGTCAGAGCCCAGTCGGCGTGGACGATCTCGATGCCGAGCTGCTTCAACTCCGCGACGCTCCGCTCGGCATCAGCCTCTGACACTTCCCGCGCGATGATGTACCAGACCTCGCCGAGGTTGACGACGCTCATCAGCAGCGGCACGTGCTCCTCGTGCGCGTCGGCGATGATATCGGCGACGCGCTCCGCCGCCGGCTCGTCTTCGAGGTAAGCCATCACCGCCCAAGAGTCGAGCACGATGGCGCGCGGCTTCTTCGCCATTAGAGTTCCTTCTCCCGCCGCTTCTCGGCTCCGAGCGCCCGCAGCAACCCCCGGCCCCGGAACCTGCCGCGCAGGCTGTGGACGTAATCGCGTGTGATCGGCTTGAGAATGATCACGTTCGCCTTCTCGTTAACTTCGATCTGGATGCGCGTGCCTTCCTTGATCCCGAGCTTCCGCCTGATCGAAGAAGGGATGACAATCTGACCCTTGGTCGTCGCCGTAGTTTCCATGCTGACCTCCGCCGTCCTATCCACCAAACACGAAAAAGTAGCACACAAATGAATAGTAAGTCAAACAAGTTTCATCTTACACGCAGGAATGTTATCTTTAGCCGCTCTGCTCAGAGGGCGGTCGGGCTGGCTAAGTGATTCCGCGAACAGCCAAGCATTCGGCGGCGCCATCGGCGCATCTAACTTGGGCTCGTGAAAGTCCGAGCGTGGCAGGAGGGAACCGTAATGACAGATGCCGCCGGGAAAAAGAAGGGCGGGCTGACGCGGCGGGTGGCGCGTGCGAGCGGCTTGCGCATGGCGAAGCGCATCATGAAGCCGATCCCGTTCATCGGCACGGCGGTCGTCATCGGTTTTGCCGGCAACGAGATCAGGAAGAAGGGCTGGCGCAACGGCGCCATCCACGTCGGGCTCGACCTAGTGCCGGTCGTCGGCACGGTCAAGGACGTGGTCGAGTTTTTCACCGGCGACCTCATCCCCGACAAGGACGGTCGCCGGCGCTGATCAGCTAAGACACGAACGTAGAAATATGAACGCGGCGCGTTGACTCGATCGTCAACGCGCCGCGTTCGACTTTTCACGCGAAATTCTACTCGCCATTTCCCGCCGCCACGGCGCACACGCGCGGGCGCGCGGTGAAGGGCGCGGCGCGTTCGTAGGCGTCGGCGAGGCGGAGCAGCTTTGCCTCGTCCCAGTGGCGCGCGATGAGCTGCATCCCGGCGGGCAAGCCTGCGGCGGAGAGTCCGCAGGGAACGCTGATAGCGGGCACGCCCGCGAGGTTCGCCGTGACGGTGTAGATGTCGTTCAGGTACATGGCGAGCGGATCGTCAGTCTTCTCGCCGAGGCGGAAGGCGACAGTCGGCGCGGTCGGCGTGATGATCGCGTCGCACCGCTCGAACGCCGTGGCGAAGTCCTGTTTGATCAGCGCGCGCACCTGCTGCGCTTTGAGATAGTAGGCGTCGTAGTAGCCGGAGGAGAGGACGTAGGTGCCGAGCATGACGCGGCGCTTGACCTCCGCGCCGAAGCCCTCCTCGCGCGTGCGGCGGTACATCGCGCGCAGCTCCCGCGCTTCTTCCGCGCGGAAGCCGTAGCGCACGCCGTCGTAGCGCGCGAGGTTCGACGAAGCCTCGGCGGTCGCGATGATGTAGTAAACGGCAATCGCGTAGCGCGCGTGCGGCAGCTCCACGTCAACGATTTCCGCGCCCAAGTCTCGATAGACTTCAATCGCGCTCTCGACTCTTCCCCTTACTTCCGCATCGAGCCCTTCGCCAAAGAGCGCGCGAGGCACGCCGAGGCGCGCGCCACGCACGTCGCCCGTACACGCGGCGGCGTAGTCTGGCACTTCAACGTCGGCGGTCGTCGCGTCGTGCGGGTCGCGCCCGGCGATTGTCGAGAGCACGGTCGCGGCGTCGCGCGCCGTGAGAGTGAACGTGCCGATCTGATCGAGCGACGAGCCGAAAGCGACGAGACCGTAGCGCGAGACGCGCCCGTAAGTGGGCTTCAAGCCGACGACGCCGCAGAGCGCCGCTGGCTGTCGCACACTCCCGCCCGTGTCCGAACCGAGCGCAACCGGCACGACGCGCGCCGCGACCGCCGCCGCCGAGCCGCCCGACGAGCCGCCCGGCACGCGCTCCGTGTCCCACGGATTATGAACCGCGCCGAACGCGGAGTTCTCGTTCGACGAGCCCATCGCGAACTCATCGCAGTTGGTCTTGGCGACGATGACCGCGCCCGCGTCAATTAACTTTTGGACGGCGGTCGCCGTGTACGGCGGGTGGTACGCGCCGAGGATGCGCGAGCCGCAGGACGCCTGCCAGCCCTTCACGCAGATGTTGTCTTTAACGGCGACGGGCACGCCCGCCAGAGCCAGCGCGACAGAATTTTGATCCGCGCCTTTCTCATCAATCTCCGTCGCGCGCGCCACCGCGCCCTCACGATCAATTTCAAGGAACGCGTTCAACTCGCCGTTCAGACGCTCCGCCGCGTCCACGGACGCGCCCACCACATCGCGCGCCGTCGTTTCGCCGGAGTTGAGTCGGGTGCGCAGGCGCTCGACGGAGTTTTCGGTCGTCATGTTCACCGTTTGATCACCGCGTTCTTAAAAAACCCGTCACCTGCCGCCGACGACGAGAAAGACCGACACGAAAGCTGCGAGGGAGAGGAACGAATACCAGCGCGGGAAGGTAAAGATTCCCAGCAGGAGCGAAGCTAAAAACGATAGGCGATAAAGCAACCATAAGAAGAGCGGGGACTGCTCATTAACATAGCCGTGAGAGTAATCAACGAATCCGGTCTCGACGACATAGCAGACCACGACCGCCGTCAAAGCATTCCCCATAGTCCACCAACGAACCTTCGTGCGCCATCTTTGAACCGCCGCGACAAAACTCTTGGTGCTCATATCAATTTAACCGGAGCGGCTGGCGCAAACTCACAACACCTTCGGCACGCGGAAGTGGCCGTGCGACGGATCAGGCGCTTGATCGAGCGCGAGCTTCTGACCGAGCGAGGGGCGCGCGGCGTCTTCGCGTGCGCTGTCGGTGCGTTCGCCTTCCGGCGTGAGTCCGCCCGCGGCGGGCTCGACGGCGCTCGTGTCCAGCTCTTTCAACTGCTCGACGTACTCGACAATCGCCGCCATCTGCGGCGTCAGCGCGCGCACCTCCGCGTCGGTCATCTCCATGTGCGCGAGAGCGGCGATCTTTTTAACGTCTGCTTCGGTAATGGGCATGGGTTAGCTGTTAGCGATTAGCTGTTAGCCGTTAGCCAGAGATAAAAGCTAAGAGCTAACTGCTAAGAGCTAATCGCTCCTCTTCTTTTGCGCTTCCAGATAGCTCCCGGCGGCGAGGAGGAAGTGGCGGCGCAGGGTTTCGTCTTTGATGGCGGCGGCGTCGGCGTTGAGCGTGCGGGCGCGCGCGAGGGCGCGGCGCTCGTGCCGTTCGTGGTCGTAGTCATTCTCGCGCAGGCGCGCGCGCTCCTCGCGCACGGTCTTCGCATCGACGCGAAACTCGATGTAGGTGACGACGGCGTGACCGAGCGCCGAGTTGAGGCGGAAGATGAACTGGTTGGCGACCGCTTCGAGCTGCTTCTGCCACGCACTGTCCGGCACGGCGACGACGAGCATCTTGCGGTGCAAGCGGAACGGCACGGCCTGACCGCGCAACTGTTCGCCCGCCACCCTGCGCCACGCGACGAACGCCGCCGCCTCGGCGACTTCCTCAGAGTCGCCCGCGGCTTTCAGCAAGTTCGGCAGTGCGCGTAAGAGATCGTCCATCTGTTCGATTGCGGAATGCGGATTTCGGATTGCGGATTATTAGAGCTTGGATTGTAGAATGCGTGCGGCGAACTTAGCAGAGAACGACCTGAGCAATGCGATTCATCTTCAATCCGCAATCCGAAATCCGCAATTGGGCTGAGTGTAATGGAAAACGAGCGTGCGTCACAAGGCGATGGTTTCGGGCGGAGGGTCGTCGGCGTGCTGCCCGAGCGTCTGCTGCTGGCGTCGGCGAGCCCGCGCCGCGCGGAGATTCTGCGCGCGGTCGGCTGGGAGTTCGACGTGGCGGCGGCGGGCATAGACGAGTCACCCGGTGAGGGCGAGGCGGCGGCGCAACTCGTCGAGCGACTCGCGCGCGAGAAGGCAGAGTCAGCGGCGCGAGCGCGTCTGTTCGGGCTTGTCCTCGGCGCGGACACGGTCGTCGTCGTTGACGAGGCGATTCTCGGCAAGCCGCAAAATGATGAAGAGGCGCGGCGGATGCTGCGCAGCCTGCGCGGGCGTTGGCACGAGGTTCTGACCGGCGTCGCGCTCGTGCGCGCCGAGACGGGGCGCGCTTCGGTCGCGCACGAGCGCACGCGCGTGAAGTTCGCGGAGATGTCGGACGAGGAAATTGACTGGTACGTCGCGACGCATGAGCCGGCGGACAAGGCCGGGGCTTACGCCGTACAGGGTCTCGGCGCGCTCTTCATCGAGCAGATCGAGGGCGACTACTGGAACGTCGTCGGCCTGCCCGTGCGGCTGGTGTACGAGTTGGCGAAAGAGGCGCGCGGCTGAGAGTCGCGCGAGCGTCTCAAAC
>JBJMGS010000036.1:0-3472 GCA_045807785.1 Pyrinomonadaceae bacterium
CTAAAAACAGCGAATTATAGACGCGCCCGGTGCGGTGTCAAGGTTTCACGAAAAAAAGTATGTGACACGCGCGCGAAGGTAACGTGACGGCTCTGCGTGCGCGCGCTGTGGGGCACGGCTAAACCGTTGCCGTGTGTAAGTTAACACACTCGCGCCGCGCCGCGCCGCCGAAAAAAGTTATAGACCCCACCCCTTTTTTTTGTTACATTGCCCTTCTTAGTTACCACCCATGATATCATCCGCAAGCCCGAAGCGCGACCGAAGGGAACAAGCGCCGCACTTCCACACGCGAACCAGAGGGAGGCAGGAGACCGGAAGTTGACCACCGCCATCGAACAGACGCTCGAAACTTACGGCATCGAAAATTGGGGCGCTGGCTACTTCGGCGTGAACCGGAAGGGGAACTTAATCGTCCACCCTTCCGACACGGACACGAACGCCTCGGCTGACCTCAAAGAGATCATCGACGATCTCGCCCGCCGCGGCATCCAAACGCCCGTGCTGCTTCGATTCCCCCAACTCGTCACGGCGCAGGTGCGCAAGCTCCAGCGCGCCTTCCGCAATTCCATCCGCGAGTTCGACTACCAGGGCTCGCACATGTGCGTCTATCCGATGAAGGTCAACCAGCAACGCGCCGTCGTCGAGGAGTACCTGCGCGAGGGCTCGCGCTATGACTTCGGGCTCGAAGCCGGCTCGAAGGCCGAGCTATACGCCGCGCTCGGGCTGGAGCAGTCGGAGGAGAGCCTGCTCGTCCTCAACGGCTTCAAGGACGAGGAGTTCATCGAGCTGGCCTTCGTCGGCGCGCGCGCGGGAAAACGCGTCGTCATCGTCATTGAGAAGATGTCGGAGCTGGATCACGTGCTGCGCCTCGCCGCGCGCTACGAGGAGAGCCGCGAAGGCGATCTGCCGATGCTCGGCATCCGCGTCAAGCTCTACTCGAAAGGATCGGGTCGCTGGGAGAAGTCCGGCGGCGAGGCGGCGAAGTTCGGGCTCACGACGACGGAGATTTTGGAAGTCATCCGCCGCTTGCAGGAGGAGGGGCGCGTCGAGCTGCTCAAGCTCCTTCACTTCCACATCGGCTCGCAGCTCACCGACATCAAGCGCATCAAGAACGCGATGAAAGAGGCGGCGCGCGTCTATGCGAAGATTTACCAGATGAAGGTGCCGATTGAGCTCTTGGACGTCGGCGGCGGCATGGCGGTGGACTACGACGGCTCGAAGACCGCCTTCGACTCCTCGGCGAACTACAACGCGCAGGAGTTCGCCAACGACGTGATCTACACGATCAAGCAGGTCTGCGAGGACGAGAACGTGCCGCACCCGACCGTCATCCAAGAGTCGGGGCGCTATCTGAGCGCCTACCACGCTATCCTCGTCACCAACATTCAGGAGGAGATCGAGACGGTCGTCGAGGACATCACGCCGATTGAGATCGACGACGACGACCCGCAGGTCGTCACGGAGTTGGGCGATCTGCGCGCGACCATTGGGCCGAAGAACTACCGTGAGTATTACCACGACGCGCTCGAGCACCGCGACGAGCTGTTCACGCTCTTCAACCTCGGACTGATCTCCTTGGAAGATCGCGCCAAGGGCGAAGTGCTCTTCTGGGACGTGTGTGAGCGCGCCGACAAGTTCGCGCAGGCCGCCGAGTACGTCTCCGAGGAGTTCGACGATCTGCGACGCCTCTCGCGCGCCAAGTATCTGGCGAACTTCTCGGTCTTCCGCTCCGCGCCCGATCACTGGGCGCTCGATCAGTTGTTCCCGATCCTGCCGATCCACAAGCTGAACAAGCCGCCCACGGCTTACGCCACGCTCTGCGACATCACCTGCGACTCGGACGGCGTCGTGGATAAGTTCGTCGATCTGCACGACGTCAAAAATGTGCTCGAGCTGCACCCGCTCGTCGAGGGCGAGCCCTACTACATCGCCTTCATGCTCGTCGGCGCGTACCAGGAGGTGATGGGCAACAACCACAACCTCTTCGGCACGCCCAACGAGGCGCAGATTTACATCGACGAGGACGGCTACCTGATCAAGAAAGTGATCCGCGGCATGAACGTCGGCGAGGCGGTGCAGACGGCGCGCTATGACCGCGGCGGCCTGCACGAGGGCTTCCGCCGCCAGATCGCGCAGCGCGTCAAGCGCAATGAGCTGACGCAAGCCGAGGCGGCGGAACTCGTCGATTTCTACGAGTCGCGCATCAACGCATACACTTATTTGTCCGTGAACGGAAAGAAGAGAGCGTAAATCGTGAATCGTCAATCGTGAATCGAAAAAGTTGTTCTCTACGATTGACGATTGACGATTGACGATTCACGAAAAAACTTATGGTGACCCAACGCAAACCCAAACCGTCGAAGTATCTGACTATCCCGACGCGCCCCGTGCAGGTGGATCGCGACCGCTCGGTCGCCGGCCTGCTCGAAAAGATGGAGGGCACGGGCTTCGGCGCACGCCAGCTCGCCGAGTCGCACCGCATCTGGCTCGACATGCTCGGCGACAACACGACGATCTTCGTCGCCGCCTCCGGCGCGCTCATCCCCGCCGGGATGCGGCGTCTGCTAGCCTACGTTATCAAGAACCGCTTCGTGGACGTTTTGATCTGCTCTGGCGCGATGCTCTTCCACGATCTGCACGAGACGCTCGGGCGCAATCACTACCAGTCGCACCCGCACATGACCGACGCCGAACTCGAAGCGTCGCAGATCGCGCGGATGCTCGACGTGATGGCGAGCGAAGAGGAGTATCGTGAGGCGGAAGAGTGGGTCGGCGGCTTCGCTAACCAACTCGATCAGACGCGCTCCTACTCGACGCGCGAGTTTTTGCATCTACTGGGTCGCGAGCTGGCCGAGATCGCAACCGACGACGGCATCTTAACTTCCGCCTACAAGGCGCGCGTGCCCATCTTCTGCCCGACCATCGCCGACAGTTCGATCACGCTCGGCATCGCCAACGCGCGCTTCGAGAAGAAGAACAACTTCCACTTCGATCTCGTGCAGGACGTGCTCGATCTCACGCAGATCGCCGCGCGCGCGCGCGTCTCTGGCGTGATCAACCTCGGCGGCGGCACTTCGCGCAGCTTCCTCCATCAAACGGAACTCTCGACGAACATCGTCAAGACGCCCGCGCGCGGCCACAAGTACGCCATCCAGATTTCGACCGACGCGCCGCACCCCGGCGGTCGCTCGTCCGGCACCGTCACCGACGAGACGCTCATCTACGGCAAGCTCGCGCGCGGCGCGACTTCGGCATATGTGAACTGCGACGCGACCATCGCGCTCCCCATTCTCATCACCGCGCTCTCGCAAACCGCCGCCAAGTACAAGAAGGGACGCAAACGCCCCAGCTTCACCTTCGGTCGCGAGCTGCTCGTCGAAGTACCATGAAAGTCGTGACGAGTGAACCGTGACACGTGACAAGTAAATCCAGTCTCAACGTCGCGGGTTGAGCCAGAGCGTAACTGATTAAC
>JBJMGS010000037.1:0-4798 GCA_045807785.1 Pyrinomonadaceae bacterium
ACGCGCCCTAGACCCGGACACGCCGACCTAGCAGGCGGGCAAAAGTACGACGCGCGCGATCTGCGCGACATTCTAGAAAGGGCTTCGGCGCGAGAGACGGCGGCGCGAGTCGCGTGTGGCGCGCTCGCTAAACAGTTGCTCGCCGCCTTCGACATCGAGATTCACAGCCACGTCGTGCAACTCGGCGGCGTGCCCGAAGAACCTTTGCAACTCTCCTGGGAAGAGATCGCGGCGATTCCCGACGATGCGCCGCTGCGCTGTGCCGATACGGAAGCGCAGCGACGCATGGTCGAGTTGATCGACGAGACGCGGCGCGCGGGCGACACGCTCGGCGGCGTCTTCGAAGTCGTCGCGCGCGTCGTCGTCGCAGGCTTAGGCTCGCACACCTCCTGGGACGCGAAGCTCGACGGTCGTCTCGCGCAAAGCCTGATGTCGATCCACGCGGTGAAAGCCGTCTCCATCGGCGCAGGGTTTGAGGCGGCGGCGCTCCCCGGCTCACAGGTTCACGACGAGATCGGCTACGACGCGGGAGCGCGCGAGTACAGGCGCGCGACGAACCGCGCGGGTGGCTTGGAAGGCGGCGTGACGAACGGCGAGGATTTGCGCGTGCGTGGCTACCTGAAACCGATCTCGACGCTCAGGCGACCCTTGCGCTCGGTGGACATCTTGACGAAGCACCCGGAGGAAGCGGCATACGAGCGCTCGGACGTGACGGTCGTCCCGGCGGCGGGCGTCATCGGCGAGGCAATGGTCGCGCTCACCTTAGCCCAAGCGATGCGCGAGAAGTTCGGCGGCGACTCGCTCACCGAGATGCGCCGCAACTTCGACGGCTACCGCGAGCAGTTGCGGGCATACTAAAGAAGCAGACTCAAGTTTACCTTCGCGCCTTTGCGCGAGAAATCATCCTTACGCAAAGGCGCGAAGAAGTAGGATCAGCGTAGTGAGTCTTTCTTCTTCCGGCGCTCAGCCGAAAAGTAGATCGCTGCGCCGATGAGGTTGGCGGCGACGATGACGGTGACGATCTTGAGCGAGAAGGAGAGCCAGCTCGTCACGTCGATGATCGGGAAGACGGAGAGCACGCAGTAGAGCAGCGTCGTCAGGAAGCCAGCGCCCGCCGCGAGTTTGAGCCAGAGCGGGGGCCGCACGCCCATCGCGCGCAGGCCGAAGAGCGGGATGGCGAAGAGCATCAGGTAAGCGAAGCCGTAGAAGATGCCCGCCGCGTTGTCGAGCAACTGAAAAGCTTCCTGCTCGCCGACGCCGACGAGCCCGGCAAGCGCGAACGTGAGCGTGACGAAGCCGACGAAGATGATCGAGTTGACGGGCGTCCGGTAGCGAGCGTGCAGGCGAGTGAACCAGCCGGGCAAGAGTTGATCCCACCCCGCGACCATCGGCAGACGCGTGTTCCCCGTGAAAGAGAAGCTGACGTTGGCGACCGTGCGCCCGACGATCATCAGGATCGCCGCGGGCGCGATGACGGCGGCGACGCCCGACGAGCGGAAGCCCGCGGTCAGTACCTGCGGGATCGGGCTGATCAGGTTGATGTCTTCGATCTTGATGAATGCGAGCACGGCGCTCGTGCCGAGGATGAACATGAGCGCGGTGATCGGTGTCGCAATCCAGATCGAGCGCGAGATGGTGCGCGCCGGGTCGCGGCACTCGCCCGCGACGATGGCCGCGTACTCGAGTCCGCTGAATGCGCCGACCGCCATCTTGCCGAAGATGTTCAGGTTGAGGAGCGTGAAGGTCGGCAGCGCCATCGTGAATGGGTGGTACTGGGGAAGCGTCCCGCGTGCGACGTGCCAGAAGGGAAGGATGATGAGGAGCGCGAAGGCGCACATGATCATCACGCCGCCCGCGTTGTGCACCCACTTGCCCAGACTCAGGCCGCGGATCGTCGCCAGCACCATCGCCGCCATCATCGCGGTGCTGATGATTGAGACGACGAGCTTGTTCGACGCGAGCCACGTCGCGCCGGTCGCGTAACCCAAGCCAGCCGTGATGACGAGCCCCATCGCGGACATGACGACGATCCCATAGACCCACAGGTTCCACGCGACGATGAAGCCCGCGAAGTTGTTGAAGCCCATCTTCGCCCACTGGTAGATGCCGCCTTCGAGCGGCATCAGGCGGTTGAGATAGACGACGACCGCGCCCTGCGGCAGGTAGAACAACAGGATCGCCATCACCCAGAAGACGATGTGCTGGTGACCGAGCTTCGCGGCGGTGCCGACCCACGCCGTGCCGACGACGTACATGATCTGCGTCAGCACGAGATCGCGCAGCCCCAGTTCCTTCTTAAAGACGGCGCTGCGCGCCTTCACTTCATCGCGCTCGTGCCTGATCGCCGCCGCGTCGGTAACGGACTCTTGTTCAGACATCACTTCCTCCGGCGTGAGACAAAGATTCGCCCTGCGAAACTCGGAAGAAACGCCGCCCCGTGTTCGATATGTGTTGCTTTTGAAGCCCGACAGCTTCCCGTTCGTGTGCCTGCCAACCGGCGCGCGATTGTACACCACGCGCCGCGCGGCGTAGAGAGTGGCGAGCAGTTCCGAGATTGTCGTAGAATCTGTGCGGCGCGAAGAAGGTCTCAAGCGCGCGTCAATTCCTCGCCGGAGAAGAAACTTAAAGATGTCTCTGTTGGAGATCGTCCATTACCCGAACCGCGTGCTCGACACGCCGGGCGAGCCCGTCACGGAGTTCGACAACCGTCTGAAGAAACTCGTCGCCGACATGTTCCAGACGATGTACGAGGCGCGCGGCGTGGGCTTAGCCGCGCCGCAGGTCGGCGTCTCGCAACGCGTCTTCGTAATGGATTGCTCGTTCAATCAGGACCCCGCGCAGCGCGTCGCGCTCGTCAACCCGGTCGTGCTCGCCATCGAGGGCGAGCAGACGGCGGAGGAAGGGTGCCTGTCGTTTCCCGGCGTCGCGTTCGACGTGAAGCGATCTTTGCGCGCCGTCGTGCGCGCGCAGAGCGTCGAGGGCGAGACGTTCGAGCTGGACGGGATGAACCTCACGGCGCGCTGTATGCTGCACGAGACGGATCACTGCGACGGCATCGTCTTCATCAACCACACGACGGCTTTGAAGCGCGAGTGGGTCAAGCGCAAGATGCGCAAGCTGGCGAAGGCGGGCAAGCTGGCCTGAGCCGGACGCCAGGGGTTACGACATGCGACAAAGCGGTTGCCGTGCGTTCGAGCGGCGACCGCTTTTTGCATCGCGGTGTGTTAACATTTCGGCGCAACCTTCGCAGCGGTTTTCGATAATGATCGCGCCCGATCCATCGTTTCGGGAGCGTAAAATTTCTGCATTCGATTCGAGGAGCGAACATGGCGAGCGAATTTCGTAACGAGAGTTTCACCGACTTTTCCAGGGAAGAGAACGCGGCACAGATGCGCGCGGCGGTCGAGAAAGTGCGCGGCGGCTTGGCGCGCGACTACCCGCTCGTCATCGGCGGCGAGCGCATCGTCACGGGGCGCACGTTCGACAGCCTCAACCCCGCGCGCAAGACGGAGGTCGTCGGCAGGTTCCAGAAGGCGAACGGGGAACTGGCGCGCCTCGCCATCGAGCGAGCCGACGAGACGTTCCAGACGTGGAGCCGCACGCCACCCGCGGAGCGCGCCGACCTACTCTTCCGCGTCGCGGCGATCATGCGCGAGCGTCGGCACGAGCTGTCGGCGTGGATGGTCTTCGAGGTGGCGAAGAGTTGGGCGGAAGCCGACGGCGACACCGCTGAGGCGATAGACTTTTGCGAGTTCTACGCGCGCGAGATGCTGCGCTACGCGGAGCCGCAGCCGCTCGTGAAGCTCGAGGGCGAAGAGAACGAGTTGACATACCTCCCGCTCGGCGTCGGCGTCGTCATTCCCCCTTGGAACTTCCCGCTCGCGATCATGGCGGGCATGACGGTCGCCTCGGTCGTCACCGGCAACACTGTCGTCCTCAAGCCTTCTTCCGACGCGCCGACCATCGCTTACAAGTTCTTCGAGATTCTGGAAGAGGCGGGGCTGCCCGCGGGCGTCGTCAACTTCTGCCCCGGCTCCGGCGCCGAGGTCGGCGACACGTTGGTCGATCACCCGCGCACGCGCTTCGTCGCCTTCACCGGCTCGAAAGAGATCGGACTGCGCGTCATCGAGCGCGCGGCGAAGCACCAGCAAGGTCAGATGTGGATCAAGCGCGTCGTCGCCGAGATGGGCGGCAAGGACGCGATCATCGTTGACTCCGACACAGACCTCGACGACGCGGCGACCGGCGTCGTTCAGTCGGCGTTCGGCTTCCAAGGGCAGAAATGCTCCGCCTGCTCGCGCGCCATCATCCACGCGGACGTGTACGATTCGATGTTGGAGAAGATCGCCGAGCGGACGGCGAAGATCAAGGTCGGCGACCCTGCGGACGGTGCGACGACGATGAGCGCCGTGATCAACGAGAAGGCTTTCAAGACGATCAGCAAGTACATCGAGTGGGGACAGGCGGACGGCGGTCGTCTCGTCGCGGGCGGGGGCTCGGACGGCGAGGAAGGCTTGTTCATCGAGCCGACCGTCATCGCCGACGTGAAGGCGGGCGACCGCGTCGAGCAGGAAGAGATTTTCGGACCCGTCCTCGCCTGCGTCCGCGCGCAGGATTTCGACGACGCGCTGCGGATCGCCAACGACACGGAGTACGGTTTGACCGGCGCGGTTTACTCGAACGACGAGGAGAAGTTAGAGCGCGCGCGCCGCGAGTTCCACGTCGGCAACCTCTATCTGAACCGCAAATGCACGGGCGCGCTCGTCGGCGTCCACCCGTTCGGCGGCTTCAACATGTC
>JBJMGS010000038.1:0-8691 GCA_045807785.1 Pyrinomonadaceae bacterium
CGGAAACGATGAATGATGAACGAAGGGCGGAGCCTTGTGTTCATACGCCGTTCGTCATCCCGCATTCGCCGTTTCAATGGTGCAGGGGGTAGGATTCGAACCTACGTAGGGCGTGAGCCCGCCGGGTTTACAGCCCGGTGCCATTAACCACTCGACCACCCCTGCACGCTTAATTGTCAATTAAAGACGGCAAGAGCCGGTGGAGGGATTTGAACCCCCGACCCGCAGTTTACAAAACTGCCGCTCTACCCCTGAGCTACACCGGCTAACGCTCACCATAGACGCAGTGAAACGTCATCCGACAAAACGCAAATACTAGCAATCGAGTTTCTAAAAGGCAAGTCGCCGAAGGGTGTTAACCACTTGGCGGGCAAAAAGAAAACTGTTGACGCCCCGCTTTGCCAGCCGCTAGGATTGAAACTGCCCCGCAGCCGCGGCCGCCACACGGCGGACACGAGCCGCACCCCGTCTCAACTCTGCCTCACTTCTCGCTTCCCGGTCATCGTCCACCCTTTGAGGTCTTTCAAAGACTTTCTGTTGCTTCCACCCAAAGTTTCAAGGAGAAATCCCGTGCGGACTCGAAACTCTCTTCGCCACCTGCGCGACATGGGCATCCTGCTCGCCGCGCTCACCCTGCTTTCCCTCTGCAACGCCTACGCGCAGGCGCAAACCACCACGCAGCAGCCGCGCGTGGTCATCCCCGACGCTACTGCCGCCAACCCCGTCGCGCGCGACTCGGAGCTTTACTGCGCCGGTTACATCGAGACGAGCCCCAGCTACGGCGGGCTCTCGCTCGTCGGCGGCGGCGAGGAGCAGGAGCAGAACACCTATGCTGTAGGCGATCTCGTCTTCATCAACGGCGGTGCGCAGGCTGGCGTGCACGTCGGGCAGGAGTTCGAGGTGGTGCGCCCGCGCGGGCAGTTCAAGACCAAACTCTCGGCGAAGAATGGCAGCCTCGGCGTCTTCACGCAGGAGTTGGGGCGGCTGCGCGTCGTTGACGTGAAGAGCAGGGTTTCCGTGGCGCGGGTCGTCCACTCGTGCGAGATGATGTTGCTCGGCGATCTGCTGAGACCCGCCGAAGTGCAGGCGGCGCCCATTGTGCGAGAGGCGCGCGGCGTCGAAGACTTCGTCGAGCCTTCGGGCAAGCCGCACGGTCACATCGTGCTGGCGCGCGACTTGCGCGAGATGGTCTCGCTCGACCAGATTGTTTACATCGACCTCGGCGCGGAGGACAACCTGCACGCGGGCGACCGGCTGACCATCTATCGCCAGGCCGGCAGAGGCCGCGTGGTTGACTTCCCAGAAGAAGTGACGCCGGGCGGGAGCGGCGGCTTCGAGAGCTACGTCTTCAAAGGCGGCAAGTTCTCCAACAAGGCGCAACGCGTCAGGGACACCAAGAGCGGCTCGAAGGGACAGCCCATCGAGACACCAGAGATTAAGCACACGCGCCCGGAGGTGCCGCGCAAGGTCGTCGGCGAACTCGTCGTGCTGAACGTGCAGGGACGCGCGGCGACCGCCGTCATCTCGCGCGTCGCGCAGGAGATTCACACGGGCGACGAGGTCGAGATTCAGTAACGCACGAGTCGGCGCTGGCAAAGGCATCGCACGGCACGGCTCATCACTCCTTCACGAGTAAGCTCAAGGGCTCGCGGATCGCACCAAGCGATCCGCGAGCCCTTCGTGTGTGTAAATTGAGCGAATGGACGTGCGTCTGGCGACGCACCTTCCGACCTTCAGCGCGGCGCGGCAGAGGCGGGCTGACCGGAGACCTGTGCGCCCGACGGCTGCTCTTCCGTCGTGCCGCGCCCGATGGCCGAGAGGTAGAAGGCCCGGAAGTAGCCGAACATCGAGATGCACGCCGAGACGACGACGACCCAGAGCATCGCGCGCCCCGCCGTGTAGAGCAGCACCTGCCAGTCGTTGGCGCGCGTCACGCCCGCGCCGAAGAGCCGCGAGAGCGCCTGACTTAGTTCCGGCACCGTCCAGAATTCTATCGCCGGGAACGGGCGACCGAAGTTCGACACGGGGGGTCTGCCCCGTACGCTCGCCACGATCAAGAGCGCCACTGTCACCACTTGCGCGAACATCTTGATCTTGCCCGCGCGCGAAGCAGGGATGACGACGCCCTCGGTCGCCGCAATCGAGCGCAAGCCCGTCACGGCGAACTCGCGCCCGACGATGACGACGACCGCCCATGCCGGCGCGAGCTGATTCTCAACGAGCGAGATGAGCGCGGCACTGATGAGCAGCTTGTCGGCGATGGGGTCGAGCAGTTGGCCGAGGCGCGAGACCTGCTGGCGGCGGCGCGCGATCTTGCCGTCGAGGTAGTCTGTGAACGCGGCGCCTAGGAAGAGCGCGACACCGACGATGTGGCGCGGTACGCCGAACCAGTCCTCCGAGAACGGCGTCAAGAGCACGACGACGAGCAGCGGCACGACGAAGATGCGCGACACCGTCAGGCTGTTCGGCAGATTCCAGATCGTATTTCTCTTCCCCTGAGACACGCTGCGGCGAGTGTATGAGCCGCCCGCGAAGGGTGTCAAGAAACACGCCTCGCTGCCGTTTGCGTCGAGCCGCGCGGGCGTGGTCGTCGGCTGCCGGCTGCGTTTGCCGCCGCGTCGCTTGTGTCCGGCTTTCGCGTCGCGTAAAATATTGGTTTCTTCTCTCCCGAAGATTCCCGACCGTGTGGGCTAGGGACTGTTTTAATCAATGGCGATTGACCGGATCACGGTGCGCGGCGCGCGCACGCACAACCTGAAGAACATCAGCGTCGAAATCCCTCGCGACCGGCTGACGGTCGTCACGGGACTCTCCGGCTCAGGCAAGTCTTCGCTCGCCTTCGACACGATCTACGCCGAGGGTCAGCGCCGCTACGTCGAGTCGCTCTCCGCCTACGCGCGTCAATTTCTAGATCAACTCGAACGCCCCGACGTTGACTCGGTTGACGGGCTCTCGCCTGCCATCTCCATCGAGCAGAAGACCGTCTCGCGCAGCCCGCGCTCGACGGTCGGCACGGTGACGGAAGTTTACGACTACCTGCGCCTCCTCTTCTCTTCCATCGGCCAGCCGCACTGTCACCTGTGCGGCGCGCCGATCACGCGGCAGTCGGTCGAGCAGATCGTCCTCAGCGTCCTTAGCCTGCCCGAAGGCGAGCGCGTGATGGTACTCGCGCCGGTCGTGCGCGGGCGCAAGGGCGAGTTCAAGAAGGAGTTGGAGAAGCTGGCGAAGGACGGTTTTCTGCGCGCGCGCATCGACAACGAACTGGTCTCGCTCGATGAAGAGATCAAGCTCGATAAGCGGCGCAACCACTCGATTGAGGCGGTCGTGGATCGACTGCTCATCAAGCCCGGCATCAACGAGCGCCTGACCGAATCCGTCCGCACGGCTTTGAAACTAACCGGCGGCGCGGTGCTCATCTCCGTCATCGACGGCGAGGAGAAGTTGTATTCCGAGCGCATGGCCTGCGTGAACTGCGGGATCAACATCCCGCCGCTCGAACCGCGCTCCTTCTCCTTCAACTCGGCTTACGGCGCGTGCAAGCGCTGCCACGGTCTCGGCACCGTGCTGGAGATCGATCCGGCGCTCCTCATCCCCGACGCCAACGAGCGCGCCGACCGTCTCCTCTTCATGGGCACGGCGGATAAGCAGGGCGCGGCCTACTTGAAGAGCGCGCTCGCGGCGGTCGCCGCGCACTTCGGCGCGAAGCTCGACGTGCCGTTCTCAGAGTTGCCGAAACAGGCGCGCGACGCCTTCTTCCACGGCCTCGAAGGTCAGATCACTTTCCGGCAAGGGCTCTACTCATATCAAAGCGATTGGAAGGGCGCCGTGCGCCACCTGCGCGAGCGCATGAACAACGCGCCGACGGAGAAGGTGCGCGGCGCGCTCGAAGAGCTGGTCTCGCCCGTCGGATGTCCAGACTGTCACGGCAAGCGCCTGCAACCGGAATCGCTCGCCGTCCGCATCGGCAATCTCGGCATCGCAGACTACACCGCGCTCCCCATCGAGGAAGCCGCCGACGTCTTCGACCGGCTGAAACTGAGCGAGCGCGAGCAACAGATCGCCGGACTCGTGCTGCGCGAGATACGCAACCGGATGCGCTTTCTCACCCAGGTCGGCCTCGGCTACATCACGCTCGACCGGCCTTCTGCCACGCTCTCCGGCGGCGAAGGTCAGCGCATCCGTCTCGCCACGCAGATCGGTTCGCAACTGCGCGGCGTGCTCTACGTCCTGGACGAGCCCTCCATCGGCCTGCACCCGCGCGACAATCAGAAGTTGTTGGAGACGCTGACGGCGCTGCGCGACCTCGGCAACACCGTCCTCGTCGTCGAGCACGACGAAGAGACCATCCGGCGCGCAGACTACGTCGTGGACTTAGGCCCCGCCGCCGGGGCGCACGGCGGCGAACTCGTCGCCTCCGGCACGCCCGCGGAAATCGCGTGTAATCCAAACTCGATCACGGGCCTCTACATCTGCGGCGAGCGTTCGATCACGCCGCCCGAAGTGCGCCGCGCGCCCAACGGCCACAACGTCACGGTGCGCGGCGCGCGCGAGCACAACCTCAAGAACATCGACGTGACGTTCCCGCTCGCAACTCTGACGGTCGTGACGGGCGTCTCCGGCTCAGGCAAGTCCACGCTCGTTGACGACATCCTCTACCGCGCGCTGGCGCAGCACGTTTACGGCTCACTCACCGAGCCCGGCGACTATGATTCCATCGAGGGCATGGAACAGATCGATAAGATCATCGAGATCGATCAGTCGCCCATCGGTCGCACGCCGCGCTCGAACCCGGCGACCTACACGGGACTGTTCACGCCGATCCGCGAGCTGTACGCCATGCTGCCCGAATCGCGCGAGCGCGGCTACAAGCCCGGTCGCTTCTCCTTCAACGTCAAGGGCGGTCGCTGCGAAGCCTGCGAGGGCGACGGCATGAAGCGCATCGAGATGAACTTCCTGCCCGACGTGTACGTGCTCTGCGACGTCTGCCGCGGCGCGCGTTACAACCGCGAGACGATGTCGGTGAAGTACAAGGGCAAAAGCATAGCCGCGCTGCTCGACACGACCATCGAAGAGGCGATGCCCATCCTTGAGAACATCCCCCAGATCAAACAGAAGCTCCAGACGCTTCTCGACGTGGGCTTGGGCTACATCAAGCTCGGCCAGTCCGCGACCACCCTATCGGGCGGCGAGGCGCAGCGCATCAAGCTCGCGCGCGAGCTATCGAAGCGCGCCACGGGTCGCACCATCTACATCCTCGACGAGCCGACCACCGGCTTACACTTCGCGGACGTGCACAAACTCCTCGACGTGCTCCAACGCCTCGTCTCCCTCGGTAACACCGTCATCGTCATCGAGCACAACCTCGACGTGATCAAATCGGCAGACCACCTCATCGACCTCGGCCCCGAAGGCGGCGAAGGCGGCGGGCGCATCGTCGCCACCGGCACGCCCGAAGAAGTCGCCCGCGTCAAAAAATCCCACACCGGCCAAGCCCTCAAGCCGCTCCTCCATCTCAACGGCAATGGCAACGGTCACGCGCGCAACGGTAATCCAGCGAACGGCAACGGTCGGCGCAAGCGTAAGGACGCAGAATAAAATCACGCTCAGACACCTTTAATTAAATCCACACTCGGCATAGACTCTCCGTGATGCCGACTGTTGACCTTGAGTCATTTGTAGTTGACGTGACCTGCACGGACGACGCTCTCCGCGTCGTGCTCGCCGACGGGCGCGAGATTTCCGCCCCGCTCGTCTGGTTCCCACGCCTGCAAAAAGCTACGCCTGAACAAAGAAAAGTGTGGCGACTGATCGGCGGTGGCATCGGCATACACTGGGAAGCTGTTGATGAGGATATTTCCGTCGAAAGCTTGCTCAGGCTAAAATGATTTAACGTGGGAGGAGTTTGCATGGAAGCAGTGAACATCAAAGAAGAAGCGCGCCGCTTGATCGAGAAACTGCCCGACGACGCCACTTGGGACGACGTGATGCACGAAATCTACGTGCGCCAAGCGGTGGAGGCTGGTCTCGCCGATAGCGAGGCGGGAAGACTGACGAGCGTTGAAGACGTTCGCTCCAAGTTCGGGTTGTCGCAACAGTGAGAGTCTTCTGGACAGACGCGGCGCTCAACCAGCTTGAGGCGATCCGCGACTACTTCGCCCAAACCTCGCCGGAGTACGCACAACGGCTCATTGAACGCCTCATCAACCGCTCGGAGCAAATC
This sequence comes from Pyrinomonadaceae bacterium, assembly GCA_045807785.1. GTDB lineage: Bacteria > Acidobacteriota > Blastocatellia > Pyrinomonadales > Pyrinomonadaceae > JAIVGV01. Next base: position 6,221 of record JBJMGS010000038.1, read on the forward strand.
GCCGCTTTCCCGCGCTCAGGGCGCATGGTGCCTGAATACGAGATCGATGATGTGCGGCAGGTCGTCGAAGGCTCACACCGAATCATCTATCTCATCAAGGAGAATCAGATCGAAATACTCGCGCTCATTCACACGTCGCGCAAAAGTCTACCGCAAGATTAGATGTGAGATGTATTGTGAAAAAGATTCTTCCATTTTCTAATTGGACGGGTGAAGAGCGGGCGAAAGAAACTCTTCAGGCTTTAAGTAAAGCTGGTTTTTATAGTCCTCGTTTTGAGAGAAATTAAGATGCACGACCGCATCTCATCCATCGTCGCCGAAAGCCTTGAGGTCAAGCGGCGCTACTTCGCGGAGCACGCGGAGGACGTGGTACGCGCGGCGAGCATGATCGCGGCGTCGTTCGGGGCGGGCGGGCGCGTGTTGCTGTGCGGCAACGGTGGGTCTTCGACCGACGCGCAGCACGTCGCGGGCGAGTTCGTGAACCAATTTGGAAAGGTGAAGCGGCGCGCGCTGCCCGCGCTCGCCCTCTCGACGGACGGCGGCGTGCTCACCTCCACGGCGAACGACACGGGCTTTGAGAACGTGTTCGCGCGGCAGGTCGAGGCGTTCGGCGAGCGCGGCGACGTGCTCGTCGCGATCTCGACTTCGGGCACGTCCGCGAACATCGTCCGCGCGTGCGAGACGGCGCGCGAGCGCGAGTTGAAAGTGATCGGGCTGCTGGGGCGCGACGGCGGCGACGTGCGCGCGCTGTGCGATCTGGCGCTCGTCGTCCCGTGCGACGACACGCAGCGCATACAGGAGACGCACAACCTCATCTGCCACATCCTCTGCGAACTCGTCGAGCGCACGCTCTTCCCCGGAGAGAGAGACTGACGACGGTGTCCATCTACGACGACACTTTGCGACCGCTCTCGCTCGAAGGCGTGAACACTTACCCGCTCGCGTCGCGCGAGAGCAAGGTCTCGGCGGCAGACTTTGCGCGCCCCGTCGCAGCGGACGCGACGCTCAAAGGTTTCCTCGATTCCCTCCCGAACATTCTCGCCGTCAAATCACTTCGCGAGCTCGCCGCGCAGATTCGTCGCGCGCGCGCGCTGCACAAACCGATCATCTGGGGCGTCGGCGGGCACGTCATCAAGACGGGGCTCGCGCCCATCATCATCGATCTCATGCAGCGCGGCTACGTCTCCGCCGTCGCCGGGAACGGCTCGGTGCTCGTCCACGATCTCGAAATCGCGCTCGTCGGCTCGACCTCCGAGGACGTTGACGCAAGCCTCGGCGCGGGCGCGTTCGGCGCGGCGGAAGAGACGGGCAAACTGCTGAACGGCGCGGCGACCGCAGGCGCGCGCGATCAACTAGGACTCGGCGAGGCTCTGGGTCGCGCTCTACTGCTTGAGAATCCGCCGCACAAAAATCTCTCGCTGCTCTATGCGTGTTACGAGGCGCGCATTCCCTTCACCGCACACCTCTCCGTCGGCACAGACATCGCACATTTTCATCCGTCGGCTGACGGTGCGACTCTCGGCGCGACCTCGCACACAGACTTCCGTCTGCTCGCCGAACTCGTGCGGCGCATGGACGGCGGCGGCGTTTACTTAAACGTCGGCTCGGCGGTCATCCTACCGGAAGTCTTCCTGAAGTGCGTGACGCTCGTCCGCAACCTCGGCCACCAGCTCTCGGATTTCACGACCGCCAACTTCGACTTCATCCAGTCATACCGCCCGCTGACCAATGTCGTCCGCCGCCCCACGAGCGACGGCGCGGGGCGCGGCTACTCCGTCACGGGTCATCACGAGTTGATGATTCCGCTGCTCGCCGCAGCCATCCTCTGCGGCGAGGCGTGAGACGCACGCGCGCCCGACCGATCAACCACACACCAAATCAGGATGGACGCGCACGTGCGTCTCAACTGTCGCGAGTCGCCAAGCGCGGCGCGCTCGGTTATAATCCGCGCACACGGAAATCAAAATTCAGAAGCGGCTAGAGGCGCGAGGTTGTCGCCCCTGCCGTCGCGGGAAACGTCAGGGGGTTTGAAGAACTCACATGAACGAAGAGAGACAGAAACATTTTCGCAGCCTGCTCGAAGAGCAACTGCGCCAGCACACGCAGCAGGCGCGCGACAACCAGCAAGCTGGCGCGGACATGATCGCCAACGACGACGGCGTGAAAGACAGCCTCGACCTGTCGCTGCAGGATCACAACCAGGAACTCTCCTTCCGCCTCGGCGAGCGCGAGTCCGAGATGGTCGCAGAGATCGACGAGGCGCTGCGCCGTCTCGACGAAGGCACCTACGGCAATTGCGAGCGCTGCGGCAAGCCCATCGACGAGCGCCGCCTCGAAGCCGTCCCCACGGCGCGCTTCGACGCCGCCTGCCAGTCCGAGATCGAATCCCGCGAAGGACGCGACGAAATCTCGACGCTGTAAGCGTTAGGCGTTAGGTGACAGGGGTCGGGGGTCGGGGAAACCTATCTGGA
>JBJMGS010000039.1:0-24349 GCA_045807785.1 Pyrinomonadaceae bacterium
GAGTCGAACTCGCCCTGCGTGCGGTTAGTTCAGCGCCTCGGAGACGATGAAGAAGCGGAACGTGCCGCTGCCGGCGACGCCGAGCAGGAACTGCACGTCAACGGAATCCCCCTGCGCGAGCCCGCCGCCCGGAAGCGACGACAGGTCGAGCGAGACGGTTGAGTTCCAGCCGCCGCCGCGTGTCTGCGGGGGCGCATCGAGCGTGAGCCCGTGTACCACCGTCACCGTTGCGCCGCCCGTCGCCTTCACCGTGCCGTTTGACGAGAGCACACGCACATCTGCCTGCGTGCCCGTGCCGATGTAGTACGGCGTGCCGAGGGTCGTCACGTCAACGACGCGGAAGCGCAGTCGTGTGACGTTTGCGCCGGTGTTGTTAATGAAACGCTTCTGCACGGAGAGCGTGCCGAGCGTGTAGTTTGAACCGGTGCCAGTCGGGCCTGAAGGCGTCATCGTGTCGTGATACGAATCAGTGTTGCGCACGCGGTTGGGCGACGCCGTGGAGCTAGCCGAGTTGTTGATCAGGGCCGGCACGATCTGCGAGGTGAGGCGCAGGGTCGGGCTGGTAAGGTTCTCCGGCCCCGGCGCGCCGAGGTATGCGCCCTGCCCGGTCGCCACGCCGGCGCCCAAGTCGTAAGTCTGGACGCCGAGGAAGTCGGCGGCGTTGTTGCCCGTGTCTTGCGGGAAGCCGCTCATCATGTTGCGGACGAAGCTGTAGTCAATGTAATTGATCGTTTCGTCGCCGCCCGTCGGGAAGCCCGTCCCCTCGAAGTAGAGCGACGAATTACCCGCGTAGCCAGCGGCATCCAAACGGTTGGCGAGCGTGAAGTTGGCGGGGTTGGCGGTGTTAAAGAGGGCGATGCCGCTGCCGTCTGTGATGTCGCCCGTGTAACCGCCCGCGGGCGTCAAGCCGCCTGGCAGGAGCAGCGAGTCGCCCGAGACGTTGAGGCTGTAGCCGCCCGTGTTGACGGCGAGGAAGTGACCGTGCGACGGGATGACGGTTCCGTTCGGGATGATGAACCGCGCGTTGCCGTCGTCAGCGGCGACGAGCGCCCAGCCCGCCGAGCCGTCCGTCGTGCTCACGACGATAGTCGAGTTAGTGTTGTTATAGAACTCGATGAACTCGTTATTCCGCCCGACGGTCGGCGTCGCGCCGGGACCGCGGAAGCGGAACTCGCTGATGATCACCTGACCAGGGGTCACCGGCGTCGTCAGAGAGAAATACGCGATGGGCTGATCGTGGTCGGAGATGCGGTCGGGGATGTTCCCGTCCTCGTAGTCCTTGACCGGCTGGTCGGCATCCTCGCGCGCATAGGCGAAGCGGTTGAGAATAGCCTGCGCGTTCGGGTTGACGATGACGTGGTCTAAGACCTGCGCGTTGCCGTCGAACGAGTAGGAGTAGCGCTGGTCTGCCGTCAACGTGTCAACGAGGTCGGTCTGGTTCGGGTTGACGAGGTCTGCGCCGTCGCCGGGAACGACCGTCTGGTCGTCGGGCGCGGGCGTGCCGAGGATCGTGCCGATCACGTCAACGTAGCCGTCGTTGATGCGGAAGGCGTTCATGTCGCCGACGGTGATAATCTTCTCGTTCGGATCGGCGTTCTGTCGCGACTGGATGTAGTTCGCGAGGAACTCAGCCTGTGCCTTGCGCTTGGCGCGGACGCGGCTGCCCTCTGTGCCCGTGCCGTTCGGCGTCACATCGTCGTCAATGCTCGAAAGCGAGCGAAGGTGGTTGACGATGATCGTGAACGGCAACGCGCCCAAGCCGCCGGGGCGGGCGATAGTCGCGCGCAGGACGAGCGGCGGTCGGTCGTTGAGAAGCTCCTGATTGCCCGTGTTCGGGTTGGTGTAGGTGTTGCAGCCGGCCCCGGTGATGTGATTGCAGCCGGCTAACTCGATCTGCGTCACGTCCACGGTCGTAACGCGCGACTCCTTGACGAGGAAGCCCACATCAATGCCGCCGATATCGTTGCCCTCGGAGAGATACGCGACGTAGTTCGGGTTGGGCAGCCCATCAATTGACTGCGCGTCAGAGTTGACCTTGGCGGCGACCATCTGCAAGGTCGAAAGGTTCTCCATCTCTTCGACGCCGATCACGTCCGGGTAACGCTGGACGTTACGGATGATGAGCGAAGCCTTGTTGAGGCGCTTGTCCAAGGCGGTCTGTGTCAACACCGCGTCGCTGGTGTTGGGGTCGTTTACGGTGTCGAAGAAGCGCTCCATGTTGAAGGAGGCGACGGTGAACTCGGTGGTGGTCGGGGTGGGCGCGGGCGTCGCGCCGCCGTTCGTCGCCGTGAGCGTCGTGTCAGGCAGAATCGTGTAGGTGCGGAACTGGTAGTCGAGCGGGCCCGTCACGTTCGTGAGCACCGCGCCCGCCGAGACGTTGAGCGCGGTCGTGCCGGTCAGCCCATCGCTATCGACGCGGATGCGCTCAGGGTTCTCGTCGAAGCGCGGGACGTTGGCGGGCGAGCCTCCGGGCAGCGTGTCGGAGACGTTGACGCCCGCCTCGCGGAAGGGGCGCGCAACGCCCGCGACGACGCCGTAGAAGACGCCGTTGGACGAGACCGTGGCGCTCGGCTCCGTGATGGTGCCCTGAGTCGGCGCGACCACGGTCAGAGACGGCACCGTGACGCGCATGCCCTCGTAGCGTTCGAGGTTGTCGAGGTCGTTGACCTGCGTTTCCGCCGCGGTGATGACGTGCGGACCGGGGATTGTGTTGCCCGTCGAGAGCACCGAAGCGCTGATCGTGCCGCTCAGCTCGGTCTCGGAGTGCTGGTGAGTGTCAGCCGCGGGGATGAACTCCTGCACCGTGCCGGAGACCTGCACGTTGTTACCGACGACCGCCGCCGCCGGGACGCTCGAGCCCGTGAAGACGAAGACGCCTTCGGACGTGTTCGGGTCTGCGTCAACCGTCGCGTCCGGCTCCTGGATGAAGAAGCCGCCTGACGATCCCGCTTTGATGCCTGTGACGATGCCGCGCGTCGTGATGTTCTGCCCCGCGACGGGCGAGGTCGAGCCATTGCCCTGTATGTCGTGAATCGGGATGAGCGTCACGTCGTCGTTCGTGATGGTTCCGAGACCCTGACCGTCCGTGACGCCCGCGCCGGTGACGCCGGAGATGTTGACGAAGAAAGTCTCGTTCTGCTCCTGCGTGGTGTCGCCGTTGACTGTGACTGTGACCTGCGTCGAGCTACTGCCTTCGGGAATGCTGCCCGCGCCGTTGACTATCGCGACGTAGTCGCTGCCCGCGGTCGCGGGGTTGGTCGTGCCGTCGGCGGTGTTGACGGTAAAGGAGACGCCGCCCGTCTGCGCTGGCGACGAGAGGCTGACGGTGAAGTTGAAATTGGTCGTGCCCGCGTTGCCTTCGGCCTGCGAAACGTCGTTAATGGAGAGCGAAGGCGTGGGCGTCGGCGTCGCCGCCCCTCCTGCGCCGTGTGGCGTGATGGAGAAATCGTCTATGGCGAGGCCGTCGTCCGCGCCATTGGCGTCAATGTCCGTCCAGCGGATGAAGAATGACGCGCCGTTCGGGATGCTCAGGCCATTGATGGTCGTCGAGAGCGCCGTGCGGTCGGCGGCGGCGTTGCCGTTCTTCGCGCCGACCGTGGCGTTGTCGGGCGACACAAAGTTGAGCGCAGCGACGTTCGTGTAAGTTCCGGTCGAGAGGTCTGTGGCGTTGGTGCTTACCTCGAAGTTCATCTGGTCGATGAGGGGCGCACTGGTGCGCGTAACCGAACCGAGACGCCACTCTTCGCCGACGTAGGAAACGTCGAGCGAGGTGATGGTCGCGCCGGTGTTGTTCGTGTACTTCGCGCCGATGAGCGGGATGAGCGTGCCGCTGCGCAGTTGGCCGAGCGCGCGGTCAGTCGCGGCCGCCGAGCCGTAACTGTAGATATCGCCCGTGGTGCTGCCGCCCGTGTCCACAGCGTACTGCTCGTTGTCGCGAGCGCCTCCGCCCGTCTCTGTGATGTACCAGCCGGTCGGGAGCGCCGTGTTCGTTGTGCTGCCGGCTGTGTTCGAGAGCGTGTCGAAGTGCTCGGTCGGGACGGCCACGTCTATCGTGGTCATCGAGATGCTGCCCGTGCCCGTGTCGGCGGCGACGCGCGAGACGATCAGGGCGCAAGGGACGAGCACGATGACTGCGAAGATGAGCGGGAGGAGTTGACGACGGACACGCGCAGCGGGTTGCCGGCGAAGAGGCGTTGAGAGCATGTACGGAGGTCCTTTCCAGCTGAGATTAATGACGTGCGCGGCAGAGGTGCACCGCAATTGAGATGAACGTTGTTTGGGTGGCTTGGCGGAACTTGAGATGCGTCTGAATCGTCTCAGCCCTTCATCTGCGGGAAGCCAAGGTCGGAGCAAAAACGTACATTAGCACACACACTCGGGCGCGACAATCCGCACGCTGCTGCTTCAAGGTGAAATGTTTGTTACTTCGCGGCGGCGGTTCAGGCCGAGGTCACGAGGTTGCGCCGCGCGAGTTCACCGAGGAGGTTGTTGACGCTAGTGGTCGCCTGCTCGGTCGTCACCTCGTAGTCGTCGGTTAACTGGTTGACGATGTCGGTCGCGGGGAGCCGCTTCTCCAACAGTCGCCAGACGAAGATGGCGGTCTCGTTGAGCGTGTAGTAACGCTTCGCGTTGAGATCGACGAGGACACCTTCGTTCTCGTCAAGCTGGGAAAAGACGACGTGATCGTGGGGCACGAAGAGAACGCTACTCATTTACGGTTCAAATCCTTCGGTTCAAGCAGGTGTGTTCGGCGAAGCCGCCTGCGCCGCGGTGAGCACGGGCAGGGAGCGCGTCGCGCCTGCCGCCCCGCGCCAGGGAATTTTCCCGAAGCTCTGGAGGCAGAAGAGACACGGCGAGCCGGTGTAGAGGTCGATCTCGCGACCCGCGGAGACGTGGGACTCGATGGCTCTGCGCCGCCGCTCCAACTGCTCCTTAGCCAGACGGCGCAGGCGCGGGAAGGCGGAAGAGAAAGCTTCGACATTCAGATCGGCGACCACGTCAGGCTCGCCCTCAGCGCCACGGTAGCCCGACAGGTTGCAGCAGAGCGACAGGCGACCGCGGTAGTCGATGTTGCAGTTCGATCCGCCAAGCACCGTGCAGGGCGCCGCCGCTGTGTCGGTGTTGTAGTAGCCCGCCGCGATCCCGATCTCCATCTTGAAGATGCCCGCGAGGATGCCGATCTCCTGCTCCGCCTCTGTGCGCTCTTCGCGTCTCAAGCCCAGTTCCGCCTCGAACTCTGTGGAGGTGGGCAGCAGGTGTGAGAAGTGTAGCCCGTGCGCGCCGAGGCGTGCGGCGAGCAGCGCGATCTCCTGTAGCTGCGGCACGGTGTCGCGGCGGATGCCGACCTTGAAGAGGAACGGGATGCGGCTCATGTGGCACTGCGCCACGCCGCGCATGATACGCACGAACGAGCCTTCGCCGCGCCAGCGGTCGTGCGCCTCGCGCGTCGCGCCGTCGAGGCTGAAGGCGACGGCGCGCACGTGCTCGCGGTGTTTCAGGACGAACGGGAAGACGCGTTCGAAGAGCCAGCCGTTGGTGACGAAGCTGAACTGCAAGCCTTCCTCGGCGACCGCCTCGATGACCTCGCCGAAGCGCGGGTGAATTGTCACCTCGCCGCCCGTGAACGAGACGTAGGCGACACCGTAAGCCGCGCGCGCGTCGCGCATGGCGCGACGCAGGAGATCGACCGAGAGGAAGTTCGCGGGCGTGTGGTAGAGCGCGTCCTCGTCGCGGATGCAGTAGCTGCAGTGCAGATTACAGACGTTCGTCAGCTCCACGCTGAGGCGCGGAGCCGCGGTGATGCCATCCGTCTGTGGCGGTAGCGTATGCGACATAAGCTCTGGGAGCCGGGATCAGGAATTCATGTGCGCGGCGAGCAGGCGCGGCGCGAGCGTGGCGTCGGCGAGCACGTCGCGCCCGGCGCGCAGCGCGTAGCCGCGCGTCTGCCGCACGAGCCTTTCGAGGACGCCGAGATATTCGCGCCCGGCCACATCGAAACAAGCCCAGGGATAAACTTTCAGGAGGCGCAACAGCACCTCGGATTTCTTCAGACTCTCGATGCGGGTCTCTTCCTCGTCAACGATCGTTGGGAAGTAGATCGCCTCCGGTCGGCACGTCGCGGAGAAACCTCGCGGGAAGAGGATGTCGGGCGAGAGCCGCCGCTTGTCCGGGTTCGAGTTGATGCGAGTGCCGAGGGCTTCCTCGACGCGCGGCAGATCGCAGCCGGCGAGCGAGGAATCCGAGACGGCGAAGAGGCGGCGCACCGCCCGCGCCAGCACGCCTTGCGGCGACTCTTCCAGCAGCAACATATCGTCTGAGAGGTACGACCAGCCGGCGCGCGCCAGCCGGATCGTCAAACTCGACTTCCCACTATTTGAGTTGCCGACGAAGAGCGCGCCCGCGCCGCTCTGCGGCTCGACGACGCCGGCGGCGTGGAGATCGGGAAGCCCGCACCGGCGCAGCGCGAAGTGCAGCGCGTAAGAGAGCACGTTGACGAGCGCCACGGGGTGTTGCGCTACCGGGCTCTCGCCGAGCCAGACGCACACGGCGCGGCTCGAAGGCGAACCGACGACGAGGCGCGACTCGTTAACATCGAGGTGGTAGACCTCGCCGTCGGTGTAGCCGACGCCTTGTTGCATCTGGAATGAATGAAAACCGGAAGGGATCGGCGGAGGGTTCGCCCCGCTCGCGACGCGGAGCACGCAATCGGCCCCGCGTGATGCTGCGGGGGCAAACGGCTCCAAGTAAAAACCGTCGAGAAACCCTCCGACTCTTTGCGCCGTCAGTACGTCAGTGGTCTCGACGCGGATGACGCGGCTGGCAACCGCATAGAATTTTTGAGCGTCTACCCGACTCTTGAACTGCGCCGCCATTAATGCCCCCAGCCCGATAGAACGCCCCATGGAGCTAAGGCGCTCTTAGACGTCGGACGTGTCGATGGTTGTGGCAGTTTGGAAAAACGAGGTCGCTTCCAGCACGTCAACGGGGACGGACACGATCGGCTCGACAAACTGCTTTTTCGTTCCGGGGGAAGGTAGAAGGTTCTCGGGGCGCTCGACCGATTCGGTGGCCTGCTCGCCCGCGGGACTGTTTTGCTGTTTGTTCAAGGCTCGTTGTCTCCTCACTGGTAGTTAGTGGATTATTGGGAATCCGCCGGCGGCACAAGCGACAGGCGCAGCGGTGTTGATTCGTAATTGCTCAGGTTGGTACGCGAATACAATCGGACGTTCGGCGAGAGCGCACGCACCGCTTGCTCTAAAGTGTAGTTACTGAAGTCCAGGTCAACAAGATCGCTAGATTCATATTTCATATCGAAGGGAATGTCAACCTTACTTGCGATCTCGAAGAGGATCACCGAGAGCGGCTGCTTGCGCGCGCGCACGCTGACGCGGTTGTGATCGACCTTGACGTTGAGCGGCGAATCTTCCTTGTCGCGCCGCTTTTCGTAGGCTTCCGTCCCCTCCTCCGTGTCTCCCTGAATCAGGATCGCCTCGTTCGAGCCCTTCACCGATGCGGTCTTGGCCGGCGGCTCTTCGTTGAAGGCGTAGAGGTAGATGCCCATGACCCTCGGCTGGACGGCGCCGTCGCCGCTCAACTCGTAATCTATGTACGGGACAGGGGAGAGCATCCGCACCAGACCTTCGAGCGGCACGTTCGCAACTTCGAGCGTGACGCTCTGCTTTTGCATCAGCGGGCTCAGGACAACGGGAACTTTCAGTTTGCTGCCCAGCGCCGCCGCGATCTCCGTCAGGCGGGCGTTCTTCGCCGTCAGGCTCAGCATCTTGGTCTGCTTCGAGACGCTGAGTTTCCACGGGGGCTGCGCCTCGGAAGTCTGTGTGCCGGCTTTAGGGGCGGCGGCGGGGGGCGTAGTCTTTTGGGGGGCGGCGGTCTGCGCCAGCGCCGTGCCGGAGACTAACGCCGAAGCCAAAACGACGGCGTTGGTCAGCAGGCGCGTGGTTAAAGAAGTACTTCTCATTATCTTTCGCAAAACCTTTGTGTCTTTCGGTTCAAAGGCGGGCGTGCCCGCAACCTTACGATCCATGAACCAAGGATCAGGTTGTCATTAGTTTGGTAGCGGCTTTTTCCGACGACAGCCGCCCCGGCGTGGGGTCTTTCAAGGACATCAACGTGGGGTCTTTCAAGGACATCAAATGGTGGCGAGAAAGTCTCAGTCTGCCCAGACTGAGATGCACATGATGATGGCGATCAAGATTAAGTTCGACCGCGACGCCCGCAAAGTACCATACTTACGCGACCGGCATCAACGCGCGAGCCGGATATTTTTTGCTTGCCCTTCAAACGCGACCCCACACGAAGCCGCACGCCTTGCGAGTTCATGGCGGCGGCGATACACTTACGCACCCTTCGGACAGGCGGAATAGTGCGGTCTAACGGCACCGCGCCGCTCGGCGAAAGACGACCAATTTTGCGATCACGGTCGCTCCCAAACTTTTAACTACTATCCATTTTGAGCGCTCGCCCGGAAATTGACCTACTACTCTGCTGCGCGCGCCGACACCTCACCAGGCAGGCGTCGGCGCGCGCCGAAGGGCTACTGCGCGCGGGGATTGACTGGGATTATTTCCTCTCACTCGCTTCGCGCCACGGTGTGATGCCACTCGTCTATCGTCGCCTCTGCGACTCCTTCGGCGCGAACGTGATGGCGGAGCAGTTGCAAGGCTTCAGAGAGAGATACAAGGCGAACGCCGCTCACAGCATTTTCCTGACGGGCGAACTGCTCCGTCTTCTCGACTCGTTCGAGCGCGCGGGCATCGAGGCGATTCCGTATAAAGGCCCCGCGCTGGCCGTCGCGGTTTACGGCGACGTTGCGCTACGGCAGTTTCTCGACCTCGACATCATCGTGCGCCCGCGCGACGTGGGCCGAGCTACAGAGGTGCTCAAGCGCGCCGGCTTCGCGCCGCACTTCGCGCTGAAAAACGTGCGCGAGGAAGAGGCGTTCCTCCGCCTTAGCTACGTCCAGCTCTTCCGGCGAGCTGCCGACGCAGTCGCCATCGAACTCCACTGGGGCGTCGCCCCGCGCTTCTTCAACTTTCCTTTCCCCATCGAACGCCTCTGGGAACACAACACCCATTTATCTCTCGGCGGCAGTGAGGTGAGGGCCATCGCGCCGGAAACTCTGCTGCTCCTTCTCAGCGTCCACGGCAACAAAGACTTGTGGGCGCGCCTCGAATGGGTCTGCGGCCTCGACGCGCTGATTAACCGCGAAACCGATCTCGACTGGCAGGCGGTCTTAACGGAGGCGCTGCGCCTCGGCGCGTTGCGAATCCTCTTGCTTGGACTCGCCCTGTCGAGTGAACTACTCGACACGCCGCTGCCGGAAGAGGTCTCGCGTCGCGTCGCAGGCTCGACGGCGGTCGCTTCGCTCGCCTCGCTCGTCCGGCGCACGATGTTCGACGAAGAAGCGCGCGTCCCCACGCTGCGCGAGCAGGTCAGTTTTCACACACGTTCGAAGGACACGCTCGGCGCGCGCCTGACTTACTGCTCGCGGCTTCTGTTGACGACGACGCCGGTCGATTGGTCTGCGGTCGGAGTCCCTCCGTCGTTTTCTTTCGTCCACCTGCTGGTTCGCCCCTTGAGGCTGATGAAGAAGCGGCTGCTGAGCCCCGCGCGACGCGCGTCCTGAATTTCACCAATGGAGAGGCGCGCACGCGACCGCCAGAGTTTCATGATTAGCGGCAGAGACATCGTTTACATTTCGAGCATCGAGTGGAATTTCCTCTGGCAGGGGCACCAGGAGATCGCGCGCAGGCTCGCCGAGGCGGGCAACCGCGTGCTCTATCTGGAGAACACCGGCGTGCGCTCACCCGGCGTGCGCGACGCGGCGCGCGTCGCCTTCAGGCTGAAGCGTTGGGCGAGGGCGCTCCGCTCCGGCGGCGTCCGCGAAGTCGCGCCGAACATTTACGTCTGCTCGCCGCTCGTCCTGCCACCCTTCGGCTCGCGCCTGTCGAGGGAGTTGAACCGCCGCGTCCTTTTGCAACTCGTCCGGCGCACGGCACGCAGGCTCGGGATGCGCCGCCCGCTCGTCTGGACGTACCTGCCCAACGACACAACCCTCGATCTCATCCGCTCGCTCGAACGCAGCGGCCTGGTCTATTACTGCGTCGCAGACTTCGCTCAACTGACGCCCAACGCCGAACAGTTGCGCGCCGCTGAGCGCGAGCTGATCAAGTTATGCGACGTCGTCTTCACGCAGTGCACGGCGCTCTCCAACCTCTGCGCGCCGCTGAACGCGAACACGCACGTCTTCCCTTTCGGCGTGAACATTGATGCCTTCCCTTTATCAGAGACGGCGCTCGCGCAGCGATGCAGTGACGCTGACAACAACGTCGCCGCGCGTGAAGGCGTCGCGGGCGGCGAGACTTCAGGCGAGCGCTGGCCGAAGCCGGTCATCGGCTACGTCGGCGGGATGCACCGCCACGTTGATTTCGAGTTGATGAAGAAGATGGCTGAGGCTCGACCGGAATGGTCCTGGGTCTGCGTGGGCGCGCTGCAAGCCGACACGAGCGGGCTGGCCGAGTTGCCCAACGTCCACATGCTCGGGCAGAAGCCGCACGACGAACTCGCCGCGCACATGCGACGCTTCGACGTCTGCATCGTGCCTTACGTCAACAGCGTCTATACCGAGACGGTCGTGCCGACGAAGATCAACGAATACCTCGCCGTCGGCAAGCCCGTCGTCTCGACCGATCTGACAACGGTCCGCGAATTCAACGAACAGCACCGCGTGCTCATCACCGCCCCGGCGCGCGCCGACAGTTTCCTACGCGCGATTGAGACGGCGCTCGCGCTGCCCGTTGATCGCGCAACCATCCTCCACCGCCGCCGCGTCGCCGAACTCGCGGACTGGCGCAAGCGCCTCGATGCGATGAGCGACCTCATCGAAGAGAGTCTCGGCACGACGACGCGAACCCAAGCAGGGACGGCGCGCGCCGCCGCGTCGAACCGCTAAGCCTTCAGGCTCAAACCCTCAGACCTTCACCGCGTAGCCCAGCCCGTCGCCGACTGGCAGCACGACGGCGCGCAGCCGCATGTGGCTGACGAACGCGTGGTTGAATTTTCTGAGCGCCTCGGTCGAAGCCGTCTGATCGGGCGAACGGACTTCGCCCGCCACCTGCCCGCCCCAGAGCAGGTTGTCCGCGATGACGACCCCGCCCGCGCGCAGCAACGGCAGAGACTGTTCGAGATACGCGCCGTACTCCTCTTTCACGGCGTCGAGGTAGATCAAATCGAACGTCTCGTTCAGGCGCGGGATCACGTCGAGCGCCCGTCCGCGTTCGACGCTCACGCGATCCGCGACGCCCGCACGTTTGAAGTAGTCGCCCGCGCGCCGGATCATCTCTTCGTTCGGTTCGATGGTCGTTACGCGCCCGTCCGCAGGCATCCCGCGTAGCAAGTGGATGACGGAGTAGCCGATGGCCATTCCGATTTCGAGCACGCTGCGCGCGCCGATTGAGCGCGCGGTAATTTCGAGAAACAGCGCGACCTCGCGGTCGGCGATGGGCACGCGGTTCTCCGCCGCGTCCACTTCCATCTCAGCCAGCAGCCCTTCGTTCGCCGGGTGCAGCCCTTCGAGATACTGTGCCTGTTCACTCCTGATGATGGCGTCGAGTCGTGCTTTCATGATGCTTCCTTTCGCTCTCCCTACTCTTCACGCTGCCCATCTGCCTGATCCTGATCCTCTGAAGCGTCCGCCGCCACCGCGATGTAGCGACGCGCGAGCCCCAGCTCGCGCAGCTTGTGCTGGAGCGACTGCCGGTGCATACCCAATATCGAAGCGGCGCGCGTCACGTTGCCACCCGTCTCTTCGAGACAGCGCGCGATGTAGCGCCGTTCGAACTCGCGCCTGTCTTCGCGGAAGTCTGCCGTGAACGGGACGGCGACTCCCCCGCCGGCGACGGGCGGCGACGCAGCGACGGTTTCGTTAGGCGACGTTGATGTAGCCTGAGTTGCGGGCTTGATCTCGTCGGGCAGATCGCCGGGTTGCAGCACGTCGCCTTCGGCCAGCACCATCGCGCGCTCGATGGTGTTGCGCAGCTCGCGCACGTTGCCGCGCCAGTCGTACTCGACGAGACGGCGCATGGCGGCGGGCGAGATCGCGCGCGGCGGCAAGTTGTACTTCTCTGCGGCGAGCCGCGCGAACGATTCGGCGAGCGCGGGGATGTCTTCGCGCCGCTCGCGCAAAGGGGCGATGTCGATGGTCACGACGCGCAGGCGGTAGAAGAGGTCTGCGCGAAAGCCTCCCTTCTCGATCTCCCGCTCCAACGGGCGGTGCGTCGCGCTGACGATCCTCACGTCCACCGGGATCGACTCGTTGCCGCCGAGACGCTCGATCCTCCGCTCTTCGAGCGCGCGAAGAAGTTTCGCCTGCACGTTCGGGCTCATGTCGCCGATCTCGTCGAGGAAGAGTGTACCGCCGTCCGCTTGCTCAAACTTTCCCTGTCGCCGCGCGTTCGCACCGGTGAACGCTCCCTTCTCATGCCCGAACAGCTCCGACTCGATCAACTCCGACGGCAGCGCCGCACAGTTGACCGCGACGAACGCACCGCGCCGGCGCGCGCGACTGTGATCGTGGATCGCCTGCGCGACCAGTTCCTTGCCGGTACCGGATTCGCCGCGCACGAGCACGGTCGCGTCCGTCTCCGCTACCTTCTCGATGAGCGAGCGCACGCGGCGCATCGCCTCGGAGGCTCCGAGCAGGGTTCCGCCCGCGCCCGTCTCCGTCTCGATGCGTCGGCGCAGTTGCTTGTTCTCTGTGCGCAACCTGATCGTTTCGAGCGCGTTCTTGACGGCGAGGCGCAGGTCGTCAACCTCGAAGGGCTTCGGCAGGTAGTCGTAAGCGCCGGCCTTCATCGCCTCGACCGCCATGCGCTCGGAGCCGTGCGCCGTGATGAGGATGACGAGAGGGCTCTCAGCGCCCTGCCCTTTCAACTCCTGTAAAAATTCGAGGCCACTGCGACCGGGCAGGTTCACGTCGAGCAGCATGAGATCGCAAGCGTGTCGCGCGAGCTTCGCCTGCGCCTCGTCAACGCTCCCAGCCTCTTCTAGGTCGCAGCCGAAGGCGGCGAGCGCGCGTCGCATCCCATAGCGCGCCGCCTCCTCGTCGTCAACGATGAGCACTCCGAGACCCGCGTAAAGTTTCTTTTCGGTTGACATGGTTTCGCCGCCTACTTGTTCGCCGCGTCCGCGACCGGCACGCGCAACTCGAAGCGCGCGCCCTCGCCTTCACGCGCGGGAGCGAGCCGCGCTTGGCCGCCTGCTTCTTCGACGCGACGGTGGACGATGGCGAGTCCGAGTCCCGTTCCGCGCTGCTTCGTCGTGAAGAAGGGCTCCCAGATTCTACGCCGCAACTCGGCGGGCACGCCCGCGCCCTCGTCCGTCACAGACCACGCCGCGAACTCGCCCTCGCGCCGCAGTTCGACGCGAACCGTACCCCCGGCGGGCGTCGCTTGCAAGGCGTTAAGTACGAGATTCGAGAGCGCGTCGCGCACCGCCGCCACCGACTCGCCGCTCAGTGCGTCGTGCGCGTCGGCGCGCAGCTCCAGACGCACGCCCCTGGCGCGAGCCTGCGCGTTGAACAGCTCGACGACGGCGCGCGTCACGTCGTCGGCATGCGCGGGCGCGACTTCGTACGGCGACTGTCGCGCGAACGTGAGCAGTTGCGTCACGCTGCGGCTCAGCCGGTCGGTCTCACCGACGATCAACTCTAAATCGCGCGCGTACTCGCCCGTCACGCGCTCGTCCTCGCGCATGACCTGCGCGATAGACTTGATCGCCGAGAGCGGGTTCTTCACCTCGTGCGCGACCGTGGCGGCGAGCTGTCCGAGCGCGGCGAGACGTTGACCCTGCGCGAGCTTGCGCTCAAGTTGAAGGTTGGCTTCGATGAGCCGGTGCTCCTCAACCGCAATCGCGACCTGACCCGCCAGCACTTCGAGCACGGAGCGCACGTCCTCGGTCAGAGCCTCGGACGCCGCGTCAACCAGCATCAAGCCCAGCACCCCGGCATCGCGCCTGAGCGCGTATGCCGCTTCGTACTCGTGCGTGCGCAGGAGCAATTGCCACTCGGCGCCGCCCGGCTCGCCTTCGCGCGCTAGATCGAAGAGCGAGGCGATCCAAGGTTCGTCCGTCGCGCCCTCGGTAAGAGTTTGTTCCGCCGCGCCGTGACCGTTCGAAGAGCGTTCCGATAAGGCGTCGCCCGGCGCTTCGCGCGGCGACAGATGAAAGCAGACGCGTCGCAGGTTCAGCTCTTCAGCCGTGCGCCCCTCGACGAGCCGGAGCAGTTCGGGCAGTTGACCGAAGCGACCCGACTGCGCGCCGATGCGCGTCAGCACTTCGCGGTAGAGCGCCGCCTCGCGCTCGAAGAGTTTGCGGAAACGTCGGTCGAGCCACGCGCGCAGCGGCGCGAAGACGAACGCGAAGGCGAGCACGAAGAGCGTTTCGAGGACGCCCGCGCGCAGGCCGAGGCTCGCCGTCAGCCACGCGGCGAGCGTGCGGATGCCGTAGAGATAGACGACGAGCACGACCGCCGCGAAGGTCGCCACGACCAGGCTCTCCTGAATGATCAGTTCGAGGTAACGGTAGCGGTAGATGTAGTAGGCGATGAGCGCGGTCGGGAGGATCGAGCCGAGGTTGGCGAGCGTGCGCAGGTAATGTCCGACGTCTGTGCCGCGCCCGACGCCGAGCGCGTAAGCCGCGACGAGCAGCGCGGCGATGGCGACGAAAGACGCCGAGAGCGTGCGCATCAGACGTCGCTCGCTCGCCGAGTCGGACGCGCGCGCGATGAGCCAGTCGGTCGCGGCGACGAGCGCGAGCACGTAGCCCGCCCACAGTCCGAAGGGTAGGACGAAGAAAGAGAGTTTCTCCATCATCGGCGCGTAAGCCCCCTGCCAGATGTGCCACACCGAGACGGCGAGGAACAGCGCGGGCACGTAAGAGAGCCACACGCGCACGCGCTCGAAGCGCTTCAGTTCGCGACCGCGCGAACGCGCCCAGAGATGAAGGTGGACGTGAAGAAGGAGCGAGTAGGAGAGCGTGATGCTCACGACCGCGACCGTGTCGGCGAGCCTGAGCGCGAGCGACCAGCGTGCGGCATCGAGGCCTAGCACGCGTTGCAGGGCGATGACGAGGTTCGCCCCGTGCCAGAGTCCGATGCCGACGGCGAGCGCGAGCAGCACGCGCTCCACGCGCGCGAGGGCGTGACGCTGGCGCGCCAGCAGCACGCTCATCCACAGCGGGAGCACCGCGCCCACGCTGTAGCCGACGAGCTGTATGACTTCGAGCAGGGACACAACTCAAGTGACGAGTGACAAGTGACAAGTGATGAGCAAGCCTGCCTTATTCTCACTCATCACTTGTCACTCGTCACGGGTTCGTCGCGCTACTCTGGGCGATGGGGACGAGAGTGATCTCGACGCGGCGGTTGCGTGTGCGGCTGGCGGCGGTCGTATTGGGCGCGATGGGCTTGTCGGGCCCCATGCCACTCGCCTGCACGCGCCCGCCCTCGACGCCCGCACTGGCGAAGCGGCTGGCGAGCGCGGCGGCGCGATCCTGCGAGAGCTTGCGCAAGCTCAGCTCGTCGCCGCGGCTGTCCGTGTATGCCTCGACATAGATTTGGTAGCCGGGGTTGTTGGCCAAAAGCGCGGCGAGCGGTTCGAGCGTGGCGGCGGCGCTCGCCGAGAGGTCTGCCGAGCGCGCACCGGTCCAGATGCTGTCCGGAATGACGAGCATCATGCCGCGGTCTGCGTCGCGCACCGTGCCGAAGCGTGCGAGCGACTGACGCAACGAGACCGCCGCCGCCTGCTGCTGCGCCGTGCGCTGCTCGGCGAGTCGGCGTTGATCTTCGGCGGAACGCTCGCCTTCGAGTCGCGCGAGCTTCAGCTTCGCGTTTTCCGACTCGGCGCGCAGTTGTTGCAGTTCGTCGCGCAGCCGCGCGTTCTCCGTGCGTAGGTCGCGCACCTGCTGGCTGGTGTTCGACAGATCGCGATCCGAGAGTTCCCTCGCCCGATCCGACTTGGCGAGCGCGGCGCGTAGATCAGCGACCTCCTGATTCGCCGTGTCGGTGCTTTTCTCCGCATCGCGAATGGCGCGGTCGCGGCGCGAGATGTCGTCACGGCGCAGGCGCGCGGTCTTGTGCTCGCCCGCGACCTCTTCGGCTTTCGCGCCGAGGCTGATCGCCTGACGCGCCTTCGCGTCAACCTCATTGTCAGACTGCTTCAGCCGCCACGCGCTTTCGGCATCGGCCAACTGTGCGAGCGCCTGCCTCAACTCTTCGGGCGCGTCCTGTTCAGCCCCGGCGAAGCGCGCGAGGCTGATTGCCTGTCGCGCGCCGAGCAGCGACGAGGGCGTGCGCACGTAGTCAGCATCGGCGACGTCTGGAACGCGCGCCTGCGAGAAGTAGTCGCTCGTGTTGCCGAGGTAGCGGACGGGGACAGTCGCCACGTCTGCGTTGCCCGGCTTGTTCGGCGGCAGGTTTTCGAGCACGACCATGCGGCTCGGGCCGTTGACGAGGAAGTGCGGCTCGGCGGTGACGATCATGGCGAAGGTCTGGAGCGGAGTCGTCACGTCAACTTTGGAATCGACGATGAAGCTGCCGCTGCGCTTGATCTCGCCGAGGTTGTCGGCGCGGCCTTCGGGCGAGATCGCCCAGAGCACGTAAGTCGTATAGACGCCGCCCAACTCGAAGGCGCGCGGCAAATTCTCGATGCTCATCTCGACGCGCGTACCGCGCCGCCCGGAGCGTGTGACCTTCGCCTCGCCCTTGAGACGAGGCAGACGGGTCGTGCCGCGAAACTTGACCGAGACGCTCTGTTCCAGCGGGTAGGTGATCGCCACCGTCTCGCGTTTCAGATCAGTCTGCGCGGCGGCACTCGACGCGCAGGCGAGCGCGACCACGAACAGGCAAAATGTTTTCTTGAGATTGAGGAGGGAGCGTAACGAGTTCATGACGGTTGCTCCTGAAGTAAACTTTAGCGACTCTGGCGCGCGCACGCAGGCAAAAGGGGCGGAAACGGGCGCGCGCGGATTGCGACTGTCCTTATTGATGTCCGCGCCACGCGCCAGCGTTGCCGACCAAACGCGCAAGATTCTGCGCGAGTTGACCCGGCCTCAGTGTAAGACGCTCTTCCGATGCCAAAGGTTACCCGCGCGCCGCGCGCCTGTGCGCCGCCCACTGCACGACCGCGATGGCGACGGCGCACAGGATCATGATGTGCACGAACCCGCCTTTGCCGCGCAGCACCTGCACGAGCCAGACGGCGAAAAGGATAAGCGCAATCAGCCAGAGCAAGTGTTCGTTAAGCCTCCGGTTTCAACTCGACACGAAAGCAAACCGTGCCCCTCACTTCGTCGCGACTCTGGCGGAGCCCGACGGGAGCGCGACGGCGCGCAGGGCGCTGCGCGAGAAGTCGCCGCCGATGACGAGCGGCGCGCCCGTCTCGTTCGGAGCGATGGCGAGCGAGCGCAACACGCGTCCGCTCTCACCCGACGCGGAGTTCGTCATCGGGTCTGCGTCAGCCTGCCAGATCGGCGTGCCGTCTCGCCCGGAGAAGCCGCGCATGAAGACGCCCTCGTCAGCCGTGAGCAGATCGATGTAGCCGTCGTGGTTGAGATCGGCGAAGACGGGCATGTAGGCGTCGCGCCCGCCCTGCGCCGACCAGTTAATCTTGCCCTCGTTGCTGATGACGGCGATTCGTCCGCGCGTCGTCACCATGACGATCTCGACTGCGCCGTCGCTGTTGATGTCCACGGCGGCGAGACGACCGCGCGGCGCCTCGCCCTCGGTCGAGATGCGACCGAGCGGGCGCAGATCGCCGTTCATGAAGAGCAATCCGTGCTCGGTTCCGACGACGACGAGCGTGCCGCGCGGCCCGACGATGACGAGCGGCGGCGTGACGAACGGCACGTCAAACTTGACGGCGTTGATCCGCTCGCCCTTCGCGCCCCTCACGTCCATCTGCGCGCCCTTGAGCGACATCGCGACACCGCGCTGTGCGCCCTGTTGGAAAGGGATGGGCACGCCGAGGACTTCACCGTCGAGCTTCGTTTGCGAGAGGGCGACACCGCTCGCAGCGTTGAGCACGTAGAGCATCGCGTCGTCGGTCGTGATCGCGATTTCAGGGGCCGCCGCATCGCCGTCGAGTTCCGTGACGCAACCGCCCGCCGCGCGCCCCTTCGTGCTCGCGCGCCACAGTTCGCGCCCTGTCTCGCCTTCGAGCAGGCGGACGCCGCCCTCGAAGCCAACGAGCACGTTCGCCGCGTCACGCTGCGGGTCTGGAATGACCAGCGGGGTGAACGGACTCGCGCTTGACGCGCCCGCGCCCGTCGTCGTTTGTCTGCCGGGCACGAAGCGCGCCGTCCAGAGCGCCGCGCCGGTCGCACCTTCGAGCGCGAAGACCGTCCCTTCTGAGTTGACGGCGACGACATCGAACGGCTGCCCCGCGCGCAGGCGCGCCGTGACGGGGCGCTCGACCTTGCCCGTCGCTGTCTCCCAGCCCAGCTCAGCAGGCGGGCGCATGATCGCCGGCGCGACGGGACTCGGAGTGACGATCACGCGCGGCGACGGCGTCGGGCGGGGCGTCGCACTCAAACGCGGAGTTGGGGTGACGATCACACGCGGCGTAGGCGTCGTGACGGGGCGCGGCGTCCGTGTGGAAAGAGGGCGCGGCGTCGGCGTCGTGCCACCGACTTCGATGACTCTGGCCGGCGAGTACCGGCCTGTCTCTTTAGGCGCGGGCGCGACGCGCCAGTAATACTTGCCCGGCGCGAGTGGGACGACCTGCGAAATACCGTTGACCGCGCCGTCGAAGACGATGTCGTTGAAGCGCGAGTCGAGCGAGACCTGTAGGCGGTAGCGCGTGACGCCGGGGATCGGTTCCCAGCCGAGCGTCATCTCGATCTCCTGCGGTGCGCCGGACGCGGCACGGGTTAGCGCGAGCGGGGCGGCGAGAAAAGCGAAGGCGCAGAGAACGAGCAGAAAAACGGTCTTCGAAACTTGGGGCAGGAGAGACGTTTGAAAGTTCATAGGGTGTCGTTAAGTTTATAGCCGACGCCACGCACCGTCAGCACGAAGCGCGGGTTCTTCGGATCGGGCTCAATCTTCTGTCGCAGGCGGTTGATGTGCGGATCGACGTTGCGCTGGTAGCCTTCGTAGTCGGTGCTCCAAACCTGATCGAGCAGGTCGTTGCGCGACCACGCGCGACCGGGCTCGCTGGCAAGGCGTTCGAGAATTTGGAATTCGAGCGGCGTGAGATCGACCGGCTCGCCGCCGCGCGTCACTTCGTGCCGACGCTTGTCGATGACGAGGTTGCCGATCTCGATGCGATCCTTCGCCTCGCCGTCGGTCTCCGCGCCGCGACCCACGCGCCGCAGCAGCGCCTCGACGCGCGCCTCCAGCTCGCGTGGCTCGAACGGCTTGACGAGATAGTCGTCGGCTCCGGCCTCGAAACCGGCGACCTTGTTGTCGATCTCGTCGTGCGCGGTCAAAAACAGGGCGGGCGTCTGGACGTCGCGCTCGCGCAGGCGGCGCAACAGTTCCAGCCCGCTGATGCCCGGCGGCATCGACACGTCGAAGATGAAGCAGTCGAAACGCTCTGCGAGGGCGCGCTTGAGGGCATCGTCGCCGCTCTCGGTTTCGACGATCTCGAAGCCGAGGCGGCGCAGGTAGCCCGCCAGCAGCAGGCGCATACTCAGGTCATCGTCGGCAATTAGGATTCTTCGGCTTGGCTGTTCCACACGTCCCCCGCTGCAGCTTGAATTCGGCGCTCTCCGGTCAGTTGATTGTAATGTGATTTGATTATAAGGCAAAACAGCGCGCCGTGAAGAAAAAAGTGGCGCGCTGGCGAATTAGATTTGCGCCCCAAGCCTTTCCGCAAGACCGTGTTAAGGCGGGGGCGTACCTTGACGCGCGCCGAGCCCTGTCCGTATAGTCTTCATTACGACGGCGAAACTTATCCCTCCACTTCGGGCGCGAGCGCACGCAACGAACCAACGAAACAGGCGATGCACGATCTCAGGCGACTCTTAAGCTATCTCAAACCGCACTGGGGGAAGTTCGTGTTCGCCACCTTCGCGATGGTCGCGAGCGCCGTTCTTCAGATCGCCGTCGGCGGACTGATTGTGCCGATCTTCGACCAGGCACTCACCCACGGCGGCAGCAACGCCGCGCACACGAACACTATCTTCCGCCTCCAAAGACTGATCCCCTCTTCGAGTTTCGACGCTTGGCGAACCATCGCGATCCTGCTCATCATCTTCACAATTGCCAAAGGTGTCGCCGAATATTTTTCAACCTATCTGATGGCGCGCATCGGTCAGGAATCGGTGCTGCGCCTGCGACAAGATTTGTACACGCACCTGCTCCGACAGTCGGCTGACTTCTTCGAGCGCCACCGGACGAACTACCTCGTCTCGCGCCTCGTCTCGTCGGCTTCGGCGATTCAAGCGGCGGTGACTGACACACTGCGCGACATGCTGCGCGAGAGCTTAACGCTCATTGCCTTCCTCGCCGCGTCGTTCTACTTTTCGTGGCGACTGACGTTCGCCGCGCTAGTCATCGCGCCACTCATCGCGTGGCTCACGGCGAACTTCGGTCGCAGACTTCGCAACCTCTCGCGCGAGTCGCTCGAAGGCAACCAGCGACTCGTGGACGTAGCCCAGGAAGGGCTCGCCAACCACCCGATTGTCAAAGCCTACCGGGGCGAGGCGCGCGAGCAGGGGCGCTTCACGAACGTCGCGCGACAGATCGTGCGCGCGAATCTTCGCTCGGCGAAGATCGCGGGCTTCGCGCCGCCCGCCATCGAGATGATCGGTGTCGTCGCCATCGCCGTCTTGCTTTATTATGGTCGGCGCGAGATCGTCGCGGGCCGCATGGACGCGGCGCAGTTCCTCGCCTTCCTCTACTTCCTCATCTCAAGTTACGATCCGATGCGCAAGCTCTCGCGCCTCCAGAACGCGTTGGAGATCGCGCTCGCCGCCGCGCGCCACGTCTGGGAGGTGATGGACGAGCAGAGCCAACTGCCCGAACGCGCCGACGCCGCCGCGCTCTCAGCGCTCAGCGACCGCGTGGAGTTGCGCGGCGTTTCGTTTAACTACGGGAATGAGGAGCGCGCGGTCTTGCGCGACATCGATCTCACGATCCCTGCGGGCAACATGGTCGCGCTCGTCGGCGAGTCGGGCGGCGGCAAGTCAACTTTGACGAAGCTCATCCTGCGCTTCCACGATCCGGTCTCCGGCTCGGTACTGTGGGACGGGATAGACCTGCGCCACGCGCGGCTCGATTCCCTGCGCCAGCACGTCGCGCTCGTCACGCAGGAGACGGTGCTCTTTAACGACACGGTGCGCTACAACATCTCTTACAGCCGACCCGACGCGAGCGAGTCAGACATCGAGCGCGCCGCGCGCGTCGCCTTCGCGCACGACTTCATCAAGGAGCTGCCCGAAGGCTATGACACCATCGTCGGCGAGCGCGGCATCTTCCTTTCGGGCGGCCAGCGCCAGCGGCTCGCCATCGCGCGTGCCGTGCTGGCGGATGCCTCCGTGCTCGTGCTCGACGAAGCCACCTCCGCGCTCGACACGGAGTCCGAGCGTTACGTTCAGAAGGCGCTCGCCAACCTGACGCGCGACCGCACGACCGTCGTCATAGCGCACCGGCTCTCGACCGTGCGCCGCGCCGACCGCATCGTCGTCATTGAGCGTGGTCGCATCATCGAGACCGGCAAACACGAAGAACTGCTCGCGCACGGCGGCGTGTACAAGCGGCTCTACGAACTGCAGTTCGCTGACGAGGAAGAAGAGATGATTACGAGCAGTTAGCCTTTAGCCATTAGCTTTTAGCCAGGCCGAGGCTCACCGGTGGCTGGCTAACTGCTAATCGCTAATCGCTAATCGCTAACAACTCTTATGAAATCAATGACAGGCTTCGGTCGCGGCTCAGCCGCGGGCGACAACTTCAACGTCTCGGTCGATCTCAAGACGGTCAACAACCGCTTCCTCGACGTGCACCTGCGCACGGGCGCGGAGCTGGCGAGCATCGAGTCGGTGGTGCGCCGGCGCATCGGCGAGAAGCTGTCGCGCGGTCGCGTTGACGTGACGATCAATCTCGACCGCACGAACGAACTGACCTACGAAGTGAACCGCCCGCTCATCGCCGGGTTCATCGAGGCGATGCGCTCGGTGCAGCGCGAGTTCAATCTGACGGGCGAGCCCGACGTGAACGCCCTCGCCCGCCTGCCCGGCGCCTTGCAGCCCGTGCGCGAGAGCGCGCTGACGGAAGCGATGTCACGCGGCATCGAGCGGGCGGTTGACGCGGCGCTCACGGAGTTGAACCAGATGCGCGAGCGCGAGGGCGAAGCGCTGGCGGCGGAGATGTCTGCGCGGCTCGACGGCATCGAGCGGCAAGTGCCGTTGATCGAGGCGATGGCGAACGATCTGGTCGAGGCTTACCGCGCGCGCCTGCAAAAAAGGATCAGCGAGTTGCTTGCGCGCGACGGACTTGAGATCGTCGAACTGGATCAGGGCAGGCTCGCGCAGGAGGTCGCCTACCTCGCCGACCGCAGCGACATCTCGGAGGAGATCGCGCGGCTCAAGAGCCACGTCGCGCAGTTTCGCGAGACGATCAACGCGGGCGGCGAGGCGGGCAAGCGGCTCGACTTTCTCACGCAGGAGTTGAACCGCGAGGCGAACACGGTTCTCTCGAAGTCCACCGACCTCGCCATCAAGGAGGCGGCGCTCGCGATCAAGACCGAGGTCGAAAAGCTCAGGGAGCAAGTGCAGAACGTCGAATGAGTAAGGGGAAGACGAGAGAGCAAAGCGCGCCATCGTCGCCGTCGGCGGGCGGCACGCAGGACGGTGCGCAGGTCGGCGAGCGCGGCATCCTCTTCGTCATCAGCTCGCCGTCGGGTGGCGGCAAGGGGACGCTCATCCGCCGCGTGTTGCCCGTCGTCCCGCGCCTCGGCTACTCCGTCTCGTGGACGACGCGCGCGCCGCGCGAAGGCGAGACGGACGGCATCCACTACTACTTCGTGACGCCGGCGGAGTTTCAGGCGGCTCGCGAGCGCGGTGAGTTCTTGGAGTGGGCGGTCGTCCACGACAACTACTACGCCACCGCGTTCGGCGCGGTCGAGCAGGAAGTGCTCAAAGGGCGGGACGTGATTTTAGAGATCGACGTGCAGGGCGCCGCTTCCATCGACCGTCTGCGTGTCGACTCGGTGAGCGTCTTCATCCTGCCACCGTCTTTCGAGGTGCTGCACGAGCGTCTGAGCGCGCGCGAGTCGGAGAACCCGCAGCAGCTCGCCACGCGCCTGCGCAACTCGCGCGCAGAGGTCGAGCGCTACACGGAGTTCGACTACATCATCCTCAATGACGACGCGGATCGCGCCGCGCGCCAGCTCGCCGCCATCATCCTCGCCGAGAGGGCTCGCCGCGAGCGTCAGGAATCACTCGCGCGCGCCGTGCTGGCTACGTTCGCCGAAAACGCGAGGGGCGCGTGAGCGTTTGGCTTTACGACCGAATTTACTTAAAGTAGAGGGTTGGAAATCACTAGGTTAAGGACAACTAACTATGGCGAAGCAAACGAAAGCTGAAGCGAAGGCGACGGTCGAGGACGAGGCGCAGGACGGCAAGCCGGTCTTGGATTCCAAATACCGCCTGATCATCGTCGCCGCGCAGCGCAGCAAGCAGCTCCAGCGCGGCGCCCGCCCGCGCATCGAAATGGACGCGCAGCGCCACAAGCCGACCCGCATCGCGCTTGAAGAGGTGCAGCAGGGCTTCGTCAACTTCATCCTCACCGAACCTAAATAGCCCGCTCGCGGGCCGTCCGCCACGTGTCGTAAGCATCCTCCGCCTCACGCGCCCGCTTCTCGAAACTGATCGTGCGGTAAGCCGCCGCGTGCGTCTGCGCTCCGCGCCCGTCCGCGCCGAACAGAGCCCGCGCGTACTCACCAACATACAGAAACAGAAACCGCACGCGCCCCTCGCATTCGTACTGCAAGACGTGCATCGCCTCGTGGACGATGAGCCGTGCGGGAGCGCGCAGTCTGCCGCGCCCGTCGCGCGCGACGAGACGCGGCGTGATGAAAATCCAGCGCGACAAAGTGATCGCTTCGATGTGGAAAACTCGCGTGAGTAGCTGGGCAAACCATCCGGAGTGGACGCGCAACGGCGGCAGACTTAGCGCCTCGTCGCGCAGGTGGGAGCGGAAGAACGCTTCGAGAATCGCGCGCGAATCCGGTGCGACAAGCATGATGTGAGTGACAAGTGATCTATGAGTGACAAGAGAACCGTGACGAGTGACAAGGAGGAGCGGAATTAGTCTTACTTGTCACTCGTCACGGTTCAC
>JBJMGS010000040.1:0-12144 GCA_045807785.1 Pyrinomonadaceae bacterium
AAGAGGTCTTCGTAGCCGTCGTTGTCGTAGTCGCCCCAGACCGCGCCCATCGAGACGCCCGTGCCCGGCTGATTAACGTCGGCGAGTCCGACACTCGCTGCCACGTCCGTGAACGTGCCGTCTCGGTTGTTGTGGTAGAGGGCGTTGCGGCTCCCCTCGCCGCTGGTGGTGACGTAGAGATCAGCCCAGCCGTCGCGGTCGAAGTCAGCGACGGCGACCGCCGCACCCATCGAGGCGACCTGCGGCATGATGTGGTTGAGCTTGGCGTCGAGCGTCGGGGCCTGGTGTGTGAAGTTGACGCCCGCCGCGCGCGAGACTTCTTCGAGACGGAAGCCATAGCGCGAGAGCGCGGCGC
This sequence comes from Pyrinomonadaceae bacterium, assembly GCA_045807785.1. Taxonomy (GTDB): domain Bacteria; phylum Acidobacteriota; class Blastocatellia; order Pyrinomonadales; family Pyrinomonadaceae; genus JAIVGV01. The sequence continues at coordinate 356 of JBJMGS010000040.1, forward strand.
TCGCGTCAATCTTCGACTTCGACGCCTCGCGCCACGCCGCGACACGCTTGATCGCCAGAGGGGTGGCGATGAGCGCGACGAAGAAGAGGGCGAGCAGGATTCTTGCCGTTATACCGCGTTTCATTTCTCGGATCGGACTCGCAAAGGGTTCTGGAAAATGTCCGGCGTGACGTAGCGCGTGTGGTACGTCTGCCAGTCTTCGGGGTGGCGGCGATAGACCTCTTCGTCTTCGAGCCTGCCGGGAGGAGTAGTGTATTCCTGCCGCGCGTGGTAGGGCAAAGGCAGCACCGTCTTCGAGAAGGTCGAGTTGTAGTCGCCGTCCTTGATCCAGCCGTCGCCCGCGATCACGTAGTCGCGCACCCAGCCCGTGGGCGGCGCGGGCTGCTCGCGGAAGCGCAGAGCCATTTCGTCGCCCGCGTTCATGATGATGTAGCGGTCGTCCCGCCGCGCGAGCAGCTCGCGCACGTCGCCGAAGCGAGTGTAGTAGCCGACGAGGTCGCGCCAGATTTGCTTCGACGAGGCGATGCGATCATAGACGGGCACTTCGGGCGAAGAGTCGTCGCGCTTATCAATGACGGAGTAGCCGCGATAATGCAGGTCAGCCAGGTCAGGGTTGATGCGCGTCGTGCGTAGTTGCGTGCTTGGCAGCCCCCGCGCCCATTCGAGCGAGTCCCAGAAGATTTCGAGATTAGTGCGCAGGCGCAGGCGGCGCGGCGTGCCGGGGCGGAAGACGTGCGAGAGATCGAAGAGGCAGATTTTCTTGCGCCCGGCGGGGAAGCCGAGGTTCGGCTCGGCGACGACCCACCCGCCCTTGCCGTCCGGCACTTCCATGCTCAAAGGCTGGGGGTGAACTTCCCGCCCCTGACTGATGGCGACGTTGACCGACGAGTCCGTCGGGTGCATCCAGCCCTTCGCGATCAGGTAGAGTGCGCCGTCGCGCGGAGCGTCGTCGCCGAGATCGACTTCGACGTAGTGATCGCGCGTCACGCCCTGATAGCGCCCGCGCCCGAAGGTGTCGAGGTAGTGCCCGTCGAGCGCGCTCACCACGTCCGTGACGTCCGCGCCTTGGTCGTCCCATGCGCGTGCGATTTTGTGCGGCGTCTCGACGGTCGTGACGGCGAGCGGCGCGGGCGGGATGACGAAGCGCTCGTCAACGAAAATTTCCGTGCCCCGCGGGTGATCGACCGTCATCAACGAGAGCGCGTCGTAGTAGTAGGTCTCCCACAACTCCGCCGTGATGCGCAGGTCGTAGAAGCCGTCGCAGGGGGCGAGCTGGTCGCCGCCGATCTTGTACCACTCCTCGGTCGCCTCGACGCGCGCCGTGCCGAGCGTGTTGATGCGCAGACCGATGGCGGAGCCCCACGGCACGGCGTCTTTGACGAACTTCATCTCTTTGCCATCGAACGCGAAGAGGAACGGACAAGAGCCTTTCAGCCGTTGCTCGGCGGTGATCGTCTGGTCGGCTTTGAGTTCAAACTCGGCGCGGACAGAGCCGTTGGGCCAGACGATGCGCACGACGTCCGCGCTCGTTTGATCGCCGAGACCGAAGTGGACGAGGGGGCTCGCGACGGGTTGTTTCTGGACGAGCAGCCCCGCGCGAATCTCCATCTCGCCGCCCACGCCGAACGAGTTGATGCGCTGATCGCCCACGGCGCTCGCGGCGCGCGGGCGCACCTGCTGCCAGTGGTAGTTCTTCGCGCCGTGGTTGACGGCCTGGCGCGCCTGACCGTCAGCCGACACGCCGAGCAGATCGAGCCGACCGTCGCCGTTCAGATCAACCGCGTCGGAGACGGGCGCGAGATCGACGGGCACACCTAACTGTTTGAAAGTGCCCTGCCCGTCACCGAGCCAGACGAACGCGCCCGCGACACATCGAGGGGGGCATTGACTTGAACCTTGAAGGGTGTGCGCGACTGTTAGGAGTAGGTCGAGCGCGCCGTTGTTATCCAAGTCTGCCACTCGCAGGCGGAACTCCCCTTCGAGGAAGTTAGGAGCATTACCGATCCGCGCGACCTCTGCCGCGTCCCACGCCTTGCCCTCGTCTTTGTCGGAGAGGCGTGTGATGATGCCGTCGGCTTGCACGACGAGCAGATCGAGCACGCCGTCGCCGTTCAACTCTGCGACGGCGATGGCGCGAGCGGGCGGCAGGTTCGGCGGGAGCGCGCGTTCGTTGAATTGTCCGGCGCGTTCGTTGGTGAAGACGTGAAGCTTGCCCGCGCCGTCAAGGATGGCGGCGTCGGGGTCGCCGTCGGCGTCGAAGTCTGCCCAGGCGAAGCCGCGCAGGCCGGACAGCCCGGCGAATGGATGCGCTTCCGTAAAAGTGCCGTCGCCGTTGTTGCGCAGGACGAGCGGCGCACCTTCGTCTGTGCCGAGGATGATGTCGAGATCGCCGTCGGCGTCAACGTCCGCCGCCCACGCGCCGAGGTAAGCGGCGTTGACGATTGCAGCCGGAAGTTTCGTCTGCGCCGTCACGTCCGTGAAAGCGTTCGGACTTTCCTGTCGCATCAGGCGTACGCCGCCCGCGCCCGCGAGCGCGAGATCGTTTTTGAAGTCGTAGTTGAAGTCGAGCGCGGCGACGCCTTCGGGCAGCGGCGCGACAGCCGATGTGCCGCCGGGGAAGGGAAATGTCGCGCCCGTGCCGAGTCGCACCTCGCGCCCGTTCGCCGCCACAACCGTGGGCACGCCTTCGCCGTCGAGCGAGACGGCGGCGACGAAGTTCCATCCGCCGCTCAAGCTCGTGACGGGCTCGGGCGTGAAACTGAGCGCCGTGTCGGCGGGCGCGGGGGCGAAGGTCGGTGCTTCGAGTCGGAGGAAGTGCGTGAAGGGCTGTGCCTCCTCGCCCGGCGGGGGCTTCACGGCGGCGAGGCTGCGGCGGTATTCGGGTTCGCGCACGAGCACGTTGCGCAGGAAGGCGATGCGCGTCGCGGCGGCGCGCGGGTCTGCGCCCGCGGCGGCGGCCTGCACGGCGCTCAACTGTTGCTGCACTTCGGGAGTCCAAGCGGACGAGCGCGCAGTGATCTGCGCGACCGCGCCGCGGAGAGTCTCGGCGTCGCCGCGCTTTGCCGCGACGCGCGCCAGTTCGAGCGTCGCGGCGAGATTCGCAGGGTCTGCGCCGAGAATCTGCTGCATCAGTCGCTGAAACTCCGCGTCGCCGTTCTCGCCGCCCTGCCGCTCGATCTCTTCGGCGAGTTTGTAGGTCGCCAACAAATTCTTCGGGTTCAACTCGACCGACTTGCGCAGCGCCGCGATGGCTTCGTTGGAATTGCCGCGCCCGCTTTCGAGCAGCCCCAAGAGGTAATAGATTTGATCGTTCGTGGCGGCGAGCGCGCGCGCGCGTTCGAGCCGTTCGGCGGCGGCGTCGAAGTTGCGCTGACGCAACGCGAGCAGCCCCCAGTTCGCCCACGCGGCTGGCTCGCCCGCGACGAGCTGTGTCATCCGCGCGTGCTCCGTGTCGGCGCGCACGTCGTCGCCGACCTGTAGCGCCGCGAGTCCCACGTAAAAAGAGCGGACGAACTCGTCGTACTCCTTCGAGGATTTGGCGGGGAGCCGACCGCCGGTCTGGCAACTCGAAAGGGCGAGGAGCAGCGCCGCGGCGAGCGCGGGCAGCGTGGCAGTTCGGTACACGTTCAGGGGTCGAGTGTGCATCGGATGAGTGGCTAAACTGTACACGGAAAGAATCGTCGCGCGGCAGGATGCGTGGTGCTCCGTTCATCTAAGTCGGCACGATTTCACGTGATATTATCATAGTCTCGTCAGACCAAAACGTGTGCGCGTGACGTGGCGCGCGCTGATGATGAACTGAGGGAAACAAGGGGTTGTAATTATGTCGCGTTATCAAAGGGCGGAGATCGAAGCATTCACGCAGGCGGTGCTGACTGACGGCTACTGCATCATGCGCGACAAATTTCCCGTCGCCACGCTCGACGTTTGGCGCGAGGCTTTCGCGCCGATGCTGGAGGAGCACATCGCGCGCGAGGGGCACCTTCAGAACCGTGGGCCGGGACGTTATTACGTGACGCTCCCCTTCACACAGCCTTTCGCCGATCCACTGATCTACGAGGACGAAGACGTGCTCGCCGTCGTCGAGCGGCTCGTCGGCGAGGACGCGGTGATGTGCCAGCTCGCGACCGACACGCCCATCGCCGGGTCTGAGTATCAGGACGTTCATCGAGACACGCCGCCGCTCTTCCCGGAGACGGGGCAAGAGACGCCACCCTTCCAACTGGCGGTCAACTTCCCGCTCGTCGATGTCGAAATCGAAAACGGCCCCTTCGAGGTCGCACGCGGCACGCACATGATGACGAAGGCGGAAGGCTTGCGCCGCATCGAGGCGGGCGAGGTTAAACTGGAACCGCTCACGATGCGTCTGGGCGACGTGATGATCCGCGACGTGCGCGCGCTCCACCGCGGCACGCCCAACCGCGCGGGGGCGCCGCGCCCGATGGTCGTCATCGGCTACAGCCGCCGCTGGCTCTTTCGCCCCGAAGTGTCCATCCGCGTGCCCCGCGCGGCGCTCGCCACCCTCTCCGCGCGCGCCCGCTCACTACTGCGTTTCAACCCCGTCGTCGATTCGCTCGACGACGCTCCCGACACAGAGATTTATCAGTCATTCGCCTACTAACGCCTACTGCCAACACCACGAAACTTCGTTCAACGCGTGCCATCTCACAGCCCGCACAACGTCCGCTCAGCATGTGCGAAATAGGACAGACGTTTGCCGCCCGCTCTTATATTTTCAATCTACCCCTATAAACATTTTCAGGCGCTACCGACGGCTGTCTCCCTCATTCGTTGCCGACGGGGCGCCTCTTTAAATCAGCGTCTCGCGCGTCAAACGAGCGACGCATGAAAGTGTCGCGCGGGCGCCGGAAAAATTTCCGGGCTATCAAGTATTAGCAACTATTGGCAACTGTCGGGGACAGACTGGTCGGAAGAGTTTGCCCTGCCGGCTGACAGGAGTGGATGATCATGGACAGTGAGACACCTCGCGACCGGCGGCTCGAATTGTGGGGCGGCGTCGAATGCACGGTGAACCGCGTCGGCGACGAATATTTCGATCAGCTCGCGCGCAACGGTCACGCCGCCCGCCTCGAAGACCTCGATCTCTTCGCCGACCTCGGCGTGCGCGCGCTGCGCTACCCAGTCCTGTGGGAGCGCACCGCGCCCGAAGGGCTCGACCACGCCGACTGGTCCTGGGCGGACGAGCGGCTCGCGCGTCTGCGTGAACTGGGCGTGCGCCCCATCGTCGGGCTCGTCCACCACGGCGCGGGGCCGCGCCACACGAGCCTCGTCGATCCGGCATTCCCGGAGAAGCTCGCCGAGTATGCGCGCGCCGTCGCGCGCCGCTACCCGTGGGTCGATGCCTACACGCCGGTCAACGAGCCTCTGACGACGGCGCGCTTCAGCGGCCTCTATGGTCTCTGGCACCCGCACGGTCGCGACGATCAGACCTTCGTGCGCTGCCTCGTCAACCAGTGCCGCGGCGTCGTGCTCGCGATGCGCGCCGTGCGCGAGACGAACCCGGCGGCGCAGTTAGTCCAGACAGACGATCTGGGCAAGACCTACAGCACGCGCAAGCTTCGCTATCAGGCGGAGCTTGAGAACGAGCGGCGCTGGCTCGCCTTCGATCTCCTTACGGGGCGCGTCGCGCGCGAGCACCCGCTGTGGAGTCTCTTCACGCGCGCCGGAGTCCGTGAGTCGGAACTCGTGTGGTTTATGGAGAACCCGTGCCCGCCGGACGTTGTCGGCATCAACCACTACCTGACGAGCGAGCGTTTCCTCGACGAGCGGCTGGAACGCTACCCTGCCTGCACGCACGGCGGCAACGGGAGAGATCGCTACGCCGACGTCGAAGCCGTGAGGGTGCGCGCAGAGGGCGTCGCCGGCCACCGCACGCTCTTGAGAGAAGCGTGGGAGCGTTACGGGCTGCCCCTCGCCGTGACGGAAGTTCATCTCGGCTGCACGCGCGAGGAGCAGTTGCGCTGGTTCAAACAGACGTGGGAGGCGTGCCGCGAGGTGGCGGACGAGGGCGTGGACGTGCGCGCCGTGACGGCGTGGTCTCTGCTCGGCGCTTACGACTGGAACAAACTGCTGACCTGTTCGGCGGGGCATTACGAGCCGGGCGTCTTCGACGTGCGCGGGCCGCAACGCCGCCCGACCGCCATTGCGAATTTGATCCGCGAGCTGGCGCGCGGGGGCGACTTCGATCACCCGGTCGTCGAAGGGCCGGGCTGGTGGCAGCGGCTCGAACGACTCATCTACCCGCCCAGCCGCAAGCGCGTGCGCGCGTCTCAGGCGGTCAGGATGGTCAACGCCCGGCGCGACTCGACGCGCCCGCTGCTGCTCACAGGCGCGACGGGCACGCTCGGTCGCGCCTTCGCGAAACTGTGCGAGGTGCGCGGCGTCTCGTACCGCCTGCTCTCGCGCCGCGAGATGGACATCGCCGATTACCGCTCGGTGCGCGCGGCGTTCGCCGAGCACGAGCCGTGGGCGGTGGTCAACGGCGCCGGCTACGTGCGCGTCGATGACGCCGAGCGTGAGCGCGACGCCTGCTTCCGCGAGAACGCGGACGGCGCGGCGATCCTCGCCGCCGCCTGCGCGCACCACGGCGCGGGGCTCGTGACCTTCTCCTCCGATCTCGTCTTCGACGGACGCCTGCGCCGCCCTTACGTCGAGGGCGACGAGACCGCGCCGCTCAACGTGTACGGGCAGAGCAAGGCCGAGGCCGAAAGAGTAGTTCTCGAAGTTAACCCGTCGGCGCTCGTCGTGCGCACGGGCGCGTTCTTCGGCCCGTGGGACGAGTACAACTTCGTCACCAACGCGCTGCGCGCGCTCGCCGCCGGAAAAACTTTCACGGCGATTGACGACGCGTTCGTCTCGCCCACCTACGTCCCCGATCTGGTGAACATGAGTCTCGACCTGTTGATCGACGGCGAGCGCGGCATCTGGCACCTCGCCAACGCAGGGGCGCTGACGTGGGCGGAGTTCGCGCGACGCGCGGCGGAACTCGCTGGCGTTGACGCGGCGGGCATCGAGGGTCGTCCCGTCGAGAGTTTGAAGCTGCCCGCGCCGCGACCCGCCTACAGCGCGCTGGGGAGCGAGCGCGGCGCGCTGCTGCCCGCGCTCGACGAAGCCCTCGCGCGTTACGTGGTTGAGTGCGAGGTGGGCTGGGGCGTCGAAGAGACGACGCCTCGCGCCGACGACACGCGCGCGGCGTGCGGCGGACTGTCCGGCGAACGGCAGAGTGCTTAAAGCGGCAGGCTGTCGGGTCGGCGGGCGTCACCATTTTCTGTCGGGGAAGCACGGCGGCGGTCAACGGGAACGAGCATGAAGGGTGAGGCTCAACTGTCAGCGGAGCCTCACCCTTCAAGCCTTGAGTGGTCGTCGCGCGTGGGCCGAGTGATGAAGGAGTAAGCGGAGAATGCCCAGAAGGTTGAAGGAGACGGGGGCAGACACCGGGCAGCGGTTCATGTTCGCCACCGGCATCGAGAACAGCTACCCGGTCATCAAGGGGCGCGACGGGCGTCCCACCCGCATCGATCAGATGGAGAAGTGTCGCCACTACGAGATGTGGCGCGAGGACTTCCGGCTCGTGCGCGAGCTGGGGCTCGAACACCTGCGCTACGGCCCGCCTTACTACCGCGTGCACGAGGGGCCGGGCGAGTACGACTGGTCGTTCCCGGACGAGACGTTCGCCGAACTACGCCGGCTCGGCATCACGCCCATCACAGACCTCTGCCACTTCGGCGTGCCCGACTGGGTGGGCGACTTCCAGAACGAGGAGTGGCCCGAACTGTTCGGGCAGTACGCCGGAGCGTTCGCCGCGCGCTACCCGTGGGTGCGGCTCTACACGCCGGTCAACGAAATCTTCATCACCGCCTTCTTCTCGGCACAGCTCGGCTGGTGGAACGAGCGCAAAAAGAGCGACCGCGCCTTCGTCACGGCGCTCAGAAACCTCGCGCGCGCCAACCTTCTGGCGAAGGCCGCGATCCTGCGCGAGCAACCCGAGGCGATCTTCATCCAGAGCGAGTCCAGCGAATACTTCCACGCCGCCGAGCCGGGCGCCGAGCGGCAGGCCGAGTTCTACAACGAGAAGCGTTTCCTCTCGCTCGATCTCTGCTACGGCTACGACGTGCGCGGCTGCATGTACGAGTACCTGTTGGATAACGGGATGCCGCGCGAGGAGTATCACTGGCTGATGGCGCGCGGGCGCGAGGTCAAGCCTTACTGCATTATGGGCAACGACTTCTACGTGACGAACGAGCACTTCATCACGGCGTCGGGCAAGATCAAGCCGTCGGGCGAAATCTTCGGGTACTACGTCATCACCAAGCAGTACTACGACCGCTACCATTTGCCCGTGATGCACACGGAGACGAACCTGCGCGACCAGCGACAGGCGCCCGTCTGGCTCCGCAAGCAGTGGGAGAACATGGTGCGGCTGCGCGCCGACGGCGTGCCCATTGTCGGCTTCACCTGGTACAGCCTGACGGATCAGGTGGACTGGGACTGCGGGCTGCGCTACGAGCGCGGGCGCGTCAACCCGCTCGGGCTCTACGATCTCGACCGCAAGATCAGACCCGTCGGCGAGGCGTTCAAGCAGCTCGTCGCGCAGTGGCGCGGCATCCTGCCGGTCGAGAGCCGTGGGCTCGACGTGAACATGTCGCTAACTGCCACGGGACAGACGGCGGGCGCGCTTCCGCCGCGAGCGCTCACGCCGCCGCGCGTCTGACGCTTGGGGCGGTAGTGCTCAGGGGAGGGGAAGGGCGCGCGGACACATGCGACCTTGTCGCGGTCGCGCACCCTCCCGGCTGTGTGGCTTGGGCACGAGGCGGTCGCCTGCTTGCGCCCCGCTGTCTAGAGCAGGTGGAGGTAGCCGCCGACGACGAAGATGGCGACGAACAGGAGCAGGCTGACTGCGATCCCTTCGGCGATAACTTTTTCATTCCGACCCATGTTCGCTCCTTCGCGCGCACGCTCGACGCGCGCACACTCTTTCATGTTCCGAACGTGTTGATTGAAGTCGGCGAAGCGGAGCGATGTGGACTGCGCGGCGACCCCCGTCGTTCGTGCGGTGACATTCGTCACGTCGGAGAGCAGCGCCGGGCATGAGACCGGGGAGAGACATCTGCCAACCTACCCGCCTGGCTCGAGAGCTGCCCGTTCGGACGGTGTGAGCCGTGTCCGGCGGGCGTTGGATAATTATTAAGTCCGCGAGCACCCGCGTGTCTGTCCGTATACGCACTTAGAAGTCGCGTGGATGCGTCAATGAGTGGGAGGCGTTTTGCGCACGCTCAGGCTTGAGACGACGGCGAGTAGTTCGTCTGGCTCGACGGGCTTGGCGAGGTGTGTGTGGAAACCCGCGAGCAGCGCGCGGCGGCGATCCTGCGTCCCGGCGTAAGCCGTCAGCGCCACCGCGGGGATCGCCGTTCCGTGCTGCGCCCCGCGCGCCCTGACCTGCCTGATCAGTTCGTACCCGCTCTCGCCCGGCATCCCGATGTCGCTCACCAGCACGTCCGGCGTGGAGCTTTCGAGCGCGGCGAGCGCCTCGTGCGCCGAAGCCGCCTCCGTCACGCTGGCGCCGCACCGTTCGAGAATGGTTTTGATCAGCTCGCGCGTGTCGCGCTCGTCCTCGACCAGCAACACGCGCACGCCTTCGAGCGCGTAGGGGCTGCTAAACGTCTCGCCTTCCTCGATCATCGCGCGTGACTGTTCGGAGAAGAGCTTAGAGCGCTCGTGCTCGCCCGCCGCCACCGGCCTGTCTGTCAGCGGAAGCTCCACCGTGAAGACCGATCCCTGCCCCTTGCCCGGACTCTCCGCGGACACCGAGCCGCCCTGCAACTCGACGAGGTTGCGGACGATGGCGAGCCCTAAGCCCAGCCCGCCGTGCTCGCGCGTGTTCGACGAGTCGGCTTGGTGGAAGCGCTCGAAGATGTGCGGCAGTGCGTCGGCGTTGATGCCGATGCCCGTGTCGCGCACCAGGATGCGCGCGTGCGCGTCGGTCTGCTCAAGCCGCACCTCGACGCGCCCTTCCTTCGGCGTGAACTTGATCGCGTTGGAGACGAGATTCCAGACGACCTGCTGCAAGCGCTCCGGGTCGCCGGTGACGACTCCCGACGCGGGATCGATCAAGACTTCGAGTTGCAGCGACTTTGTCTCGGCTGCCGGGCGCAGTCCGTTGACGACGGCCTCGACGACGGGCGCGAGCGAGACGGGACGAACTTCGAGTCGCAGTTTGCCCGTGATGATGCGCGACACGTCGAGCAGGTCTTCGATGAGCCTCGCCTGCGCTTCGGCGTTGCGCTCGATAATCTGGACGGCGCGCTCGCGTCCCGCTTCGTCGAGCTGGCCGGAGCGCAGCAGGCGCGACCAGCCGAGCATGGCTGTCAGCGGCGTGCGCAGCTCGTGAGAGAGCGTGGCGAGAAACTCGTCCTTGATGCGGTTGGCCTGCTCCATCTCCTCCGCGCGGAGGCGGAGGACTTCGTGCACCTGCCTGATCTGCGTCGTGTCGCGCCCGACCCCGAACGCCAGCCCCTCTTCGGGGACGGGGAAATAGCTCCACCCGACCCACTTGTAAGAGCCGTCCTGACACCTGAAACGATTCTCCAGAGACTTCGTCGGCTCGCCCTGCGAGAGCTTCTCGTAGCTGGCGCGGGTCGCGTCGCGGTCCTCGGGGTGGATGAAATCAAAGATGGGACTCGCGAGCATCTCCTCCGCCGTGTAGCCGAGCACTCTTTCAAATGCCGGGTTGACGCGTCTGAAGAAGCCGTCGAGACCGACGATGCAGAGCATGTCCATCGAGAGCGAGAAGAAGCGGTCGCGCTCCTCTTCGAGCCGCTTGCGCTCGGTCATGTCGCGCATGACCTTGGTAAAGCCGAGCAACTGGCCGGCGTCGTCGCGCACAGATGTGACGACGCCGCTCGCCCAGAAACGCGTGCCGTCCTTGCGCAGGTGCCAGCGCTCGTCTTCCGCGCGCCCCTCGGCGGCAGCCTTCGCCATCTCTCTTTCGTCCTCGCCCCGTTCGCGGTCTTCGGGCGTGAAGAAGATGGCCGCGCTGTGCCCCACGACCTCCGCCTCGGCGTAACCGAGGATGCGCTCGGCGCCGTGGTTCCAACTGACGACGAGGTTCCGCGCATCCGTCATGAAGATGGCGTAGTCGCGCACGTCTTCGATGGATTTGCGGTAGAGGTCTTCAGCCCGCCGGGAACTTTTGCGCCGACTCTGTCCGTGCTGCATGTCGTTTACACCGCTTCGAGGTGGGGAAATTCCGTTTGGCCGCTCGCCGCTACCGCTTGAGTGAGCGAGCGGAGCCTGCTCGCCAGACGCCACCCACACGCCCCCCGGCTCGCCGAGACGAGAGGTGCTAAACATACAGGCGCAAGGTTCCGGCGGTCTGTACCATCTCGCACAGCCGGCGCCCCTTTTTCTAACCCCTTCGCAACCCGGGATGTGAACCTCAGTAGCCGCCAGAGTTATAACGCCTTTCACTTTTCACCGCTATGTTATAGAGTCTTGCGCCATCGAACCCCGCGTTCCCGTCGTTTGTATGCCCCTTCCCCCGAACACGCGGCTAGGCCGCTACAAAATCCGTTCACAGATCGGTGCCGGCGGCATGGGCGAGGTCTATCTGGCCGAAGACACCGAACTGGAGAGACAGGTCGCGCTCAAAATCCTGCTCGCCGAAGTGGCGACGGACGAAGACCGCGTGCGCCGCTTCGTGCAGGAAGCGAAATCCGCCTCCGCCCTCAATCATCCGAACATCCTGACCGTCTATGAGATCGGCCGCTTGG
>JBJMGS010000041.1:0-6958 GCA_045807785.1 Pyrinomonadaceae bacterium
CTACGTGATGCAGCTAGAGTGGACGGAGAGGGCAATGATCCGCTTCCAGGGCGAGCCGCGCAACGAGTCCTATGAGTACAGGAAGTGGAAGGAGCATCGAAAGGACGAGGAGAGGGCCAACCAGTGGGGGCCGGGCTCGTGGGACGTGCCCTACCAGAGAGAGGCCGAGGCATTAGAGCAGGCATTCCGCATGGCCGACCAGTGCGCGAAGGCGTTCCAGCGAGCCGCGCGGCAGCTCGCTAACATTAGACTGCTGCGAGCGAAGACTGCTCGCACGAAGAGGCGGGACAGGGCAAAGACCATCAAGGGGGTGAGGGTAGCCTAACGTCCACCTCTGGCTGTTAACCAGAGGGTTGTAGGTTCGAGCCCTACCTGCGGAGTAGCAATAAAGCTAGAGATGGCAACAATTACAGCTACTCGCTAAAATCATAGCGAGTAGCTGTTTTTGCATAAAGACACTTTCTACGCAGGTTGTTCTAATAACTTCTAACGAAAAGACAACATACTCCGAAAGCTAATTCCTCCTTACAGAGGCTCCCGCCAAGATACCACACGCGCTCCTGTCATTCATGAGCCCCTGTGGGGACTTTTGTGGGTTGTATTGCAAAAAATATTTTGGCTACAATGAGTGTGCCGTAGGCCATCCTTCTGACCCCATGTCTTGGGTAGTCAGAAAATTCTCGCAACACTACCATCTCTGGGGGATAAGATACATTATCGGAAGAAGCGCGCGGCTACGGTCAGGTCAAGCTGTTTGTGCCTTCTGGTGTTCCTCTTCAGCCCTCTGGTTTAGCCAGTTGAAAAACTTCGTGAGGTCGCGACTTTGGCAGGGGTCTTCGCCTTGCGGGCTCGTCTTCGCTGCCTCCTCGTAGAGTTGTTCGAGGATGTAATAGCCGAGCATGCGGTGGCTCTCGAACTGCGGCTCGTCGAAGAACTGGTCGGCGGTGGACTCGTGTGGGAAGTCCCGGTGGCTCATGGCGTAATTGAATATGTCGCGCGGCTCCGTGCCGTAGATCGTGGGCTTGATGTAGACGAGCCTGCCGGTCATGTGGTGGCGCTCGTGCGCGCAGCGCCGGGCGACGCGGTCGGCTGGCCCGCCGTCAACGTCCTCGTAGTGTATGTCGCCGACGGCGCAATAACCGCCACTGGCGCACTCCTCGCTGCGCGGGCGCGGCAGGATCGGGAAGGGCACTTTGAATTCGATGGGGATGCCGAGGTCAATGCGAATCTTGCGCACCGCGTCGCCGAGACCTTCGAGCGAGCCCTCGGGGTCTGCCGAGCCGTCGACGACGACGATATTGCGGCAGCGGCGCAGAACCATCTCGTAAAGGCCGAGGTTCTCAAAATGTCCGCCGTCGGAGAGCAGCACGTACGGGTTCTTGTCGTCGGTCAGTCCGAAGGCTTCGTCGAGGATGGGGCTGAGGGCGCTCGTCGGGTGTGAGCGGAAGAAGGTCTGCGCGCCGTAGACGCCGGGGTTGCCGAGCCACCAGCCGAGCCGCGCGTTGAAGAAAGTGAGCGCCAGCGTGACGAAAGGCGACGGGGAAAAATAGCCCATGTTGGAGCTGGCAGCAGCGCCCGAGATGGCCATCGCCGTGCCGAGCGAGATGCCGTTCTTCCCGCCGTATTCGCGCGTGTGGCGGTAGCCGACGAAGAGGCTGCCAGAGTGGAGCGGGGACGAAGTGAACGATTCGGCGCGCCGCTGCTGCCACGCCAGCCGGTCACCGCCGACGAGGTTGAGCGCCATGTTGACGACGTGCATCAGGCGATAGAGCCGCGGCGGATACTTCAGACTGTCGGGGAACGCCTGCAACAGCAGCAGGCGGTTGAGCAGGACGTTGGACGCGCCGGGCTTGGAATCTTTGCCGCCATTGGAATCTTTGACGGGCTTGGAATCTTCGCCGCCGCCGCGGTCGGGTAGGGCCAGCCCCTCGTACCTTGCCCACGCGCCTTCCAAATACGGCTTGAACGCCGCGTCCTTGTCGAACGGGTAGACCGGCAGTATGCGGCTCAGATCGCCGAAGAGGGCCGTGCGGAACGAGGGGTTAGTATCAATACTCTCCGAAGAGTCTTTGTCCCAATACCTCTCCGCATCGCCGCCGATATTCTCCAGCAGGCTGTGCAGGTAGAGGGCCACCCCCCTCCTGTCGTTCGCAACCTGCTGCGCCTCCTCCGATTCGTCCGCCGCCACCACTGACTCTGGGCGGGCCAGCGCGGCGACGAACGAGGCGAGGCCGTCCGGCTCCATGAAGTCCGACTCCCTCAGCATCCAGGGGCGCAGCTCGTCCAAGTAGAGGTTGTCACGCGGGTCGAAGCCGGTGAACGGGTTCTCCTGCCGCTCGCCCCGCCCGCGCGACGCGCCGAGGAAGGCGCGGATGATGCGGTCGCGGTAGCCCGCGTGTAGCGAGAACTTGTTGAGGTTGATGAGCCACGAGAAGCCGCGCCCGAAGAGGTGGAGCGCGAGCGCGAGCAGGGCGAGCAAGAGCCACGACGGGAAGTGCGTCACACGCAGCGCGTCCTGAGCACTCGTGAGCGGATAATGCCTGGCGAACTCGAAGGGGTGCGAGCCGGCGAGGAACGCGGGCAGGTACTGTCCCAGCCAGGCGATGACCGTGCCGGTCAGCAGCCCGACGGCGAGGACGAGGCAGGCGAAGAAGACGAACGAGGCGAGGACGACGACGTTGACGCCGAGCGACGCGAGCACGCCGCGCCAGCCGCTCTGCTTCTCACCATTCTTCTTCGAGCCGGACGTGCCCGCGCTGCGCCCGCCGAGGACGGCGATCAGGCCGGAGAGGCCGCCCGCAGCCACCAGCCACTTCTCGAAGGCGAAGTAGAGCATCGGGCCGAAGATGACGAGCGCGCTGAAGAAGAGCCAGCCCGCCATCACGATGAAGAGCCACGCACTGGCGCGCGCCAGCCACTCGCGGTCTTCGTCCTCGACGTAGACTTTGTCGAACGGGTGGCGCACCCGATCCAGCAGTCGCCGCAGTCCTCTCTGCTCGGGCTGAGCCACACGCCGCGCGCCCGGCGACAGCTCCGTGCGGCGGCTCGTGAGTCCGATGAAGAGCGTGATGCCGAGGAAGATCACCAGCAGGTAGACGGGGAAGGCGAGCGCCGTGTAAATCTCCGCGCCCCACCAGTGCGTGTAGGGCAGTAGCTCCTCCCTAGATTCCAGAAAGTATCTGACCAGGCCGAACTCTTTAACGATGGGGTGGTCGAAGGCGTCTATCCTCGTCGCCGCCACCCACAGCAGGAACGCCCCGAGGAGGCTGGGGATGACCATGACGATCGCCTCGCGCCGGATGTTGAGACCCACCGCGGCCTTCCGCTTATCCATTTGTTTGCCGAGCACTTCCTCCCTCGCGCGCTCGTCCTGCCCCCGCGCGTCCGCAGAGCCTTGCGTCGCTTTAGCCGCGGCGCGACCGTGCGCCTCCCTCAGCTCCTGCTCCGCCGGGTCGTACTTCAACGTGCTCCGGATGAAGAGCCAGTAAAGGGCGAGGCTAAACACGCCGACCGCTAAGCCGAAGATGAGGAAGTAGACGAACTCCCGCCACTGCGTGGCGCGCGGCGCGCGCGTGTGCCACGCCCAGAAGAGCGTGAGCAGCGTGGCCGAGAGGCAGAGCGGGAGCAGGCAGAACCAGAGGAAGGTGTTTTGGTCTCGGCGCTTGTCCCAGAAAGTTCCGGGCCGGATCACGCCGCCGTTGCTGGGCCGGTTGAGCCTCATGAACGCGACGGCGTAGCCGTTCAGGAGCGCGCCGAACGCGAGCAGGGTCGCGCGTGGGTTGTAGAGCGCCACGGCCACGCGCCTGCACCAGTCTGGCCGCATGAGATAGGCGGCGACGACTGCGGCGGCGAGCAGGAGTAGGAAACTTGCAAAGAGCAGTACGTTGCGCCTTCGGAGACCGAGCAGCCCGGCTTTGATCTGTGCGAGCAGGCGCGGCCTGAGCAGCGCCGCCCCGCCGATCAGGAACACGAGCAGCCCGGCCACAGTCCTCCAGCGCACCGGCGCGAGGACGGCGGCGACGCCCACGCGCGGGATGATGAGCAGGCTGGCGAGCAGCGGCACGAGCACAACCCAGTTCAGGAGCAGGTTGCGGAGGTAGATGATGATAAACGTCCAACTGTCGGCGGAGAGGATGCCCGTCTTCGGAGTGATGAAGTTGCTGTAGTCGCGCAGGTGTCGCAGCGGCTCGGGCTCGGGCTCCAGCTTAGAGGCGCGCGCCGCGCCCTTGAGTTCGTCGACGACGCCGGGCAGGCCGTCGGCGTGCCGGTGAATCCAGGCGGAGAGCCAGCCGCCGATGTAGCCGCCGCCTGAGACGGTCGAGAGGTAGTCGAACTGCTCAAGGAAGCCGCGCCCGGCGAGCGATTGCAGGATGCCGAGGGCAAAGGTGCCGCTGCGGATGCCACCGCCCGAGAGGCAGATCGCGGAACGCCCGGCGCCGAGTAGATGAATCCGCTGGATGACCCTCGCGACTCGCAGGTCGTACGCGCGCCTGATCTCTTCGGGAAAAGTATCTTCGAGGAGCAGCCGCCTGACCCGCGTCAGGTCGCTGGCCTTGCCGCCGCTGGCGGCAAAGCTGCCCGCCTCGTCCTCCCACAGGAGCTCCGCCAGCGCGCGCGTCTCCCCGCGCATGGTTGTCAGCCGCTCGAAGAACTCCCGCTTAAAGAGCTTAGTGTCGTCGAGGAGGCGGCTTAGGTGGCCGATGTAAGCGGAGTCCTTAAGCGGGTCCTGTTCAACCGAGTCGTCGAGCAGTTCCTTATAATTGCAAGCGATATAGGCCGCAACGTCCGACTCCGCCGCCCCCGGCATACTACCGGTTGGCGGTTCCCCGCCCTGCTGTGACTGCGCCAACTGACTCTGCGCGCGACGTAGCCTGTCCGCGAGCCGCCCGCGGAAGACGTGATTCTCGTGAAAGTCCCAGTCCTTCTTGACCGTCCCATAAACCTCCCGCCCGTGCTCATCGCTTAAGGCGATCTCGTCGCCCTGGCCGCCCACATCCAGTGTCTCATGCATGCTCTCAAACTCTTCTTCGAGCACTTGGCAAAGGTGGAGTGGGATTTCGACGTTAGGCATTTTGTCCTCCGCCGGGGCAAGTGAGAGCCAGCGGGGCGGGGGCTGCCTCGCGCCCCGGAAATAAATTGCATCCGAAAGGAGCGCCACAGATCCGTCTCGTGGCGCTCCTCGTAATCGACCCGCGCTATTGGGAGATCGACTTCAGTTCGGCCTCCCCCTGTGTTGTGACCAGAGTGCCCTTTTTAAAGACCTGCACCTTCCCCTTCAACGTGTCCGCCTTGGCCGCTCCGGGAGGAAGCGATAGCACCGGCTTTCCGTTGTTCCAATTCAGAACCGCCAGTGGCACGGCAGCAGGTGCCGCTACAGCAGGTGTTGGATCGGGTAAGAATTTAAAGCTTATCCTCTGGTCGCCGCAGTGTGAGAAGTCAACCAGATCCGTTCCGGTCACCACGATGGACGTGTCGGTGCGCACGGCGGAATCGAGTGTCGGCGTGGGTTCGACCGCGAATTTGTCTGATTCGTTAGAAAAAAGTCCGCCTGCCTTCACTTGAACGAACCAGCAACCGGGCTTGAGGCCGGCAGGGACGGCAACGTCAAACTGATTCCGGGTGGGGGCGGGCGCGCTGGCCACTGGGACCTCCTCCTCCTCTCCGGTTTCGGAATGAAGAGCGACCACCATGGGCGGGTTGAAGCCTCTGCCCTTAACGGTCAGCGTGTTGCCGGATAGACTAATGGAGTCTATTCCCGTCGCGGCAGGTGAATAAGCCACCAGGTATTCAAACGCATTGCTCTCCAGCGGCTTGCCACTGGCGCTGGCGGAAGCAGGCTGAGGCTTGCTCACGGTGAAGTGAAGCTTGGTTTGCGAACGTACCGGTTGGCCGAGTTTGAAAGAGAAGTGTAGCTCTCGGTCGTCTGATTCTTCGGCGATCGTCTTCAGATCAGTAATGCTCAGGTCGTTTTGCTCTGCGAGCTTTACGGTGCCGCCCGTCAGGTACGAGCCGTGAACGATCCCTTTTCTTACCCCGCCGTCTGCGGTAATGTCCGTCCAGAAGCACTCGCTACCAGCATCGCCGCAGCTGCCCACTTTGACTATTTCCACTTCGTCAAGTCTGGCGGCGATCGTGTTCGCGTCAACGGACATCACCCCGTCGACAGTGACGACCACTCTATTAAGGCTGACGCCGCCGAGAAATTCGAGGCCCATGAAAACATAAAATTTTGTAAGGTCAGCCGGGCTGGGCGGGCTCTTCTCAGCATGCCTGACCTGAAATCTGCGCGGGACGACCTCCGCCCCGTTATTGTCTTTCACGATCTCGAGAGCAAATTGATCGAGACAGACGTCGTATTGGGGATCGGTGCGCTCCCCATGGCGGATAGCCATGTAGCATGGCAACCCCGCTCTTAATTTAGTGAAGTCGACCGGAAGTCCTTCCGTCAAGTCCCCCACGGCTGCTTTGACATCGTTCTGGATGGACTTGTCCACCAGCATCTGTAACGGCGCAAAGAAGAGCGCCGGGGATTTCAGGAAGAGCTTACGAAAGCCCGACGTCAGGAACCGGTCGATGGGAAAGAAGCAGACGACGACTTCCGATCCCTGTTTGCCAATCACCGTGTTGGAACGAAACCCGAAGTCGCTCACGCGGTTAAGTTGTTCGATGGTCTTATCCGGCCATGCCGTAGCAACGCCAGGTATCCCGACGCCGGTTGCCGCGGCGATCCCCTTCACGATTCCTTGTTCATTAATCGAGAACGTAAAGGCTCCGGCCAGATTGCCGGCCAAGGTCAGCCAGCGCATGAAGCGGTTTCTCAAGGTGTCGGTCTGCGCATCAAGCAACTGGCCTCGCACTACACGATACTCTTCAGTGGCGACCTGATTCGGAAATGATGAAGCCTGGTAACTGTCGGTGCTGCCGGACGCATTCGACTCGCCAGGCGTAGCTCCGCTGA